>JADJOE010000003.1:331854-663709 GCA_016713905.1 Candidatus Vicinibacter proximus
TAAAATTTACCTCATGCGTTCGGAAGACTATGGCAAAAATTTCAACTTACCTATTCCGATAGTTAATCCGGACACATTCTATTGTCGGTTTCCCGGTGTATCTGTGGATATTAATCACCAACCTATTGTTAGTTACATGAGATTTAACAAAGATTGGTCAGAGCCACATTATGTCAGTATCCGTTCTGAAAATTTTGGAAATGATTTTGATGGTTTCCGTGAATTGGTTGAGCCGCAATTTGGTGAAGCCTGCGATTGTTGCCCTGTAGCGATGGAATCAGATGCAAATCGCTTGGCTGTATTTTACAGAAACAACCGGGGCAATGTAAGAAATATGGCAGTTGCAATTTCTGAGAACCGCGGGGTAAATTTTAACATCCATACGGAGCTGGATAATAAAGATTGGGTTATTTTTTCATGTCCCTCAACAGGTGGGGATGGCTTTTTTAATGAAGATATACTCCATACTTGCTGGATGAGTGGAAGAGTAAATCCACCGAAGGTTTTTTATTCCAGTTATAATATTGCTACAAATAAACTGGAACAAGTAATGAGTATGGATCACCAGAAGGGTAGAGGTCTAAGTCAGAATTATCCAAGGATGGCCGGAAGCAAAGACACAGTTGCTATGGTTTGGCAAGAAGCCGACAACAACAACGATATTTATTTTACCCACTCTACAGGTATTTCCACAGATCTTTTAAAAAACTCTTTTAGAATTAATGCAGATCAAAATGGGAATCAAACCCACCCCGATGTTGCATTTCATTCGAATAAAATCCTGGTTTCATGGTCTGATAATGCGGATGGAACTGTTCGTTTGATGGAAGGTAAATTCAAACTGAGTTCACAAACCAACCATCTTAACGAAAAACCTTCATTGTACACAATAGTACAAATAGGCAACACGCTTAAGATAACTACCAATGAAATGGTGGAATTTATTCAGGTACTTGCAGCTGATGGAAAGAGATTATACTTTGGTAAGGAAACCGATATCCGCTTGAATTTAATTTCTTCTGAATTATTGATACTTGAACTTAAACTCAAGAACAAACCAATACTGCACAAGACCATTACATGGAGAGGTTAAACCTATACAGTTGATCCTTAAAAGTCACTTTATCACATTGCGAAAATTTTAATTACAGGCACCATGATTCTCACTTTCTGAAATTAAAATATCCGGCCATTCCACGCACTTAAGATAAGTCGCTGCAAATTCTATTTGCAAATTTGCAGTGCCGTTAACCTCAGAACCTGTAGGAAATGTTCTACCTACTGCTCTGAATCTAATGATCTTACCATTGGTTATCACCTGATCTAATTGAGTGTTTAATAAGTCTGTCAAGGTCAGAGATACGCCTAAAAGATTTACCTTTTTTGTCTGCGGATTGAATTCGAAAAAGCCCTGCTTGACTGCTACAGATCCTTTGTAAACGGACAATAAGGGAATGGCATCACAATACAGGTCAAATAACACACTGTCTGCCTTGACATCATTTAAGTGAACCTCAGCAAAAGCACGTGTAATAATTAACTTCGTTAGTTCAACGTCAGAGTCAAGGTTCAATTTATTAATAATATCAGATTTACTAATTGACTTTGCAATCAAAACACCGGTTTTTGTAAATTCACCTAATTCATTGATGTTTGGATTGCTGGTAAATTCTAGTTTGACTTTTTTAGTTTCTTCACATCCTGAAAAGAGGAAAATCGTTATTATTAAGGTTAATATATTTTTCATTTTTAGCTGAAATTAAATATCATTATTTAAATCTTAATCCAAATCCGACAGAAGCAACAACTGGCTTAAATCCTGAACCTTCTGCATGTAAGTAAAATTTCCAAAGCTGGATTCCACCTCCCAATCCAAAACGTATCGGCTGATCCCCTTCATAGACTACTGATCCATCGCCGTTCTCCGCATCCGCATAAAAGAACTCATATTTATTCTTTTGAAGAGCGGCAAATCCATAATAATTAAAAATACCTTTTTGTTGTCCGGCATTCACTTGGGCCAGGATACTGTTTCCGGTTAAATATTCGCCTATTTTAATTTGATTATAACTGGCTCCTACGCCAACAAAATAGTCCTTTGCACCCCAATATGGACTGATGAAATGTTGAATACCCCCACCAAATAATTTGATGCTCTTTAGATCTCCACCAAAATCCAGAGCTAAAAACCTAAAGCTCAAATTTGTATTAAAGAAGTTGCCGATTTGCAGGGACGGAAAAAGTAAATTCACTCGATTTATTCCAAAGCCACCCGGAAACACATAAGCATTTCCGGTCTGATCAACAGCGGTTAAAGCAGAATTGCTACCGAAAACGGTGGGCGCGTTAGCAACTGTGAGCTCACGGGAAAAAGGCTCCTCTGTAACGCCATCAAAACTTTGCATGCTTCCTGGAATGAAAGCAGAAGTAACATTCAGACCGACATAAATATGAAACTTTTGAATGGAATCATACAAATAGGAAAAACCTGAGGAATTCATGGAAGAACCAACCACATCGATAAAAGGACTAATGTAGCCATCGGAATTACCCGTTCTCAGGTAACTTTTTGCGGCAAATTCATTTATGGGCTGACTAAAAAGATTCGAATGAATCAACATTACGCTCAGCAAAAGTTTACACAAACTTTTCATACTTGAGTTTTAATAACGACCATATTGAACACATTTGCACTCAGGAACAATTTTCGGACCACCGCTCCCAGTTAACGAATATACGGAAACAATGATAAAATCAAGGTTTTAATTAAAATTTTTTTGATTTAACCTAAAATTTGGACCCATAAATGATTTGAATAAACTTTAAAAGTAGGGAGGTGGATGAGAATTTGAGTCCACTGACAGTCCGGGTGGTGTAAGTATTTAATGGTAAGGTTCTATTGTAGGATTGTATAGGTCATGGAGTTCCTTTTAGTTGCTACAATTTAGAGCCTAGATAATTTTAGCAGATGCAATATCTACAAAGGAAACTGCCTATTGAATCCCATTCTAAAATAGTTTGAGAATTTAGCTTTATACTAGGTTTTATGATTGCCAAATTTGATTCCAACCTCTGCTGTAATTTGTTTTATTTTTTGCTCGTCGTTTTTGTCGCAAATCAGTAACGCGTCCGGAGTGTTGACAATAATGAAATTTTTCAATCCTTGTATTGCTATGATTTGATTGGTCTCATTATGGATGATGCAATCTTCTGAGTCTACCAAAATATGTTGGTCATTGTTTACAGAATTACCAAATTTGTCATGGGGAAGTAAGGTGTACAATGAACCCCAGGTCCCAAGATCACTCCAGCCAAAGTCCACACTCTTGACATAGACCTGGTTGGATTTTTCCATGATGGCGTAGTCAATGGAGATGCTTTCACATTTGGAATAAACTGCTTCAATATTATTTCTGTCAAATGGGCTAAAGAGACATGCCATTGAAGGAGCATGTTGGTCAAAAGCTTCAAGAATAGTTTGTGTGTTCCAGAGAAACATGCCACTATTCCAAACATAATTTCCACTGTTCAGATATTCAAGAGCAGTATTGTGATCTGGCTTTTCCACAAATCGCTTTACGGGATAAATTTCATCAGAGATCATACCACTTTCATTCAATTGAATATATCCATAACCTGTGTCCGGTCTGGAAGCTTGTATGCCCATGGTAAGTATTGCATTGTTTTTTGCCAGAAAGGAAAATCCTTCAGCTACATCTTTGATAAATTGAAATTCATTTAATATTAGATGATCTGCGGGAGCAATGAGCATATCCGCATTTGGAGAAATTTCCCGGATTACATGTGCTGCATATAAAACACATGGTGCAGTATTCTTTCGTTCTGGTTCTGTAAGTATATTTTTTTCAGATATCAAAGGCAACTGATCCTGAACAAGAGCATAATAGTCTTTGTGCGTGACCACCAATATGCATTCCGGAGAGGTTATTTTACATAAACGATCAAAAGTCATTTGAAGCAGAGATTTTCCGGTTCCAAGTATGTCCAGGAATTGTTTTGGTTTTTGATTACGACTTGATGGCCAAAACCTGCTTCCTACTCCTCCCGCCATGATTACTGCAAATTTGGCTCTTGACATAAAGTTTTAAATTTTAATTCACTTATTTATTTAAAGATACAAATTGATCCATTCCCTCTTTAATCTGATTCAAGATGGTAGGAATATCTTCCTTACGTAGAGTGCCAACCGAGAGTCTGTACCACTCCGATTCATCGGAGGATCCAAATGCTTTAAAAGGAACCAACGCTACCTTGCAGGTATCTAATAAATAACGGGTAACATCTTTTTGTTGAGACAGTATCTCTCCTTCTTGGACCAATTTGTTTTTCCATGGAATTCTGACAGTAAGGTATATTGCACCCTGAGGTTCAATCACCTCAATCGGATATCCTTGTTTGCTTAAAGAAGAAAGTCCATTGTACAATGATTTGAGGCGGAATTCAATTTCAGGCTTGAACCAATTTAGATAGTGTTGAGACGCACCATCTTTTTTCAAAAACCATGCAGTCGCCATCTGCTCTGCTTTTGGAGCCCAGGCGCCCACATGTGACAAAATTGCCCTCATTTTATTCATTATTTCTATGGGGCCAAAACTCCATCCTACGCGTATGCCAGTGGCTGCATAAACTTTAGAAAGTCCATCAATATAAATGACATAATCTCTCAATTCCGGCACCAAACTCACAGGGTCAACATGTTCGAGTTCACCAAAGCACAATTGCCAGTAGATCTGATCATACAATATATAGAGTGGTTTACGATTGCCTTTACGTCGCTGATTTTCTTCCAGAACCAGCTGACATATTTCAAGAAGTGTATTTTTATCAAACACTGTCCCGGTTGGATTTTGAGGAGAACATAATGCCAACAATACGGCTTCAGATAAATGTGGTTTTAAATCTTCGGCGTGTGGCATGAAATTCTGCTCTTGTCCAACTTCGAGCTCAACTTTTTTTGCTCCGGAAAGATGGCAATAATGGTTGTTATTCCAGGAAGGTACAGCGTATATAACGGTGTCTCCTTCGTCTACAATGGTTCGGTATGTGGCATAGATTAAAGGCCTTGAGCCACCCGAAATCAAAATTTCCTCCGGCGAATAGTCCAGGCCTAATTTTTCTTGAATAAACCCGGAAAGCGCATTCCGTAGTTCAGGCACTCCATTTGCGGCTGGATAATTGGTGTAACCCTTTTGGTATGCTTCAATAATAAAAGCAGTCAATTCCTTTGGAATTGGAAATATTTCTGGATCAAAATCTCCAATGGTAAGATTAAATACGTTTACTCCGGATTTAATAAGATTGTTTATTTCGTTCCCCAATTTGATGATTTCAGACGGAATCAAATTGGCTGCCATGTTGGAAACTTCTGGTGGAACTTTTTTTGGTGAATTTATCATGTTGGGCTTCGCTTGAGCTGGTAAAATATTAATAAATTCTAATATTAGTATTTTTTTCTAATCTTGCAATCCAAATAATTTTATGGATGAAAGCCAATAAAAAACAAATAGAGTATCTGGAAGGCCCACTCAGTCGGTGGAAAGAATTTAAATATTTGATAGATGTTTGTTGGGATTTGTTTAGGGGAATCCGGTATTTGCATTTTGTAGGGCCTTGTATCACAGTATTTGGATCCGCTAGATTTAAGCCTGACCACATATTTTATAAGATCACTGAAGAAATAGCGGGAAAAATTGCCCAACTTGGATTTACCATAATGACGGGCGGAGGTCCAGGCATCATGGAGGCGGCCAATAAAGGAGCAAAAATGGTTGGTGGGCATTCTGTGGGCTGTAACATTGTGCTGCCATTTGAGCAAAAGCAGAATGCCTATTTGGATCATTTTGTGGATATGGATTACTTTTTTACCCGCAAAACCATGTTGATTAAGTACTCTTATGGCTTTATAGTTATGCCTGGAGGGTTTGGCACCATGGACGAATTTTTTGAAGCCATCACTTTAATTCAGACTGGTAAAATCTCTGGTTTCCCCATCGTGCTTTTCGGAACCGAGTTTCACAAGGACCTGCTGGAGTTTATAGATCATCTTGCTGCTTCAGGTACCATTGGACCTAAGGATAAGGATTTAATTTTTGTAACGGATGATGTGGATGCTGCTGTTGAATTTATTAAAGATCATGCCTTGGTTAGATCTACATTAGCACCACACAATCAATACAAACCTATTCCTTGGTTGTTTGAAAAGTAAATTTTTATTTTGAGTCCTTTTTATTTAAAGTTGTAGTTATCTCATAGAATGAAAATTTCACATGGGATATTGGAATTAAGTATTTTTCTGCCGTTTTTTGCTCGATAAAAATTATTATTAGTCCTTCCTGTGATAAAATATTTTGATGATCGGATAGTATTACCTAGTCCTCTTTTGGAGCTTGAATTGTCCGAAGTGGGGTCTACAGTCTGGATCAAAAGAGACGAATTGATTCATCCTTTGATCAGTGGCAATAAGTGGAGAAAATTACAAGGCTTCGTGAATGAATTTCTTCATTTGAAAGAGCCGAAAATTTTAGCAAGTATGGGAGGGATGCATTCTAATCACCTACACGCCCTTGCTTATGTTGCTTTTAAACTAGGCAAAGCTTGTGAGTTATTTGTTTATGGGCATTCTGGAAAAATTCCTAGTCCTGTTTTGGAAGATGCAAAACGTTGGGGGGCAAAAATAAATATGGTGAACAGAGTGGAAGCAGAAGTATTAAGGGAAGGTTCAGAATTACCGTCAGATGAATATTTTTGGATTCCGGAAGGTGGAGCCTCACCGTTAGCAGCATCTGGAATTGTGGAAATGCTGAATGAAATGCCCAAGGATTTTGATCAGGAGGAAAATTTAATTGCGGTTGCTATTGGTTCTGGTTCGACTGCTAAATATATTTATGAACATACAAAAAAAATCAAATTAGCTACATTTTCACCGGTGAAATCAAATTTCGTTTCGAAGGAAAATGCAAGAATAATTCCACTTGAAGAAAAAAATAAAATAGCTTTCGGAGCTTATGATTTTGATCTCGTGCAATGGATGGGTAATTTTCAGAAAAGCACCGGAGTGTTGCTGGATCCCATATATACAGGCAGATTGGTAAAGGCATTATCTGACCATTTGATAAAAGTGGATCTATACAAAAAAGTTTTTATTTTGCATAGCGGTGGATTGCAGGGTTGGCGTGCTTATTCCGATCGATATCCTCAATCCAGGAAGTTGGTAGAATTAACCGCTTTGGAAAAGTTGCTGAGAGAAATAACCATTGGGTAATTTTTACTTTGGTTTATTGTTGTGAATCAAAAGTACTTTTTTGTTAGCCCGGGATTATTTTTTAGATAATTAAGAATAATGCCATTGGATTCTATGTTCCCTTTATAAAAATTCAGATTAGTCTTTATTTCTTCAATGTCAGAATAATTTTCTTCCTTATTAAGGTATCCTGTTCTGGAACAAAATCCATTTTCAATCACAAAAGCTGCTTGTTCATCAGCATTTCTTCCACGATCAAAGAAGATGAAATTTTGAGTAAAAAAACGATTCACCTTTGAATGCATCGCCTCAAATCTTTCATTATAAGAAGCCATACTTTCTTTAACTGCACATACGCCATGACAAATTCCTAACTGGAATTTATTGCATGGTCTTAGTTCTTCCGTTTTTGCTTGTTGCACACTGTCACAAAGTTGGTATTGGTAGATAAGATAATCAAGATAATTATGTGCATTTTTAGTGTTGCTGAACAATTGGATAGCATCTTCATTACCTGCAAGCCAGTCTTTATGTTTAATGATGTATCTTAAGTGGCCTCCCGGAGCGGAATCTTTAATAAGGGCATAGGATTCCGTTTTGTTTTTCTGTGCCCGGTTAATTTCCGGCGAATGTTTTTTTATTTCAGCAGATTCCAACAAATAAGCCATGAGTTCACTACCTGTGAGAACATGTTCGATATGATGAACCATTCTTCTCATTTTGATAGTTTTGAACCCATCCTCATTGAAGTGTTGAAGAATTCTTTCACGAATATTGATACTTTTGCCGATGTAAACATATTTGCCGGCATCATCGCACATATAATATACTCCACAATCTTCAGGTAAGGCATCAATATCATCACTGGTTAAATGAGATGGTAATCTTGTAGCCCTAAGTGCACCCTTTATGTATTTGGTAAAACTGAAATCATTGTAATTGGCTTCCAGCAATAATTGAAATATTTTCAATGTTGCAGCTGCATCTTCATAAGCACGATGTCTGCTTTTTACTTCGATGTTAAAGTGCTTTATTAAGTTGCCTAAAGCATAAGAGCGAAGGCCGGGAAAATACTTTCGCGATAGTTGGACAGTGCATAATTTTTTTCTGCTGAAAGTGTACCCAAGGGTTCTGAATTCTTCTTTGATAAATGAGTAATCAAATTCTACATTATGGGCAACAAAAATACAGTCATGCGTTATTTCAATAATTCTCTTGGCAATTTCATAAAACTTAGGCGCGTCTTTCACCATCTCGGAATCTATTCCAGTAATTCTGGTAATTTCAAATGGAATAGAGCACTCAGGATTTACCAGAGATTCAAATTGATCAACTATTTGTCCATTTTCGAATACGATTATAGCTATTTCTGTAATTTTACCGGACCTGTATTGGCCACCTGTTGTTTCAATATCTATAATCGCAAACCTTGTCATGTCCAAATTTCTTCTAAATATTAAATTCTACCTTTTTATAACCTTGATCATTGCCATGTACTGTTGCGCACACAAAGTTAAGCATGGCAATTCAAAAATGACTTATTCGAAGACAGAGGAAGAGCAAACAATAAAAGAAATTCTGCCAGGTGCTTATCAGTTGGACCAATATTTATCCTTACTAAGAGGCAAGAAAGTTGGCTTGGTCATTAACCAGACTTCTGTCATAGGCAATCGGCAATTACTGGATACCCTCCTTGAACTAAATGTTGCGGTAAAAAAGGTTTTTGTTCCAGAACACGGATTTAGAGGAGAAGCATCGGCAGGGGCGCACATTTCTGATGAAAAGGACAATAAAACCGGATTGCCAATAAAGTCATTGTACGGTAAAAACAAAAAGCCATCTGTGAGTGATCTGGCTGATCTGGATGTTGTGGTTTTTGACCTTCAGGATGTGGGCGTGAGATTCTACACCTATATATCCACTTTGCATTATGTCATGGAGGCTTGCGCGGAGAATAACAAGCAACTCATCCTACTCGACAGACCAAATCCTAATGGATTTTATGTGGATGGCCCTGTGTTGGATACTCATTTCAAATCATTTGTTGGCATGCACCCAATACCGGTGGTATATGGTTTAACCATTGCAGAATTATGCCGGATGATTCACGGGGAAAAATGGATAAAATCTAACTTAAATTGGATGCCAAAAGTAATTTTATGCAAGAACTACAATCATAGAAGCAGGTATGAACTTCCTGTGAAACCTTCACCGAACCTTCCCAACACAAGAGCTGTCGTGTTGTATCCGGGATTATGTTTTTTTGAAGGTACAGTAGTGAGTTTGGGACGCGGGACAGATGCGCCATTTCAGTTATTTGGACACCCTTTATGGCCAAAAGCAGATACCAGTTTTATTCCAAAAGAAAGGGTAGGGGCCAAAAATCCACCATGGAAAGACAAAGTTTGTTTTGGTAAAAGTTTATTGAATCTTGACCTAAACTCCGTTTACTTTGAGAAAAAAATAAGATTGAACGAATTGTTAGAGGCTTACAGAGTTTTAGGTAAATCAACAGATTTTTTTTCAAACCCAAAATTTTTTGACCAACTCGCAGGAACAGATGATTTAAGGATTCAGATAGTGCAAGGAAAGAGTGAGAAAGTCATCAGACAATCCTGGCAAAAAAAATTAGCAGATTATAAAAAATTAAGGTCTAAGTATTTATTGTACGCAGATTGAGCAAATAACCCTACATACTTGAAATTAAGAAAAGTCTTTTAAAACCATGTCTAATTCAACTTTTGCTGGATTCCTAATAATCTCAGAGTATAAACCCCACATTCCTTTTTTGGAGCACTTGGATTTGGCTTGAATTTACATTGCTTAACCAGGTTCATACTTTTTCGTACAAAATTGATGTCTTTGGTTTTGGAAGCTTTGGAATTAAAAGAACAGAATTTAATATTCCCTTCGCGATCTATGCAAATGTTAAATGCAGCTTCCTGAACCACCGGTCCGGCCAGAGTCTTCATGTCAGGACACAACTCCCTTTGTCTTTTAAGTGGACCTATTTCATCAAAATCAACCCCTACGCCATCACCTGTACCTGATCCTGTTCCCGCGCCGGCACCTCCACCGGTTCCGCCACCACCGCCAGTTCCGCTTCCGCCACCTGCACCTGTTCCGCTTCCTGCATTTGCATCTCCGGCTCCCTGACCCGAACCTGATCCGGTGCCTGTGCCACCTGATCCTGGATGATCGTTATCACCGGATGAAGAACTAGAAGTTGATTTGGAAGGTGTAGTGCTCGGATTACTTGCTGTTGAACCGTTATCTGTTGTTGGTTTTGTAGAGGGCGGTAATTTTGGCGGAGACGGCAATTTTACGACATCTGGTTCTGTGGATGTAAGTACAGGTTTTGGGCCTGCTGGTGTTTGTGTAGGAATTTTCTCAACAGGCGTTTCCTCAACTTTTTTTTCTGCAACTGGTTCTGGCTCCGGTTCAGGGGTTTGTTCCTGATTTCCCTGAGATCCACCTTCAAGCGTTTCGAGGCCTTCTTCGCCCTTGCTTCCACCGGCGTTATCGTATTCTTTCATTTTTTCTACAGGGATGAATTCCACCAAACTTAAATACGGAGGTTGTTCCGGATCTTCCGGTGGAGTGATGTCAAACATTTTTAGAAAAAATATCAGCAAGAGCAATAAATGTACAAGAATGGCATATACTGTCCCCTTTATACTGTTTTTTTGCTCAGTTCTAACGTAGCTAAAATACCCTGTAGTCATATTGTCTGCTGAATTATATAGTAAAAGTACGATGAGTTCCTCAAAAAGGAGGAATTAAATATACAAAAAATATCTAATATCTTTTTTGTTCCATTAAAAAATAAACAATAACAATCCCCGAGATGCACATCAATCCTTTGACAACAATGGCTCCCAGGAATCCTAATCCTTCCAATGGTCTCAAAAAACTAAACGAAAGCCCTACCAGACTTAGTATGATGGATATCGCGCCAATCAAGAACATTGCAAAACCAATTAATAGGCCCAGACTTCTCTTATTCATGTTAAAAATTTTCTCAAAATTAACTTAGCCGATGACAATTCATACGCAGAACATCATACTTTTGATAATTATTATATGAGCTCTAATGTTAAAATCATAGAATGTCCGAGAGATGCCATGCAGGGATTAAATTACTTTGTCCCTACTGAGATCAAATTAAAATATCTCAATCTTCTTTTAGAGGTTGGCTTCGATACACTGGATTTTGGCAGTTTTGTTTCTGCCAAGGCCATACCCCAGTTGAGAGACACACATGAAATAACGAGATTATTGGAAGACAAAACCTCTCCGACTAAGTTATTGGCAATAGTTGCTAATGAGCGAGGAGCTCTGGAAGCTGTAGAGCACAAAGTAATTGATTATTTGGGTTACCCATTTTCAATATCTGAAACTTTCCAAATGAGAAATACCAACAGTAATTTGGAAAAATCATTTGACAGAGTAAAGCAAATATTGGACATCGTAAGCAATCACAATAAGGAATTGATCCTATACATTTCCATGGCATTTGGCAATCCCTATGGCGATCCATGGAACTCAGAGATCATATCATTTTGGTTGGAAAAACTTCGTGCTTTAGGTTGTAGGACAATAGCTTTATCGGATACCATTGGCGTGGCGACTCCTGAAAGTATTTCTTATATATTTTCGCATTTGATTCCCAGCTATCCTGAATTGGAATTTGGGGCACACTTTCATACACTGCCAAATGCCTGGGAAGAAAAAATTCAAGCCGCTTTTGACTCTGGATGCCGTCGGTTTGATGGCGCCATAAAAGGTTTTGGTGGATGTCCGATGGCAAAAGATGTCTTGACCGGAAACATGCCAACAGAACACATTATTGATTTTTTTTCCAAGCAAGGTGAAGAAACCGGTGTCAAATCGGATAAATTCAATGAAGCATTGTTGTATTCTTCAAATGTATTTACACATTAATTTTTGAGTATGATTAGTTACGGCTTCATCGATTATGCAAGTCCGGATTATGATTTGTTCTTGCGTTTGAGGTATAATGTATTGAGAAAGCCGTTGGGACTGGATTACTCAGAAGATCAGATCATCCAGGAGTGGGATCAACACCATATAGGAGCATTTACAGCATCCGGTTTGTTGATTGGGGGAATGGTGCTTCAGGAATTGGAACCATCTCTCCTCAAAATGCGTCAGGTCGCTGTAGATGAGCATTATCAGGGTAATGGAATAGGAGGCTCTCTTGTAGTATTTGCAGAAAAATGGGCTGAGCAGAATGGATTTCATAAAATTGTTCTGCATGCACGTAGTGGGGTAGTTCCTTTTTATCAGGCGCTCGGATATCTGACTGTTGGAGCTCCATTTACAGAAGTTGGAATTCCCCACCAGGCTATGGAAAAAGTAATCTGAAACTTTGTTTTAAAAGATGCAATCACCAGGGGAATTTTACACCTGGTTTTTTACCAAATAAAAAATCCTGTTCTTGTGGAACAGGATCATTTAACAGGTTGGTTTTAACAATTACAATATTCGGTTTCGTTTTACTACTGTTTCTATGCAAGATTAGTGCCAATTATCTGACATGTGCCCGGTAATTCGCCATTTGGACTTTTATGTCCATCCATTTGTCGCCCATAATATAGTTCAATCCTCTGTCCACCACCATATGCCTTGCGATATTAAAAACTCCTTTCATTCTTCGTGGCAAGGATTCATTTGCCCGGAGAGCAATGGAATAACCACCCTCAGTGTATTCAATGTGATGCCAATATTGACTAGGAATAAACAATGTCTCGCCATGCTCTAATATAGTTTCATGACCTTCAATGTATTTCAGGGAAGGATATTTTTTTTCATCCGGATCAATAGGATCGACCAGACAAGCCACTGTAAAAGGAATGTGGTATAAAAATTTGGATTGCTCTTGTGAAAACAACAGAACTCTTTTTTTCTTCTGCAATTGGGTGAGAAAGACATGCGCACAATCTATGTCATAGTGGATTTTGGTATAAGAGCCCTGTCCCCCAAAAAACATAAAAGGAAAATCATCCAAAAAGCCGTCCATAATATCCAGCTTTCTGATGTCTTCTCTCAATTCAGGTATTCGTTTAAAAATATTGAACAGAAAAATTCTTAATTCTGTTGGGCCTTCTAAAATTTTAGTCAGATAGTCACCAAATTTCATCTTGCCGGTAGCTGCCATATAATTTTTCCCTCCTTTTGAGAAACTACTGTCGTATACAGGCACCTCTATATCCCCATATTTTTCAATAAAGAATTCAAAAGTCCATTTTTCTTTGGCAGGCCATGTATCAATCAGGTCAGTAAAGACAACGGGTTTCATGGGATCGAGAAACTCTTTTTTAAAACTGAGTCTGTCGAGGCCTGATCTTTTGGGTACAGGAGTCAACTTCATAAAATCACCATTAGGTTTGTAAAATTAGAAATTTTGGAAAAATAAATATGCTAATCAATAGTTAATATTTATAGGCATTTTATTCAATGTGGATATACATATAAAATAAATTAAATATGTAAATTATTAAAAAATAGTGACTTAAAATTTATACCGAATTCCTGTTAGTCCTTCCTTATTTTTGTGCTGAAAGTTAAATCACTTTATGTCAAAAAGATACGATGCCCTTGGGGTTTCTGCTAGTAAAGATGAGATCCATCAGGCGATTGAGCAACTCGATAAAGGAATTTTTCCAAATGCATTTTGCAAGGTCCTGCCTGACTTGGTAGGTCAAAATAAGGATTATTGTAATCTGATCCATGCGGACACCGCAGGAACAAAAACCAGTCTGGCCTATCTTTATTGGAAAGAAACCGGAGATTTAAGTGTATGGAAAGGAATTTCTCAGGATTCGTTGGTTATGAATCTGGATGATCTTGCCTGTGTTGGTGCAATGGATAATATTGTAGTCTCCTCTACTATAGGACGTAATAAGCATCGGATTCCCGGAGAAGTAATTAAATCCATAATAGATGGCACAGAGGAATTTCTATCCTTGATGCAAGATTTTGGCATTCATATTTTTTCCGGAGGAGGCGAAACAGCTGATGTGGGCGACATAGTAAGAACAATAGATGTAGGCATCACGGCATTTGTCAGGATACCTAGAGCGGATGTAATTCCAATTAATATTAAACCAGGAGCTGTTATCATAGGATTATCCTCCAGTGGGCAGGCTACTTATGAAAAGGAATACAATAGTGGAATTGGGTCCAACGGACTTACAGCAGCCAGACACGATGTCTTGCAGAAAAAGTACCTTTCTGAATTTCCGGAATCCTGTGCACCGGAAACACCAGATGAAGTAAAATATACCGGAAAATATGGTTTGAGTGACGCTTATGAAGATAATGGGAACCAATATGTCATAGGTAAATTACTGTTGTCCCCAACAAGAACCTACCTCCCTTTTTTAGCAAAGCTTATCGCCTTACACAGGAAAAATATTCAGGGGATTATTCATTGTACTGGAGGAGCACAAACTAAAGTGAAAAAATTTATAAAAGGACTACGCGTGATAAAGGATAATCTGTTTAATCCTCCGCCAGTTTTTAAGATGATAACTGAATGTTCACTTTGTACTCCGCATGAATTATATGAAGTATACAATATGGGGCATCGGATGGAAATTTATGTGGACGAAACATTTGCTTCAGAAATAATTAGCATCGCTAAAGTGATGAATATTGATGCACAGATCATTGGAAGGGTTGAAGCCTGTGCTCATGAAGAAGTGATAATCCATTCCGGAGAAAACACATTTAAATACCAATAGAAATGTCCGTGGGACCGGATAAAAAACTTTTGATTCGTTATGTGATGAATTCTTGTTCTCCCGAGGAAAGAATGTTTGTCGAAGAATGGCGCAACTCTGATCCGGACATCCAAAAAGAATTGGACCACCTTAGGTTAATCTACTTAGTGGAAACGAATCCCAACATAATTTCAAAAAAGATTTCTTCAAATTCAAAACGATTTTATTTGCTTGTCATTTTTCTGCTAATGCTATTGTTGATAATGGGATATATTTTTTATCGAAAAAACTGATGTTGCAATCTGAATTTTTAAAAAATCAAATCGCGAAAATACAATCATCAAGTTTTGAAACCTTAGCACTTGATTGTTTTCATTTTCAGGCCTTGCACAATCCGGTATATCAAGAATTTATTCATCACCTTGGCATACAAATTAAAGAAGTAAAAAGTATATTAGAGATCCCATTCTTACCGATTGATGCTTTTAAATTTCACGAGATAAAAACAGATCATTGGGAATCACAGACCAGATTTTTATCCTCAGGAACTGAAGGTCAACAAAGATCGGTGCACGCCATTAAAGATCTGGATTGGTATAAATCAAATGTGGTCCAAAATTTTGAATTGTTTTTTCCGGATTTCAGAGAGTTTGATTTTTTTGCCTTGTTGCCTGGTTATCTTGAAAATAGAAATTCTTCTTTGATTCAGATGTTTCGATATTTAGAATCACATTCCAATTATCACGTAAGTACGAAATTATACAGCAATAATTTTGAATTACTTCATCGAGAAATCCTTTCCTCATTAGATAAAGGAAGAAAGATATTTTTATTGGGGGTTAGTTTTGCCTTGCTGGATTTCTGTATTGAGTTTCCAATTTCTGATAATAGACTTGTGGTTATGGAAACAGGAGGAATGAAAACTTCAGGAAGGTCCTATTTGAAAGAAGAAATATTGCAATTGCTGCGTAATGGTTTTGATGCATCTGATATAGTGTCAGAATATGGTATGACCGAGTTACTGTCTCAGGCTTATGCTATGGATGGTAAAAACTATTCGTGCCCAACAACCTTGAAGGTGATGGTAAGTGACTTAACCGATCCATTTTGTTTTTTAGATGCAGGTCACAGGGGAAGATTAAACATCATTGATCTTGCAAATTTGGATACTTGCTGTTTCATCCAAACCGGGGATGCTGGCCTATTACAGCCGGATGGAAAATTCCAGGTGTTGGGAAGAATAACTGGTGAAGACTTGAGGGGATGCAATCTGATGTATGAGTAGGATATAGTCCTATTCATAGAAATTAATTTTCTAGCAGATAGTAAATTCACGAAGAAATATAAGCCAGGTAATTATTGTTACATGCCAAGTATATTGGCCATCTTAATCATTGAAATTTCAGGTGATTTATTTTTTGAAATGGCGTCACTGAATGGTGTGAACACAACTTTGTCATTGATGATTCCAGCCATGACATTATGCTTCCCTTTCATCAAAGCTTCAACGGCTTCATACCCTAACCGACTTGCCAGAATTCTATCTTGTGCAGTAGGAGATCCTCCTCTTTGCAAATGGCCGATGATGGTAACTTTTACATCATATTCCGGAACAAGTTCCTTTAATTTATTGCTGATTTCAAAGGCATTACCAATTTTGTTTCCTTCCGCTGCAATGACAAGGCCAAAAAGTTTCTTCCGCCTCAATGCTTTTTTAAGATCCAGAACTAAAGTGTCGATGGTGCTTTCTACCTCAGGAATAATGAATGCACTTGCCCCTGAGCCAATGGCAGTGTGCAAAGCAATGTATCCTGAGTTTCTTCCCATCACTTCGATGAGGAAAATTCTGTTGTGGGAGTCCGCGGTATCTCTGATTTTATCTACAGCCTGAATGGCTGTATTTACCGCAGTATCAAATCCTATGGTATAGTCTGTTCCATAGAGATCATTATCTATCGTTCCCGGCAATCCTATAGTGGGCATTTTGAATTCACTATTGAAAACCATGCTCCCGGTAAATGTCCCGTTCCCACCAATAGCAACAAGAGCATCTATGTCATTTGCCACTAGATTTTCGTAGGCCACTTTGCGTCCTTCCGGGGTCAAAAATCTTGAACTTCGGGCGGTTTTTAAGATGGTCCCGCCACGTTGAAGAATGTTCCGTACATCATCGGCTTCAAGACGGTTGATCTCACCGTCTATCATTCCATCATAACCTCTTTGAATTCCGTAAACATGCAAGTCATAAATACTTGCAGTCCGCATAACCGCTCTTATGGCTGCATTCATACCGGGCGCATCACCGCCTGAGGTAAAAACTCCGATTCTCTTAATTTCTGTCATACTTGTAATGATATTCTGCCAATTTGAGTAAAGGTTTCTTATTGAAAAACACTCTATGGAAACCCTTAAATGCAAAATAGGTTTCAATTTGATTTTGAAGAGCAAAGGCAACTGAACCTGTAAAATATACCGGGAGTTGATTTTGATCCTGGTACTGGTTTATTCTGTGACGATAAAATGCATCAAGGCATTCTTTGATGATATCAATTATTGTCGGATCCGTTATGTGCTGCACAATGAATGGAAAAAATGATGCCAGTTCTGCGGAAACTTTGTTGCTCGAATACAGCTGGCCTAAATAATTATCGGTGACCTGAGGGAAATTGTTCTGAAAATCTTGACACAATTCGGGGCTTAGGTATTTGTAAAAGTAAGATCTCAGGAGTAAGCGCCCAAAGTGATTTCCGCTCCCTTCATCACCCAACAAATATCCTAAGCCAGGTTTTTCGTGGATAATTTGGTGCCCGTCAGAAAGACAAGAGTGACTGCCAGTACCCATAATGCAAACAATCCCTTCATTCCCATCACAATTAGCCCTCGCAGCGGCCAAAAGATCCGAGTAAACTTCGATTTTACTCGAAGGAAAAAGCTCTTGTAAAATGGTAAACAATACTTGGGAAGCAATGTCCTTACAACCTGCGCCATAAAATGTAATGGATTCAGGATGAATGAATTGGAGCTTATTTTTAGCCATTTCGATCTGGCTTAGTAAGTTTGATTTACTTTGGGTCATTGGGTTTAATCCGGCCAACTCAAATTGAAGAATAGTCTCACTTCCATTAAGAACCAACCAATCCGATTTTGTAGAACCCGAGTCTACCAGCACCTTTATCATGGCTACAAAGAAAAAAAATATTTATGGTTTATCTGATAAAACATGAAAATGCTAGGTCTTGGCTTAATTTTGCGCGAAATTAGGAAATGAAAAACGTAACAGTGATTGGGGCAGGAACCATGGGGAATGGAATCGCCCATGTTTTTGCGCTTGGAGGCTTTCGTGTAGTGTTGTGTGACATTTCTCCGGTCGCCCTGGAAAAAGCATTATCTACAATCGACCGAAACATGAATCGGATGATTGAAAAACAAAAAATTACCCAGGAAGCCAAAGATTCTGCATTGAGCAACCTTACCACAAATACTTTAATAGCTGAGGCTGTAAGAGAAGCAGATTTAGTTGTGGAAGCTGCAACCGAAAATATTGAGTTAAAGCTGAATATTTTTAGAAAAATTGATCAGCACAGCCCTTCACATGCTTTGTTGGCTACAAATACCTCATCCATTAGTATTACTAAAATTGCCGGTGTAACCAGCAGACCTTCTCAGGTGATCGGTATGCATTTTATGAATCCGGTGCCAATGATGAAGCTGGTGGAAGTAATCAGAGGGTTTTCAACTTCAGATGAAGTATGCCATACGATAATGGAATTATCCAGAAAATTAGATAAAACTCCGGTTGAGGTAAATGATTATCCGGGATTTGTTTCCAATAGAATTTTGATGACCATGATCAATGAAGCTATCTATACGCTTTATGAAGGAGTGGGAAATGTTTCGGAAATCGATGGAATCATGAAATGGGGAATGGCCCATCCTATGGGACCTCTCCAACTGGCTGATTTTATTGGGCTGGATGTGTGTCTTTCAATTCTAAAAGTTATCCATGATGGATTTGGAAATCCAAAATATGCGCCATGTCCCTTGTTGGTCAATATGGTAAATGCCGGGCAGTTGGGTGTGAAATCCGGAGCAGGATTTTATCTTCATAAAGGTCATGGACAAGAACTTGAAGTTAATCCGAAATTTGCTCATCTATTGCCATGACAAAATTATCTGCAATCATTAAGTTGAAATGCCCGGCATGTTGGGAAGGCAATCTTTTTGTTAAAGAAGGTAGCCCGCTTTCCTTCAATTTTGAAATGCACAAGCGTTGTCCACATTGCAATGAGAACCTGGACAGAGAGCCTGGGTTTTATTTTGGCGCAATGTTTATTTCTTATATTATCTCTGGTTTTTTCAGCTTGTTTGTTGTGGGCGGGTTGATCCTCTTTTTTAAAGTCGATTGGGAGATTTCTCTGGTAGTTCTGGCCATCATTCTTGTGGCACTATATGCCTATTTATACAAAATATCCAGATCCATTTGGATTCATTTTTTTGTGTCTAAGAAAAAGTGATTATTTCTATTTTCTGAATTTTAAGAAGTATTGTCATTCCTTAAATGATATAGCTTGATCCGAAGTAATATGCAATAGATCCCATTAATAGTGAGCAATAAGGAATAATTTTTTTCTGTAAATAACGTATTCTATACCCAGCTATAATCAGGAATTTTCCAGCCAGAAAATTAGAATGATATAGCTTTTGCAATATTTAATTCACAACCAAAACACGAATAATTTTTACCGATTCACTTTGTTCTAATCTTAAAAAATACAAACCTGGTTGAGAAGGGCTGAAGATTGTATTTGCATTTAAAGTGGTGTTTTGATGAATCACTCTGCCCGAAAGATCAATCCAAGAATATTTGAAATTCTCCGATCTGGTTAACAAATTTAGAAAACGAATTTCGTTATCTGGACTGATGATGTAAGCGCTGTTTTCTTCTTCATCGGAAGACCGGACTTTCTTTTGATCCGGTTCTGCAAAAAATGATCCTACATTTACCTTAACTTCATCCGCATAACTGCAATTTTGAAATTGCGTAATCCATTCCACATAATAGATTCCTCTTTTATTTACCGTAATCCTGGTTTTGGGATCGTTTATTTGATCAAAATCAAGCATTCCCGGTCCGGATTTAAACCTCCAGGAACCAGGAGTTGTGGTCGAAGCATTGAGATTGACGAATAAGTTTTTAGTTTGGATGTCTTTGCCGGCATCCGGTAAATATTGTGATTCATCAATAGAATCTATACCCAATTCGTAACGTATCCTTTTAAATTCAGGTCCAAAATAAACATCAACGTCCATATAGAAACTATAAGTGGATTTTCCTTTAACCTCAAGGAATTCATCTGATTTTATTATTGGGGCCTTTGGATTTAAAAGATCTTTCAGATAATAAGTGTACACGAGAAATGCTTCCTCGTCACCATGACAGGAATTATTTTCAATCAAAGGTTGGTAATACAATTTATTGTCATTTAAACAGATCGGTTCCAACCTTCCCTTAAAGTTGGGAATGAATTGATGAACTTCAAGAAATTGCCTGCAGGCACCGGGTACAATGTACCCATATTCATAGGGTTTTGTACAATCCTTTATGGATATTCCTTGAGGATTTACATAGTAGTTGTTGGGTGTCGTTCCAATGTGATAAATCTTTTTTGGCTCCGGCTTTTCCAGGACAAAAAATCTCACAACGCTGTCATATTTACAACCGGATGGTGTGGTAAAAGAAGCTCTATAAAAACCTTCTGTTGAGATACTGACACCATGCCAGAGATAGGGCTTCGGATTGGTCTGCTCATAACATAAGTAACGGTCAGCACCCATTTTGTCCTCGGTGGATATAACATGAATGATGGAACAATCCCTATCGGATTGAGCATAGCGAATTCCTCCCGCACTAAGCCGATAGGTTGATACACAAATTTCATAGTCACCAATCTGCGAGAAAGTATATTTTATCTTATGCTTATCACCAGGTACAAGAACATTGTCAATCGTCCATTCAAATTTATCTCCTTTATGTCCGCCATCGACAAAATATTCTTTTTCTGTATTTATGCAAGCTTCAAGGTTATGGTCCTGGTCATAATTGATGGGTTCAACGATATTTAAAAAACAAGTTCCTGTTGCACCGGATGCACTCAATTGGACGTCACAAACATCACCATTACATCCGTTAATGAATAAGTTATATACCTCGCAATATTCGAGATATACTCCAAAACTATAGGTACCGTTGTTAAAACATTGAGTTGGACATACCAGGGCATTGGTAAAATCACAGTTTTTGTAAAGCCCAACTTGCACTCCGGAACCATTCACATTGCAATTAGAAAAAGTCAAAACAAAGTTAACTTGTCCTCCCTGTGCAACGAAAGAGTACCATCCGGTATTCACAGGAACTCCACTTCCGGGGCATAAAGGATTAGGGCCATTGGGGTTTGAATAAGTGGTTGAACTAAGGGTTCCGATTAAAGAATTTACACTAGGGTATATGGGACCGCCAAGACAGTCATCAGCTGGGGGGTATGATTGAGAGTGACCGATTTGGATATTTATCTGATAGAAGATGAACAGTAAATAAAAGGCTAGTTTCTGCATATCGAGTATAATTTACGTTAATAAGAGCCCTAAAGAGGGTGAAACGCTGGTTGAAGATAATTAAATTTTCGCTGAAAATTTAATTATATCTAGGTATTCATACAAGCCTACCTGTAATGAGGTAATGATCAAAAAGAAACAAAGTGAGATTTGTTGGCTATAGATTAATATACATCTTTTAATAGATAAGCCTAGTGAACAGATAATGTTTCAATCTTTCCTTTTATGGAACAAAAAAACACACCCCAAGTCCGGGGATGCTTTTAAAATCCTTTTTATTCAGCTTATTTCAGCAGAAAATGGAGATCTTAAAACTTATTGAATTTTAATGTGGAACTTCTGCCTTCCTTGTCTGAGATTTTAAGAATGTATATTCCTTCTGGAAGCTTTGTAGTATTGATTTTAGTCTGACCATTTCCCGTTATGAAACTGTAGGATTGACTATATACTTCTTTAGAAGATGCATCCAGAACGCTGATCTGTCCGTCAAAACTCTCAAATGTTTCCAGCTTCAGATTTAATTCATCTTTTACAGGATTTGGACTAAGATTGAATTCCAGCTTTTTACTTAGGTCTTCAACAGCTACAGGCACTGAGGCCACAATAGAATAAGTCTCTTCAAATAAGCCTACATTGTTACTGTTCTTATTAAAGAAAAATGGGGTTCTGAAATAGGCATCATTGTTATATCGGTAATTTAAGCTGATGTTGTGAACCGGCCACCCCTGTGAAATGCCTTCGTATTTGATTGACAAATCTATTTTTTTACCTTTTAGGGAGGAAACATCAATTTTGTGGGTTTCATAGCATACCACATTATTGACATTGGTACTCATCATATAGAGATCATTATTTTTAGTAATTACGGCAACATTACCGGTTAATTTTCCGGAGCAAAAACCCAACGGGGCATTATTGGATGCAGCAACAGCATTGCAATTGATGCATTGACTGCAATAGACAGGATCTGTATTGTTTTCACATTTATCTGCAATGATTTTATTGGCAAAAGCAATGCCTCCTGTCTGAGAATCCCCCAAATTAAAAATAGGGTTAGTTTTTGAATTGTTGATTAACCCAATCTTAACCCAATCTAATCTAATAGACGCTTTTTCCCTTTGGTCATTGCCAGTTACTGGGTCAATACTTGGGGAAACAGTTCCGGTTTTTCCGCAAAATTGCAATTGAATGGTCTGAGATTTCAACAGTGTAAGACAAAAAAGAAGGGGGAGTACAAAAAGAAATTTCATAAAAAAATTATGTTTAATGGATAACAAAATGTAAATTAAGTGGATTACCGAAGGTTAAATATAGATAGAAATTTAATATGACCTAATTTATTTTGATTAAAAATTTATTAAACCTCCATAGAACTCAAAATTCTTAATGTATTGCATTTAAAATATTTTCAAATCACTTTTAAAAAATGAATAAGAAAAAAGGGCTTAAATGGACTTTAAAGCTTTTTCTATAATGCCGATGGCCTCTTCCATCTGATTTCTGCGGATGCTGAGCGGAGGAGCAAACCGAATGATATTTCCATGGGTGGGTTTGGCAAGTAAGCCTAATTCTGCCATATTTAAACATAGTCTCCAGGCAAGATCACTTTCTTCATGGTCGTCAATCACAATAGCATTTAACAATCCCTTGCCTCGTACGGTGGTAATTATGCCATGTTTTTCGGAAAGTTGATTTAACATGTCTCTCAAATAAGCACCCTGAGCCTTGGCATTATCTGCAAGATTTTCTTCTTCTATCACTTTCATAGCTTCCATGGCTACGGCACAGGCTAACGGATTTCCGCCAAAAGTAGAACCATGTTCTCCGGGTTTGATACAAAGCATAATTTCATCATCTGCCAAAACCGCAGAAACTGGTAAAACACCACCGGATAAAGCTTTTCCAAGAATCAGAATATCAGGTCGGATGGGTATATGATCGCAGGCAAGCATTTTACCTGTTCTGGCTATACCGGTTTGAATTTCATCGGCAATAAATAGAATGTTATTTTTTTGACAAAGATCAAAAGCATCTTTAAGATATTGATCTTCTGGAACAACCACACCCGCTTCACCTTGTATAGGTTCAATAAGCAATCCGGCAATGTTAGGGTCACTGACCACCTCTTGCAGGGACTGAATATTGTTGTATGGAATCTTGATAAATCCTGGCAAATAGGGGCTAAATCCATGATAACTGGAAGGATCAGTTGACATAGAAACTGCACTCATGGTGCGACCGTGAAAATTCCCTTCAAATACGATTATTTTTGCCTGCTTATCGGGGATGCCTTTTTTTAAATACCCCCACTTGCGGCAAAGCTTTATAGCTGTTTCAACGCCCTCCGCTCCTGTATTCATCGGAAGAAGTTTATCGTATCCAAAAATCGAATGCATAAATTCTTCGTAAGGTCCGAGCTGGTCGTTGAAAAAAGCTCTCGAACTAAGGGTAAGCCTGGATGCCTGTTGGGTTAACGCATTAATTATCCGAGGGTGACAATGACCTTGGTTAACCGCCGAATATGCGGATAGAAAATCAAAATATTGCTTTCCTTCTGTATCATAAACAAATACGCCTTCACCTCTGGATAAGACCACCGGTAAAGGGTGATAATTATGCGCCCCAAACCTGTCTTCCAATTGAATAAAGGTAGAACTTGCTTCGATTAATATACTTGATAACATTTTTAATTTTTTTTATGCAATACAAATTTAAGCAATCTTTCATGAATCTTCAGAACCTGCGGAATGCAGGGCTTTTTGCCATCATTGAGAACGATAAAATCAGCACAATTTTTATAAATTTTGGAAGAGCTCTGGTTTTTTAATCTGGATTTCACTTCTGATTCCGTTAGCTTATCTCTGTCCATGACTCTTTGGATACGCAGATTGGTTGGAGCTTCAACCAAAACTACAAAATCTACAGGTTGGGATGAAAGGGTGGCTGGAAGGAGCGCAGACTCTTTGATCACATAAGGAGAATTTTGGAGGGTCATCCAGTGGTTAAAATCTTGATGTACCATAGGATGCACCAAGTGATTGAGTTTAAGGAGTAAGGTATTGTCTGTAAAAACTTTGGAAGCAATAAATTTTCTGTTTAATCTACCATCCTCTGTATAGGCTTCTTCGCCAAGTAGAGCTTTTATGTTTTCTATTAAAGAACGCTCTTGCTCCATTAATACTCTGGCCTGAATATCCGAATTATAACATGGTATACCCAAAGTTTTAAATATATCGGCAACTGTACTTTTGCCACTACCAATACCCCCTGTAAGCCCAACTATAATCATAAAGCAATCCTTAATTTAATTCAATAATACAACCTCTAAGTTCAAATTCTGTATTAGATCTGTCCAGATGAGCTTTGTCAAATCTTGTTCTGATTTTTAGAATTAATTCATCTTTATCCTGGATAGGGAACTCAATGTCCAGTTGACTGAAATTCATTTGATCCCATCCACTTATACCGATGCCAAGCTGTTTACAAATGCCGATAAGGATTTGAATTTTTTCCGGATCGGAGGATATTTTATAGCGAACCATATGTTTTATCTCAATTATACTGGCCTTGCTCAATGCATCTTGTGCTGCTGTTTTATAAGCTCTGATTAAACCTGAAGTGCCTAATTGAATACCACCAAAATAACGAACACAAAAAATACCCACATCAGTCAATTGAAAACTGTCAATTTGCCCTAACATCGGTTTGCCAGCTGTACCACTGGGTTCTCCATCGTCATCCAATCGAAAGGATTCACCGTGAGAGCCGGTGCGTGCAGCAGCGCAAACATGTCTGGATTTTGGGTGCAGTGTTTTATAAAATTTGCTTTGAACTTTTAACTGATCCAGATCATTGAATGGAATGGCGAAAGCTAAAAAACGACTTCCTTTTTCCGTATAGCTACCCTCTGAAGGGTGTTCAATGGTCCGATGGCTATGTAGCTTACTATCCATAATGTTATCTGAACAATCCGACCAGTAAAATTGATGCCAATGCCAGTAAAAGTCCGATTATTTTTTGTTTTGAAAAGTGTTCACGGAACATCCACGCACCGATAACACTCGACAATAAAATGACAGAACAGTTGAGTATTGGATAGAATACGCTGCCCTGCATTCCTGATCCCAATGCCTTGTTGAGAAATAATATGGAAAAAAAGTTTGGGATACCAAGCAAGATTCCTCCGGTAATTTCTTCAGAATTAATTTTTTTATTAGGAATGCTGACCAAATTATAAATCATGGATGCGATAAATGCAGAAATAAAAATCCTTGTAGTAAAGATCCATTCAAAGCTTGGGTTATGGTTTTCATTTTTATGGATGAATAAAAATCCAATCTCAATGATTGCAGACAAGATTAGAGTAGCCAATAGATAAAACCGGCCGAAATCATTTTTGTGAATGCTATTTTCCTTGTTTTTCCGAAAAAAAATGACCACAATCGCAATAAGACTCAAAATAAAACCAACCCATTGGTAGACATTTAGTTTTTCTCCAATCAAAAGTGCTACAACTACAGTTAGCCCGACAGACAATTTTTGGATGACTGTTGCCAATGATATGCCATTTAGTGCAACTGCATTTCCAAAAGCATTAAATCCGGCTACAAATAAAATCCCTATTACAACAGCAGTAAGTCCCGAGCCAAATTGCGTAAAATCAAAAACATCAAACCCCATTTGTAGTATGCCAATGAACGCGCAAATCAAGTAATTAATTAAAATTATTTTGGAAATGCGTACATCCTTTCCTGCAAATTGCTTAAAAAGGAAGCCTAACACAACTGTTGAGAAAATACAAGCAACGGTATAAGTCATAAACTAGGCTAAGGTATTAACAATTTATTGATTAACTTTTGCTTTCATTTAACCGGTTTTAAAAAATTAACTTTGACTTTTGTTAGTGGAAAGTGGAAAAGCTCGACTTTCTGAACCTCCTGATGATCTGGGTGTTAATTCCAGATAATAATGGATAATAACTTCATTACCATACTTTGCTTGCTTTTTTGAAAACCAAAAAGAATTTTACAAGATGACTATTATTAGCCTTTGTTTCTATATTGCCATTGCAGCTTTAGTTCTGACTTTTTTAATATCCAGAATTAAGGGTACCGTAAAATCTTTACCCGATAGTTTTTTACAAAATTTTTGCGGTGGTTTGTTTATATTTTCTGGTCTGGTGAAAGCAGTAGACCCTATGGGAACCGCTTTTAAAATGGAAGAATATTTTAAAGAATTTGAGCTTACAGCAAGGGGATCTTTTTTGAGTTTTTCTGCCGATTTGTTTCCATTCTTACTGAAATTTTCTGTTGGATTTTCAGTTTTTATGATTGTGTTGGAAATAGTGATTGGCATAATGCTCATAATTGGGGCATATAGAAAACTTGGAGCCTGGTTATTTTTTCTGATTATGGTATTTTTTACCATCCTTACCGGGTATACCTTTTTAACTGGATATGTTCCTAAGGATATTAATTTCTTTGAATTCAGCAAATGGACCACTTTTGATCAGGAGTTTATGCGGGTAAAAAATTGTGGTTGCTTCGGTGATTTCATAAAATTGGATCCCCGCACTTCATTTATCAAGGATTTGTTCTTAATGATTCCTGCGATTTGGTTTTTGTTAAGATGGTCAAAAATGCATCAGATATTTAGTGCTTCCATTCGGACTGCTTTGACTCTGATGAGCATAATTGGCCTGAGCTTATTTTGTTTCAGCAATTATATCTGGAATGAGCCTATTGTTGATTTTAGACCATTTAAAAATGGAACCGATGTAAAAACAACTAAAGAGGCAGAGTCCAAGGCAATGAGCGATGTCAAGATTATTGCCTGGAAACTGAGGAACAAGCAAACCAATGAATTGAAAAATGTTCCGGATGAGGAGTATATGGCTAATTTGAAGAATTTTCCAAAGACGGAATGGGAGGTTTTGGACCAGGTAAAAAGTTTACCCGCCATACCACAAACCAAAATATCTGATTTTGCTTTATTTGATTTGGAAGGATCTGACATTACCGAGGAGATATTAAATGAGCCTAAAAGCAGGTTTATGATCAACTGCCCTAAACTTTATTTTAGCTCCAGATCTGAAAACGTTACCAGACAAGACACCATTTATAAAGTCGATACTATTTGGTTAGGATTAAAAAAAGACAGTTTCAACCTAGTATCTTCTGTTGTCGAGGTAAAAACGGTAGAAGAAAAGAAAAATGTGTACACTTGGAATGAAAAATATCTTCGACCATTGAAGGAAAAGATTCTTCCACTGCTGGATAGCTTAAAAGCCGACAACATTCAGGGATTTCTTGTTGCAGGAGGAGCCAGTGAAGAAGCATTGGGAGACCTGAAAAACAGTCTAAAATTGGATATCCCAGTATATACAAGTGATGATATCCTTTTAAAAACAATCATGAGGTCAAATCCTGGATTAATTCTTTTGAGGAATGGTAAGATCATTCATAAATGGCATCATGGCCATCTTCCAACGCCAAATGAAATGAGAAGGGATTTTTTGGATTGGCAGGCGCCGCTCATACATTAATATAATTAAAATATAAAGGCATTGTTTGCTAAATAGTGCTTACATTTGCCAACTTATTCAGTAAAGGATATTCATGCTTAGTAGGAGGAATGTTCGCGTCAAAGTGATGCAACAATTGTATAGTTTAGCACAGGACAAGGAACTGAGTCTTGCAGGGGCCAAAAGAGCTTACCTGCAGTCTGTACAGGATACATTTCTGCTTTATTTACTTAATCTATATTGCATTACCAGGGTTTGTTCCTTTGCGGAGGAGGATGGTCAAACTCGTCTTAAAAAACACTTAAAGTCTGAAGATGATGTAAAGTTTACCCCTAAGCTTTATAATAATCCATTGATATCCAGTCTGGTAAATAACAAAGTGTTACAGGCAAGATTTAAGAAGGAAAGATTTGAGGAAGGGCTTGACGAAGATTTATTTAGAAAAATTTATAAGGAGTTTGCCAAAGAAGAGCCCTATATTAAGTATTTACTTGCCGATTCGACCAATGAAGATACCATTGAAATTCTCCTGGAACTCTACAGGACTTGCAGACGCAATGAACTTTTCAATGAGATCATGGATGACAGATTTTGTGGTTGGTCTGATGATAAATCATTGGTCATTGGGGCACTTAAAAAAACGCTGAAGGCTTTGCCAGCAGAAGGATCGTTTTATGAAGAGCATCAGCCAGATGAAGAGACAATTAAGGATTTTGGACTTTTCCTTTTGACAAAAACGTATGAAGAAGATGCAGTTTTGGAGGAGATGATTAAACCAGTTCTTGAGAATTGGGATTCAGAGAGAGTCGCATTAATCGATATGATTCTGATTAAAATGGGAATTATTGAAATGCTCAATATCAAAACCATTCCAGCAAAAGTTACCCTCAACGAATACGTTGAATTGTCCAAACAATACAGTACAGATAAATCCAAAGAATTTGTCAATGGATTGCTCGATAAAATACTTAAAGAATTAATGGAGCGAGGCCAGATTGTTAAGGAAGGCAGGGGATTGATGGAATAGACCTGTTTGGTATCTTGCTTAAGCTCTAAAGCTGGATTTATGTCAAAAAAGATCATCATATTGGATTTTGGTTCGCAACTGACTCAGTTGATTGCCAGGAGGATAAGAGAACTCAATATTTATAGTGAAATTATTCCCTTTCACAGTTTTATACCGTCGCCGGATGCAGATATAGCTGCAGTAATTCTGTCTGGTAGCCCTGCATCTGTCAGACAGGATGAAAGTCCCAAGGTGGACATTAAGAAGATTCTTCAAAATTATCCAACTTTAGGGATTTGTTATGGTGCTCAATTAACAGCGCAACTCACGGGAGGCTTAGTGCAAGCTTCAGATCATCGGGAGTATGGCTTTGCCCAATTAAACCAACTGGTAAAAGATCCCATTTGGAACGAAGTGCCTCAGTCATCACAAATTTGGATGTCGCACAGCGATACCATTGTTTCACTTGGTGATGGTTTCGAAATTATCGGATCTACCGAAAGTATTCCTATTGCTGCATTTAAAGCTGTTGGGAATGCCCATCCTGCCTATTTTTTTCAGTTTCATCCGGAAGTAGTACATAGTTTGTATGGTTCACAACTTCTAAAAAACTTTTTGATTGATACCTGCAAAATCACTGCAGACTGGACGCCAGATTCTTTTATTCACCAAACGGTGGATGAAATCCACAACAGGGTAGGAGAAGAGGAAGTATTATTGGCATTATCTGGCGGAGTGGATTCATCTGTTGCGGCACTTTTAATGCACAAAGCAATTGGTCCCCGATTGCACTGTTTCTTTATTGACAATGGGCTTTTACGGGCAAATGAATACCATCAGGTATTGGAAAGTTATCAGGAAATGGGTCTCAAAGTGAAGGGAATTGATGCAAAAAAGCATTTTTATGACGCGCTTTCAGGACTTGAAGATCCCGAATTGAAAAGAAAGGCTATAGGAAGGTCATTTATCGAAATTTTTGAACAAGAGGCTAAGGCATACCCTGGGGTAAAATGGCTTTGTCAGGGGACTATTTACCCGGATGTAATTGAGTCTGTGTCGGTATATGGACCATCTGCAACCATTAAATCACATCACAATGTGGGTGGACTACCGGAAAAGCTGCATTTAAAAATCATTGAGCCATTAAGATTGCTCTTTAAAGATGAGGTAAGGAAAGTTGGTAGAAATCTTGGGCTTAAAGAAGAAATTCTTGGTCGTCATCCTTTCCCCGGCCCGGGTTTGGCGATCAGAATTATTGGTGAGGTTACGGAGGATAAAGTGGCAATTCTCCAAAAAGCAGATGAAATTTACATACGCAATCTTAAGGAAAGTAATTTGTACCATGAGATCTGGCAGGCAGGATCCGTTCTATTACCCGTCAAATCTGTTGGCGTCATGGGCGATGAACGGACTTATGAAAATGTTCTTGCTTTGCGAGCAGTTAACTCTATCGATGGAATGACTGCAGAATGGAGTAGAATTCCTCATGAAGTACTGGCTAAAATTTCTAACGAAATCATCAATAAAGTTAAAGGTATAAATCGTGTAGTCTATGACATCAGTTCAAAACCACCTGCTACCATTGAATGGGAATAGTATAGGTATTCTTCTTTTTTGTCTTTTAATTGCAGGGACCTCATGCGCTACAAGAAAAATTGTAAACAAACCGGTTCCTAAGCCAGCCGATAAGGTAGTCATTAACCATAAGAATCCTGAATTACCAGCTAAGGTGGATACTTTGGTTTGGAAAGAAAATAAGGATAAGATAAGTAAAGCGGACAAAGCCGAAGATAAGACAATGCCAAAGGAGATTCCCCCCACAGGAATAGAAAAAAAATCAAATAAGAAAATCACTAAAGAAGAGTCCTTGTTTCGAATAGTGGCTTTATTACCATTCAAGACTGTTGAAAATGACTCTAATGCAACAAAAATAAATTCTTCCTCATTAAGATATGTCCACTTTTTTGCTGGTATGCAAATGGCTGTACAGGAATTGGAACACACGACAGGTCAAAAAATTGTAGTTAATGTACATGACGCCCCTTCCATTGATGAAGTAAAGTCTAACCTCAATAAATATGAATACAGACCGCCTCACTTAATCATCGGTCCGCAAAAATCCGATGCAGTTAAGTATGCAGCAGAATGGGCTAAAAATCATGAGACCAGCATCATTAGTCCATGGGTCAGCAGTTCCAGCATCACAGATAAAAATCCATTTTATATACAGGCAAAAGCTGGTTTAAATGCCCATTATAATTTGATCAATACACATGCGAGAAAGAATTTTCCGGTGGAGAATATTTTTCTTATATCCAGATCTTTAGAAGAATCCAAAGAATGGATATTTAACGACAGTACTATTTATGCGCAAAAAATTGAAGAAAAAATAATAAAAGAATCAGATTTGGCTTCTTCCAATGAGTTGATTGTAGGTTCTATTTTGAAAGAGAATGGACCTACTGTTTTTATATTACCTATGTCCAGCAACAAAGATGAAAATTTTATTTATCATTTCCTGAGAAGGGTTTCCAGTGAGAAAGATAAAAAAGAGGTTATTGTTTATGGAATGTACAAGTGGCTTGAAATGAAAAGTGACATTATTGAATATCTTAATGTTCAAAAAATTAGAATTAGTTTGAGCAATTACATAGATAATGACCAGAATGAAATTAAAACTTTCAAACGAAGATATTTTGAAAAATATAGAGAGTTTCCTTCTGAAGACGTTTTGGAAGGTTATGACATCATGAAATATTCGATCCAGTCCTTGAACACCGATGGTCCTGATTTTCAATTCAAAAACATCAACAAAACCGTACCTTGCTTAGAAACCAGTTTTCAGATCAGACCGGTTTACAAATCAGGCAAAACACCCGAAAATAGTGGAGAAGTTGACTATTTCGAAAACGCTTTTGTCAGAATTGTTGAACTTAGAAATAACAAATTCAGAGTAATTGATTGATTGGGGTGAACTAATCATGGAAAACCGTTAAAGAATTTATTCTTTGGGTTCTAATTTGTTTTTCCGGATGATCACTTTATCAATTCTGGCATGATCCATATCTACAATTTCAAATTCAAAATCCCGCCATTGTATTTTTTGTCCGGTTACTGGCATGGATCGCAATTCTTCTAAAATCAAACCACTCAAAGTGTCTACCTGATAATTATTTGTAAGATGTGGTAATTCAAGTTTTCGAAAAAGTTCGTGTAGAGGATACTGCCCATCTATAAGTAAACTTTTATCATCTCGGACAATATAGGAGAATTCTTCTTCATAAAATTCTGATACATCACCTACCAATGCCTTAAGCAAATCATTTAAAGTTAAGATCCCCTGAACCTGCCCGTATTCATCTACAACCAGGCCATAGTGAATGTTGGTTTTCTTAAATTGCTTTAATGTCTCATATGCTGATTGGCTTTCAGGCAAATATTGAGGGGACTGCACCAATTCTGAAAGATTGAAATTTATATTGTTGATGTGTTTAAAGATGTTCTTGAAACTTACAATTCCTACAATATCCGTTTCCTGATCATTAAATACAGGATAAATGGAATGCATGTCGTTATTTATAATATCCCTTAATCGTTCTGCTTTTTCGTGCACCGATAGAAATACCATTTCATTGCGGTGGGTCATAAGAGATGAAATTTTGCGATCACCAAGGATAAATACCCTTTGTACGATATCCTGCTCAATTTCTTCTATTTCACCGACCTCAGCACTTTCCTTTATGATAGATTTGATTTCTTCTTCGGTTACACTGCTGTCGAGATTTTTTTTAATACCAAGTAAATTTAAAATAACATCATTTGAAGAAGTAAGCAATGCTACAAAGGGAGAAGTTAAAATGGATATCCATTTCATTGGTCGGGATAATGCGATGGCAACGGGCTCAGGAAAACTTAGTCCAATTCTCTTAGGCAATAACTCACCAAAAAGTATAGATAAAAATGTTATCATTAAAACAATAATCCCTACCGCAAATTGATGTGCATATATTTTGATTACATCAAAATCAGATAAAAAGTACTCGAGATCATGTGTAAGATTCTCGCCACTGTATATACCCAATAAAATGCCTATAAGAGTAATGCCAATTTGAACTGTAGACAATAATTTGGTAGGATGTTCCGCAAGTTCTAAAGCAGTTTTGGCCCCTTTGCTTCCCTTTGCTTTAGCATTATCCAACTTGAATTTTTTTGAAGCAACCATGGACATTTCGGCCATGGAAAATATACCATTAAGTACAATTAATCCGAATATAATCAATAATTCCACTATGCGAAGTATTTCATTTATTTAAAATCCAATGAGCGCGTTAATGTCATTCGGCTAGAATATGGAACTTTGTAACCATTTTAAGATGGTGAAGCTTTAATGTTTGAATATTTGTAAAGTTAACAGAATTTGGATACAATTTTCTGATACTGAGATTATCTATCTAATAGGAGAGGGTAAAGGTTTTTAATACTATAATTTAAGTAAAACATAAAACTCTATTCCTAGTTTAACTTTGCTAAAGCAGATTTTATCCTTTGGATTGCTTCCACAATCTTTTCTTCAGAAAGTGAATAGGAGATTCTAAGGCAATTGGGGGCACCAAACGCATCCCCGCTGACCACTGCGACATGAGCCTCTGAAAGGAGGAATAAGGCCAGATCCTCTGCATCTTTAATAAAATAACCTTGATAAGACTTATCAAAATAATGGTCAACCTGAGGAAGGATATAAAAAGCACCTTTAGGTCGATTGACTTTCCATTCGGGTATTTCTTTGATCAAATCCAACAATAGATCGCGTCTGTTGTGAAAGGCTTGCACCATGGCATAGGTGCTGTCCAGATCATGGTTTAAAGCATAAGCCCCGGCCCGCTGAGTAAAGGATGCCGCGCCACTGGTAAATTGGCCCTGTACCTTTGTGCAAGCCAGTATAACCTCTTTAGGTGCACCCATATAGCCTAATCTCCAGCCCGTCATGGAAAAACCTTTAGAGAAACCATTGATGGTAGCAGTTCTTGCATTCATCCCTTCCAAGGAGCCAATACTGGTGTGCTTTTCATCAAAAATGATGTGTTCGTATATTTCATCAGAAACCACAAGGATGTCCGGGTAATCCTTTAAAATATCGGCTATGCCTTTTAGATAATCCAGGGCAAATACAGTTCCTGTTGGATTGCATGGGGATGAAAAAACAACCATTCGGGATTTAGGGCCAATAGCATTTCTCAATAATTCCAGATTCGGTTTATAATCGGATTCGACTGTTGACTCTAATAATACAGGTGTCCCACCGGCCATTTTAATAATTTCATAATAGGAGACCCAATAAGGAGAAAATAGGATGACCTCATCTCCACTTTCCAGCAAAGCAAAGCAGAGATTTGCAAAACTTTGTTTGGCGCCATTTGAAACTAAAATTTCATCAGGACTGTAGTGCAATCCATTTTGCTCACTGAATTTTTTAGAAATGGCATTCCTGATTTCCAACGTTCCAGCTACAGGAGTGTATTTTGTATATCCAAGATCAATAGATTCCTTTGCTTTCTCTTTAATGTGAATGGGGGTATCAAAATCAGGCTCCCCAAGACTTAAATTAATAATGTCAAATCCCTTTGAAGCCATTTCCCTGGCTTGCTGTGCCATCCGGAGTGTTGCAGACTCATTCATGGCTGCAACTCGTGATGAAATTCTAAACTTACTCATTGGTGCCGCAAAGGTCTAAATAAAAAAGGAAGTACCCAAGAGAATGGATACTTCCTTACATATTTTTTAGCTTTAGATTAATGGTTAACTACTAGTTTTCTAGTCTGATAGTTTTGACCAATTTTTAGTTTAATCAGGTACGAGCCGTTTTCAAAAGCTTCGGTGTTAACTGGAATCATCATTTCTCCACTTAATACACCATAGTTTCTGCTTTGAACCAATTGGCCTAGCATGTCTACTATTTCAATACTGACTTGCGTTGGATCGATAAGATTCAAATCAATATTGGCATAATCTGCAGCTGGATTAGGTGCCAACTTTATTACATTTGGTGCAGGGGAAGGATTCTCTACAGAAGTATAAAGGCCATTTGCCACTGCTTGAGCAATGGTTGTTTGGGTGGCATTAACGATTTCGCCATCAGGGCCTAAGAGCAATCCAACCAATTCAAGGTTTGCCTCTTTCCATGTAATCGGAACATTTAAGGAGTAAGTGATAAAGTAAGTTGACCCGGAGTTGATCTTAGTAGGTAAGAAGCCTGAAATTCCATCATATCCATCGAGGATAGCTCTGGCTACGTGGTTGTAGGTCATTCTAGACGCAGGGACAGGATTAGGTAATTTTTCATAACCTCCCATTGGACCACGCGCACCACCTGAATAAGTATTTGCCTGATTGAATTTGGCACCTGTTCCTTTGACGCCATTTTCGGTGATCACTAAATTGAATCTGTAATCTCCGTTTAAATTTTCTAAAAAGTCAGCTCGTACAGAGATATTCAAATCACCTGTGGTGGCATTCCATGTTGCACCATTTGTAAGCTTTACTGGAGTTTTTTCAACAATGGAGCTATAGAATTCAGCTTCCAGGTCTAATGGATCAGATATGGTTTTTCGATTGTTTACCACACTAGGAAAGCCTGGAAAACCTGGAAAACTAGTTAAGCCCCTATCATAAACAGGAACAGTCATGGTATCCTGATTGTGGACTGCAATGCCAATAAAATGTTCAGGATAAGTTCTGGCCATGGAATCCATGTAAACTGCTCCTCTTGGACACCATTGACACCAGGTTCCTGTAGCTTCTTCAGAAACCACTTTTTTAAATTCTGCAGGAACAACACCTGTAAGAGTGCTTTTCTTTAGATTGTTACTAAGATTGTCATCCGCCACGCCATTCACTTTTGTGATTTCAACAGAAAGTTCATTTTGTCCTGCAAGATATTTTACGGCTGGTAAATCAATAACCTGAAATCCTAAAGAAGCAATTTTCAAATTATTAAATGTAGATACCTGTGTCGCTCCATTACCTAATTTATAGCTAATTTCCAAAGAATTGATCGCAGTATTGCCAAGGTTTCTTACCTGCATGGTACCAGCAGAGTTTAAATCTGCAAGAAATTGTGGCTTGTACCCAATAAGCAGAAGGGTGGCATCCAAATTAGGTTTTACAAATGGGACATAATCATAACTGATGTCATCTATGTAAAAAGTAGAACCATTGCCACGTGTCTCAGTACCTGTTACATAGTTTGGATAAATATCTATGGATGCTATTGTGTTGTTTGGGTTTGCAAATTTAGCTACAGTTACATCGTTCAATTTTACTTCCCAATTATTGTCTGTGAGATCAGCAATGAGGGTGTATTTTACCCATGTCTCCGGAGCATAATCCACTTCACACAAATAACCATTAGCAGAACTTCCAAGCGTTGCACGGAATTTACCATCCCCGTCAAAATAATTATCCAAAGCCCAGGTTGTACCTATGGTAGCTTTGGCCTGGAAATTAAAATACGCTGCCTGGTCTGACAATACATAAATCCACATTTCGTATGTCAATTTTCCAATGTTTTTTTCACCACCAAATGGTAGAACCAAGTCAGTAGGGCCACCAGCAGTAGTTGCTGCTTCAAATCGAATGGATTTAGTTCCGGATTTAGCATTTTCATCTGTGATGAGAGCATCTTCCTGAGTTCCCTCACCTGTGGCTCCAGACCAAACAGTCCAATAGGTCGAACTTTTTGCAACATAATCGCCAACCTTATAAGACTCTACATCGTCAGAAAAAGTATTCTGAGCGCCAAGACCTAAAAGGGAAAAGCAAAAGCAAATAGCAAGTAAATTTCTTTTCATTTTGTAGATTAATATTAGTTTAACAATGAGCCAAATATACGGAATATGCATTTTATATACGGAGAGATATAAAACAAAAACACATTATACATTCGCAAATGTATAATGTGTTTTAATCCAAGTAGTAATATCTATCTTAGAAATTTGAAAGGTCTTGTATCGTAACTATACCTGGTCTTTAATACATACATTCCCGGTAAATATTGATGGATTCTAACCAGCATTCTGTTACTGGTTTTCTCTATAATTTGAGTTGAAAGGGTACGTCCACCAAGGTCAAATACTTCCAATTCAAAACCTGATGGGAACGGGAAAATAGATTCCACTACCAGTCCCGAAGTGCTGCCATATACCTGAAGATCCTCCAATGTAAAGAATCCTTTTCCAATTCCAAAGCAATTTAGTGGTTCGAATTCAGCAGCTTTACAGCACTTTTCATTATCGTTTTCACAAATTTTTATGAAATCATAGCTCAAGCCACTCTTTTTAAAGTTTTCTATCACTATTGGAAGGTCACTGTAAGCATAAAATCCAATAGACCCTTTCCTGTCGAATACATCAAAACCAACGCCTTTAGTTCCTTTGTGTCCGAAATTAATCCGTACTGAATATTGATTGGTTCCGGTACATTCTAGTGGGGTCACTTCCAGGTTGAAAATCTCACAGGATTCTCCCTTCTGCTCACAACATACTGTTCCCAAATTTAGCTCGCGGGCACATTTCTCATTGGCGCAATCTCTAAAAATAAATTCGTATTTGGTAACACAATCTCCTTTCAGAGGACCTATTTTTATGGGCAAACTGTCGTAATTGAATTTACCATAATCTTTGCCATTGCCTTTTAGCGTAAAACATTCCGAGTTATTGTGGTGGGCAAAATTGAAACTAATGTAAAACTCACCTTCCTTGCACTGCGTTTTTTCATATTTAATCTCTCCGATCTCACAATTGCCTTGAGTTTCACAGCAAACCTTCCCAACATTGACCTCACGGGCACAACGTTCATTTTTACAATCTATGAATGCAAAACTGTAATTGGTTGCGCAATCTCCTTTAAATGGGCCGATTTTAATCGGTTGAGGAGTATATGGGAAAGTTCCATAATCATGCCCATTGCCTTTTAACCTGAAGCATTCAGAGGTATTTGCATAAGGAAACTTAAAGAATAGATAAAATTGCCCTTCTTTGCAATCGGATCTTTCCCATTTGATTTCTCCGATCTCGCAATTTCCTTGGGCTTCACAGCAGACTTTTCCTATATTGAATTCTCGACCACAGCGCTCATTTTTGCAGTCGATCACTGCGAAACTGTAATTGGTTGTGCAATCCCCTTTGAGAGGGCCTATTTTGATTGGTAGTTGGGCATAGGTGAAGGTTCCATAATCTTGTCCATTGCCTTTCACCTTAAAACAATCGGATGTATTTTTATAAGCAAAATTCATTACCACGTAGAACTGTCCTTCCTTGCATGCAGTTTTTTCCCACTTTATTTCACCGATCTCACAATTTCCTTGAGCTTCACAACAGATCTTACCTATATTTACTTCACGTACACATTTTTCATTTTTACAATCGATGAAGGCGAAACTGTAATTGGTTGTACAATCTCCTTTGAATGGACCTATTTTAATAGGTTGAGGAGTATAAGGGAAAGTACCATAATCATGTCCATTACCTTTTATCCTAAAACACTCAGAGGTATTTGCATAAGGGAACTTAAATAATAAATAAAATTGCCCTTCCTTACATTCCGTTTTTTCCCATTTGATTTCTCCTATTTCACAATTGCCCTGAGCTTCGCAACAGACTTTTCCCACATTAACTTCACGACCACAGCGTTCATTTTTGCAGTCGATCACTGCGAAACCGTAATTGGTTGTGCAATCCCCTTTGAGTGGACCTATTTTGATTGGTAATTGGGTATAGGCGAAGGTTCCATAATCTTGTCCATTGCCTTTCACCCTAAAACAATCGGATGTATTTTTATAAGCAAAATTCATTACCACGTAAAACTGTCCTTCCTTGCATGTCGTTTTTTCCCACTTTATTTCTCCAATTTCACAATTGCCCTGAGCTTCGCAACAGACTTTGCCTACATTAACCTCGCGGGCACACTTTTCATTTTTACAATCGATAAATGCAAAGCTGTAGTTGGTGGTACAATCTCCTTTGAATGGACCGATTTTAATTGGTTGCGGTGTATAAGGGAAGGTACCATAATCCTGTCCATTACCTTTTATCCTAAAACATTCAGAAGTATTTGCATAAGCAAATTTAAACAATAAGTAAAATTGCCCTTCTTGGCAATCCGTTTTTTCCCACTTTATTTCTCCAATCTCACAATTGCCTTGAGCTTCGCAACAAACTTTTCCAACATTTACTTCACGACCACAGCGCTCATTTTTGCAGTCGATAACTGCGAAACTGTAATTGGTTGTGCAATCCCCTTTGAGAGGGCCTATTTTGATTGGTAGTTGGGCATAGGTGAAGGTTCCATAATCTTGTCCGTTACCTTTCACCTTAAAACAGTCAGAAGTATTTTTATAGGCAAAATTCATTACCAAATAGAACTGTCCTTCCTTGCATGCAGTTTTTTCCCACTTTATTTCTCCTATTTCACAATTGCTCTGAGCTTCACAGCACACTTTTCCAACATTCACTTCACGAGCGCAATGTTCATTTTTACAATCGATGAACGCGAAGCTATAATTGGTGGTACAATCTCCTTTGAATGGTCCGATTTTAATTGGCTGAGGGGTATAAGGGAAAGAGCCATAATCTTGTCCATTGCCTTTTATCCTAAAACACTCAGAGGTGTTTGCATAAGGAAATTTAAATAATAGATAAAATTGACCTTCTTTACAGTCCGTTTTTTCCCACTTTATTTCTCCTATCTCACAATCGCCTTGAGCTTCGCAGCAGACTTTACCGTAAACACTGTCTAATCGGCATCTTTCATTTTGTGCATCAAATATTACAAATTCGTAAGAAGTCTCACAATTTCCTTTGAGTGGTCCGATTTTTACAGGAAGCGTTTTGTAGCTATAGGTACCATATTTAACTCCATTTCCTTGTACTTTAAAACTGTCCGATGTATTTTTATAATTGAAATTCAGAGTCATGTAGAACTCCTTCTCAGCGGTGCAATCAGATTTTTTTAATTGCAACTCAGATAACATGCAATCTCCTTTGGCAGGACAGCAAACAGTTCCTAATGATTTACTGATGTTACATGGTTCATTTTGGCAATCAATTACAATGAATTCGTATTCAGTTTTACAATCCCCTTTAAATGGTCCAAGTTTAATTGGTAGGCTTGTATAAGGAAATTCTCCATAACTGTGTCCATTCCCCTTCACTCTAAAACACTCAGAAGTGTTTTGGTAACTAAAATTAATGGTCACGTAAAACTCTCCACCTTGAGTGCAATCTGATTGTTTGAGTTCCAGCTCACTTAGCATACATTCCTCTAAACTACTTATGCCGCCGAAACCAGCATTGACAGGTGCTTTTGCGGTTGTTCCATATAAGTCTGAAATGGAAAGAAATGTACTAAAAGCAAGCAGTAAAAGGTTGATTTTTTTCATAACTGGGTAGACTGATTTGAGTATATGACCTGAGTCTTGCATTAACTGTTGCCTGACCTGGTAAAAATACCAGCATAAAGTTACTGAAAGTATAGCAATTTGTGAAGGTTTTAGGTAGTTATTATTACCATTCTAAAGGGGAATACTAAAAATCTTAATACTTTCGAATTGCTGGAAATTGAAGAAAAATCGTTCAAAAATCATGTCAACCCAATAAATGAAGCATAAAAGCATATTCTCTGGCGGTCTCCCGGTATTGCTTAAATCTTCCGGAAGCCCCACTATGGCCCGTATTCATATCACAAATGAAGATTAAAGGAGTGTCGTTTGTTTTATAAGATCTGATTTTTGCTACCCATTTTGCCGGTTCCCAATATTGGACCTGAGAATCGTGATAACCTGTCCGAACAAACATGGCCGGGTAATTTTGGAAGGCAACATTGTCGTAAGGGGAATAAGACTTTAAATAATGATAATACACTTCATTCGCAGGATTTCCCCATTCATCATATTCTCCGGTCGTCAAAGGAATGTCTTCATCCAGCATAGTGGTCACTACATCTACAAATGGAACGGCTGCCAGAATGCCCTTCCACAATTCAGGTCGCATATTGGCAATGGCACCCATCAAAAGACCTCCTGCCGAGCCTCCGGAGGCAAAGAGTTTGTCTGGCCGGGTGTATTTTTCTGAAATTAAAAATTCCGCACAATGGATAAAATCGGTAAAGGTGTTTTTCTTTTCTAAAAACTTGCCGCTTTCATACCAGGAACGCCCTAATTCCTGGCCACCACGCACGTGTGCAATAGCAAATGCAAAATTCCGGTCCAAGAGACTCTTTCTTGAAATGCTGAAGGTTGGATCTACAGAAATTCCGTAAGAACCATATCCATAAAGTAAGAGTGGATGCGATCCATCCTTTATAAAATTTTTATGGTAGACTATGGATATGGGGATCAATGTTTTGTCAGAAGCTGTTGCGTATATTCTTTCTGTGCGGTAATCTTGTGGGTTATAGCCTCCTTCTACTTTTTGGACTCTAAGAATCTTTAGAATTTGATCTTCAAAATGATATTCATAGATTGTCGGAGGGGTTTTAAGGGAAGTAAAAAGAATGCGAAGGTAGCCGCATTCAATTTCCGGATTAACTGAAAATACCGATGTATAAACATCTTCGTCAAATGCAATGTAATATGAACTTGAATGGCCTGGAAATACATGGATTTTTAGAATCCCCTCACTTCTTTCTGACAAAACCAAATAGTCCTTAAATAATTCAAAATCTTCTACCAGAATCTTATCGTTATAAGGTAAGAGGGATCTCCAATTGTCGATTACGGTATTTTGATCTTCACAAATCATCATTCCAAAATTAGGACCCATTTTATTTGTCCGGATAAACCAATCCTGGTCTTTGTGATCAATATAATATTCAAGGTTTTTGATCCGCCCTTGAAAGAGATTTAGTTTGTTTTCTGCATGTGTGGCGTCGATATATCGATATTCCGATTCAAGAGCTGATGTGGAATGAATCAATATATATTTTTTGTCTTTTGTTTTGCCAACGGATACGTAAAAAGTCTCATCTTCTTCCTCATAAATTAATTTGTCCTGTTGGAAATCATTGCCTATTTCATGCAGCATAACCCTATATTCCCTGAGAGTTTCATCTTTTGTAACGTAATATAGGTTCTTTGAATCATTGGTCCAGGCCAGACAGGTACTTGAATTGGGTATTTTCATTGGGAAGACTTCTCCTGTTTCGAGATTCTTCAAGCAGACTGAATAAATTCTTCTGCTTTGCAAATCTTCAGTATAAGCCAGAAATTTATTATCGGGACTTATGGCCATACTTCCCACATGGTAATAATTATGGCCTTCTGCCATTTGGTTTACATTAAGAATAACTTCTTCCTTATTCTCCAATGAATTTTCATATCGCACGTAAACAGGATATTCTTTATGCTCTTCAAACTTTGTTTTATACCAGTATCCATTAACGAAATAGGGTGCAGATTCATCGTTTTGAACAATACGTCGTGTGATTTCCTCAAATAATTTGTTTTCCAATTCTTCAAAAACAGAGCACATTTGGTTTCCGTATTGGTTCTCCTCTTCGAGGTAAGCAAGGACATCCGGGTGATCTCTTTCATTCAGCCAAAAATAGGGGTCTACCCTAATGTCACCATGACTTTCAAGTTCTTTGGAGGATAATTTTGCTGTCGGTGCGGGAATCTTTGGGAATTTCATAAAATTTGTATTGTGATGCAAAACAAACAAAGTTTAGGGAATTAATAAGAAATCATAAACTATTGCCTGGTATTGGGGATGTGATTTATCTTTAGGCATCTAAGTAGATGAAGGAATTTATACATAACGCTAAAAGGCTTCTTTTACTGGCCGTTCCCATAATGTTGGGTTCAGCCGGACAAAATGTTATTGCATTAACAGACAGCCTGTTTCTATACGGTTACGATGAAAAGGATTTTGCAGCCGTTGGTTTTGTAAGTGTTTTTTATCTTGTAATATCTTCCATTGCCTATGGTTTTTCTAAAGGAGGGCAGATCATTATTGCCAGAAAATATGGGGAAAGATCTCCAACTGCAGTAAAAAAGTACTTTTACGCAATTCTCTTTTTTGAACTGGTAGTTGGTCTTTTTATCTTCATCATACTTAAATTCTTTTCCACGGATATACTTTCCTTGTTTGTCAAATCTCAGGTAATTCTGCAAAAATCACTTGAATTTATTGAATATAGAATTTATGGTTTGGTCTTTGCCTATGTCGGACTCGCCTTTTTATCCCTTTACATGGGAATCGGCAGGCCTAAGATTATTTTGATTGATACGGTCTTTTTAGGATTGACGAACATATTATTGTGCTACCTTTTGGTTTATGGGAAAGCTGGATTTCCGGAGATGGGTATTGCAGGGGCAGGATTGGCAAGTTCCCTTGCAGAAATTGCAGCTTTTGTCTTCTTTCTGGTTTATATTCTTTTGGATAAGGATCTAAAGCCATTCGATCTGTTTTCCATACCCCATATTGAGCCGGCCGAATTAAGGAATATTTACAAATTGAGTTTACCCATTCTGATGCAATCTGTTATTGGGATTGCAAGCTGGTTTATCTTCTTTAGTTTTATTGAAAAACTTGGCGAACGGGCTTTAGCCATTTCCAACTTATTGCGGGTGGTCTATCTCATCTTCACCATTCCATGTTGGGGTTTTGCAGCCGCCATTAATACCATGGTGAGCAAGACCATTGGTCGAAAAAGGGAGCAGAGAGTACTTAAGCAAGTATATCATTCCTCCTTAATTTCACTGGCGGTTACCACGATAGTCTCTTTTCCTTTTCTGATTTTTGCCCAGACTTTAATGTATCCTTTTTTAGGAGGAGGAGATACCGCTTTGTTTCAAGAATCCCTTCCGTACTTTAAAATTCTGTTTGCGATTTTGATGGTAGCCTCATTTTCAAATATTTTTTTTAACGGGGTGAGTGGCGCTGGAGAGACTTCCAAAGGATTGAATATTCAGATTATAGGTTCCTTGCTTTATTTGGGGATCACTTGGGTAGCCATTCTATATCCTGAAACTTTAGGGTTGAAATGGGCCTGGTATGGTGAAATTGTATATTGGCTTAGCCAATGCCTGTTGTCATGGTGGGTGCTCAAATCAGGAAAGTGGTATTTTATTAAATTTTAAAATTAATGTAATTTTTTTTCACCTTTTGTAATGTCTTGATTCAGGCATCCTAAAATAGTTAAAATATTTATATATAATTGATAGTGAGCTGTTTGTATAAAGCGTGCTGTTTTATATTCAGAAAACTTATATAAATCTTTTCTATATTTTTGCAGCCTTATGAGACTTAAGAAAATAGAAGTCAAAGGTTTTAAAAGCTTTGCTGACGAGACTGTGATCCATTTTAATGAGGCAGTGACAGGTATTGTTGGCCCTAATGGATCAGGGAAATCAAATATTGTGGATGCGATCAGATGGGTCCTTGGAGAGCAAAAAGGAAGGGAATTGCGCTTGGAGCAAATGTCTGATGTGATTTTTAATGGCACTAAAAAAAGGAAAGAAGCACCGCTTGCCCATGTAAGTCTTACCTTCGAAAACACAAAAAATCTGCTTCCGGTAGAGTATCATACCGTCAACATCTCAAGGTTTTTGTACAGAAGTGGAGAGAGCGAATATCGTTTAAATAATGTCACTTGCAGGTTAAAGGACATCACTTCGCTGTTTATGGATACGGGCATTGGATCCGATTCTTATGCAATTATTGCTTTGGGAATGGTCGAGGATATCTTGTCCAATAAGGAATCTGCAAGGCGAAAAATGTTTGAGCAAGCTGCGGGAATTTCAAAATACAAAAGCAGGAAAAGAGAGTCCATAAATAAATTAAAGGCGACCACTGAAGACCTGGCACGAATTGAAGATCTTTTGTTTGAAATCAATAACAATCTGGTAGAATTAGAAAAACAGGCAAAAAGGGCTAAGAAGTTTTTTGAAATGCGGGATAAATATAGAAATTCCGGATTAAGGCTGGCTTTTTTATCTGTTGTAAGTCTTAAAGAAAAGATTCAAAATACTTCCAAAATTATTGACGAGCAAGTCATAAAATTGCAAGAGCAAGAGGTCAAGCTTCACCAATCTGAGGCAGAGCTGGAACAATTCAAGAAATCACATCTTGACAAGGAGAAAAGTCTCAGTGAGTATCAGAAAAAAGTAAACGAACTTTTAGATCAAATCAGGGGCATTGAAACAGAGATTCAAGTTAAAGATCAAAAAAAGTTCTTTAATGTAACGCAACAGGAAGCACTGAAACAAAGTAATTCCGAAGCAGGCACTAAACTGGAAGTGATTGCTCAGGATATATTGCTACTTCATTCTGAAATTGAAAAAACACAGAATGAATTCAATAAGCTTCACCTTCAAACTACAGAGCTTCAATCTGACTACGAATCCAAGCAATTAAAGTTTGATGAATTAAAATCCGGGGTAGATCAGTACCAAATTCAGAAGGAAGCCATTGAAAAAAGTGTTTTTGAATTAGAAAAGGACCTTGCGATAAAAAGAAACCAGCTTGAAAATCTTCAAGCTGATTCTAAAAGAAATGCTGATGAACTTGCATTCCGCACAGAAGAATTTTCCCATTTCAATAAGGATATTAAAGATCTGGAAAGCAACCTTCAAAGCGTTCAGGAAAAAATAGCTCTATTAAATAAGCAAGAAGAAGATCGAAAGGCAAAACTATCTATTCTTCAGACTGAAATTGAGACTCACACACAAAGTGTGGCCGCAGCCAATAGAAAGAAGGATGCCAGGAAAAACGAATACGACTTATTGAAATCGATGGTCGAAAAGCTTGAAGGATTTCCTGAGTCTATAAAATTTCTTCATCAGAATTGGCGTAAGGATGTTCCCGTACTTACGGATCTTATTTATACTGAAGAAAAATACCGATCAGCAATAGAATCATTTTTAGAACCTTATCTTAATTATCATGTAGTGAGTAATGAAGATGAGGCTATTCAGGCCATCAGACTGCTTCATGGCAATGCTAAGGGTAAGGCTAATTTTTTTATTTTAAGTAAATTTAAAAACGAAAAAATAGTTCCTGCTGACATTCCAGGATTTAAATCTGCAATTTCTTTGATTGAGTCTGATGCACTCTATCAACCGCTTTTGTTTTCATTGCTTAACAATGTGTATGTTAAGGATGCTGAATCTTACCTTGAAGATGTAATGGATTTTCCGGAAGATGTAACGGTGATCAGTTTGAGTGGTTCTATCATACGACAGAAGAATTCCATTTCAGGAGGATCGGTAGGCTTATTTGAAGGGAAAAAACTAGGTCGTAAAAAGCATCTTGAGAAACTTGAATTGGATCTTAAAACAATTGAGCTGGAAGTTTTGGAGCTCGATAGAACTTTATCTCAGCTTAAACATGATTACAAACAAGTTGAACTGATTAATAAAGAAGGAGAGCTGAATGCAGCAAGAAAAGAAGAAAGTAGTTTGCTTCAATCTCTTGCACAAATGTCCACCAAAGTTCAACATTTCAATGATTTAAAAAAGCAATTTGAGGAGCGAATTGCAGGTAATGATATAAAGTATAATGAGATTCAGCACCAAAGAGAAAACAATCAAGCAAAAGTAGAAGCTCTTAAGGTTGAACTTAATCAACTTTTAAACAGTATTACGCAAACCGATTTGGTTTTCAATACGATTTCAACAGAATTAACGTCCGCTGCGACCTTATATAATCAGTCAAGGTTAGAAGTACTTAAATGGGAAAATAAGCTGGACAATATTAAAAAAGACCTTGAATATCGTCAAAGACAACATGACGAAACCAAACAACAACTTGAGCTTAATTCAAAGCGTCTTCAGGACTACCAGGTTGAATTGGAAGAGTTAGAGAAAGGTTTGGCGGAGGATAAAAATCAACTGGTCGAACGATTTGAATATCGAAAAACGATTGAATCAGATTTGACCCATTTGGAACAGGATTATTATGAGATCCGGAATACAATTACAGGTCAGGAAACGCAAATCAGAAGTTATCAAAAGGCCATATTGGAGTATCAATCTTCCATCAATACTTTGAAAGATCAAAGGTCTGAAAGCAATTATAAAATTCAATCTACTGTCGAAAGAGCTGAGTTAGAATTCAACACGCCTTTGGATAAATACGTTCCTGAGGAGGAGGTAGAACAGATGGACGAAGATGCCTTAAGAGACAGAGTCATGTATTATAAGGTTAGATTGGATAATTATGGGGAAATTAACCCAATGGCATTGGAGGCTTATGAGGAAATGAAAGGAAGATATGAGCGAATTCAACTTCAGAAAGAAGATATTCTTAAAGCTCAGGACAGTCTGCTTCAGACCATAAAGGAAATTGAAGAAACAGCAACTGCCAGTTTTATGAATGCCTTCAATCAGGTTCGTGTTCACTTCCAGGATGTGTTCCGTTCTTTGTTTACCAGTGATGATGATTGCGATTTAGTGCTGCTTGATGAAATGGATCCCCTGGAATGTGATATTGACATTATTGCAAAACCGAAGGGTAAGCGTCCGAAATCCATTCATCAATTAAGTGGTGGTGAAAAAACACTGACCGCAATTGCTTTGTTGTTTTCTCTTTATTTATTGAAGCCGGCACCTTTTTGTATTTTTGATGAAGTAGATGCTCCACTCGATGATATCAATATTGATAAATTTAATCACATCATCAGAAAATTCAGCAAAGATTCCCAATTCGTGATCATCACACACAACAAGCTTACCATGGCCGAAGTAGATGTTTTATATGGGGTATATATGGAAGAGATGGGTGTTTCAAATGTTACTGCTGTTGATTTTAGAAATTATGATCACGACATTGTTCTTTCTGAAATGGAAGGATGACCATCCATTGTTCTCTACAAATTTCTGGAAAACACAGGCAGTTGATCGATAAATTGAAAGCTTTTTAATTCGTGATCAATTTTTGCAATTAAAGTCGACCTGCCATTTGTGACTGCAAGGTATGGTGCATGTACAATAAAATTGTAATTAGCTGCCTGATCAAGTACACTTTGTGTAATGGGGATTTCATAGGATTTACATTCAATGATAATCATTGGATTACCGGAAGAATGGTTTACAACCAAATCAAATCTTTTTTTAAATCCGCCATAAACAATTTGTTTTTCAACAGACATATTAGCCAGACTGTATTGAAGGTCGACGTGCAAATGTTGTATAAATAACTGTCTTACAATTTCTTCAGGAGAGGCAACGATCCATTTTCTTCTTACCGGATCATAAATTTGATTTTTTTCGTTTCGTTTGATCAGGCTGAAATGATTTTCCAATGAAAAATTTCCGCCCATCAGACTGAATGCAGCTTAGTGTTTTTAATTGGTGTAAATAAATTTCTCTCTGAAGAAGGCCAAAAACTTTTCAATTGGAACAATTGATTCGTTTCCACATTTTCGATTTCAAATCCTGCGACTTCCATACATTTTAGAAAATGCCATTGCCATTCCAGTTGTTGGATATTGAGGGAAGCGGTTGAAAACAGTTGATCAGCCAACCATATTTTTTTATGTGTTGATTTGTGCATCAATAATTCACTTAATCTTTCTGCCCCATCTTGTTCATCCAGTTGAATGGCATTCCATTCGGCCCCGCTAAGTTGAATAAATAATTGTTCTAGTTCTTTTGGTAAAAAACTAAGTGCCAGGTTTTTTGAGTTAACCAGAACTTTTAATTTTGGAAAGTTGGATAAAATAAAATTGGCAAGTCCATTGATGTGGGTTGTAACTTCCGTGGGGTGAAGATCAAAGAGAATATTTTTTAATCTAGAAGGTGGGGCCTGATTAAGTGCAATGTTGAATTCAGCAATAGAAGAGAATTCTTCATGAATACTGATGTAATGGTGAGTAGATTTACCAAACTTAGCAAACTGTTGTTCTTCCTCGGTGGGACAAAGATTCCAAACCTCGTCCCATGAAGCTTGCGTGAGGGTTGGGAAATATTCTCGATGTGAATTTTCTAATATGATGATGGGAAAAATTTCAGCAAGCTGTGGAATTAATTGGTAATATTCAGACAGCGTATGCTTATTCTTTTGATTATTCTTCAGACTTTCATAAAGACCGGGCTCCTTGTCGATTAATTTGTAAAGGGTTTGGTGTTGTTTTTGCTCATATTTAGAGAGAAGGTAGGTAGTCCATTGGGATTTAATTTGTGCAACACCTGTTTTAAAATCCCTGATCCATTCAGGAATAAACTCTGCATTGTAGTCAAAGAATTGTTTAAGATTGTTGTCCTGGTAATGTCGTTTTAATTCAATTTCCCATTGGTCAGGATGCACAAATTGTAACTGATCTAAAATTACTTTTTGGCGTTCTGTAAGGAGATTGTATTGGGTTTTCCAATCAAAAAACTGGGCAAATGCATCAGAAGATTGAAGAATGTCCTCTGCAATAGTTATGTCATTTTCGATAGACTGTATGAGCTCAGGAAGTGTTTCAGAATTCAGTTGAACCGTCTTATGTATAATTCCAGATGTATTCATATCATTCTGCCATTTTATGGCACGATCAAGAATGTTTTTTATACTCAGTACAACTTCTCTGTCTCTGATATCTGCGATCTTTATGGACTTTAAGGTGCGATTGAGATAATTGCTTATTTCCGGTCTTAAATCTGATAATGTGGGTATTTCATTTCGGTAATTAAATGCAATAAATTCAGAAGTATCGGTCTGTCTTAAAAAACTTCTATATTTTTCAAATTTTTCTACTGTAAGCTGGTGTTTCAGAAACCATTCCGATTGATCGGATGGATTTGAATTTAACCATTTTAATTCCGAAATAATTTTTGAAAATTGATGACAGATCCGTTTGTTTTCACAGATGTACCATAAGTCTAAATATTCCTTTAGATCGTTAAGGATTTGAATTCCTGTTTTTTTCCATTGATATAAAAAGTGAGAGAGATAAGTCCAGGCTTCATCCCGAAGAAAGAGTTCAAAAAGTTTTTCATTGAGCTGATTTAAAGGATGTGTTTCGTGAAGCCTGCCGTCTTTACAGGTTTTAAAAGATTCCAATAAATTGATCAAACTTTGAAATTCTCTCTGCATCAAAGGTTCATGCAAATTGCTGATACGGGAGATTTCACCTTTGTTACTTTGCTCTGACAAAATGACTTTAGATACCAAACTTACAAAATTGTCTTGTGGACCTACCTTAGTTTGATATAGGGTATCATAGGTTTCTTTCAGGTTTTGGTGGGTGATTTTTAATGATTTACTCAGGTTTTCAAATTGTTCCAGATTTAATTTTCCAGGGACGGTAACGGGCGCAAATTGTAATAATTTTTGCTCAATTTCCGATCTGGAATGAGTAAAAAGAAAACATAAAGGTTGTAATTGGAACTCTTGAATGATTTCATCCAAAAGACGAATATGGTCGGGTTGATCTATGAGGATAAGGGTTTTTCTTTGGGTCAGTAAATTCCGGATTATTTTATTACAAATCCATAGTTTACGGGCATTTTGATTCAAGGGTCTGATGTGTATATTGGACTCAGTTTCTGAGATCAACATGGATTGAGCGACATCATCCGGCATCGGATACAAGTAAATAAAAGAGTCCTGATCCATTTTTGGTTATATGTTTTAGCTACAAATATATATAAAAATATTATATATGAGTGTAGCCTCAGCAGATATTTATCTATTAATTTCGATCAAAGCTCAACCGGGCTCCATGGGAAATGGGTAAAACTTTATGGCCATCGAAGGCCAAATGCCCATTGACAAAGGTGCTTAAAATTTTCCCTTCAAGAATTGCGCCTTCTATTGGCGACCAACCACACTTATATAGTAAATCCTCTTTTCTAACGGTTAAGTGTGAAGTGGGGTCTAAGATTACCAGATCAGCAAAATACTCTTCTCTTAGAAATCCCCGGTTTTTAATACCAAAGCATATTGCAGGGTTATGTGCCATTTTCTCTACAATGAACTCTATTCCCCAGCCATGTTCTTTGCCCAAAGTGAGCATTATATTCAATGGGTGTTGCACAAGTGGGAGTCCGGAAGGTGCTTCAAGATAGTCTCTTGATTTCTCTTCCAGGGTATGCGGCGCGTGATCTGTCGCAATTACATCAATTTTTCCTTCTTTCAATGCCTTGCAAAGTGTCTGTTTATCGATTTCTGTTTTGATCGCAGGATTGCATTTAATTAAATTACCCAATCGGGCATAATCTCTATCGTCAAAATAAAGATGGTGGACACAAACTTCACAGGTAATTCTTTTATTTTCCAGCGGAATGTTATGGTTGAACATTTCTGTTTCTTGCGCAGTAGTCAGATGCAGTACATGTAAACGGGTATCGTGTTTTTTAGCCAGGGAAATAGCCAAACCGGAAGAAATCATGCATGCCTCGTGGTTGCGTATAATTGGATGTTCTGATTCAGGTATTTTATTTCCATACTTAATTAAAGCCTTTTCCAAATTCTTTCGAATCGTTGCTTCATCTTCACAATGTGTAGCAATGAGTACGGGGGCCCTGGAAAACAATGCCTCAAGCGTATTAGGCTCGTCCACCAGCATACCTCCAGTGCTGGACCCCATGAATACTTTTATTCCGCAGACTTGATCATAATTTACCCGCAAAACATGTTCTAGATTATCGTTAGAAACCCCCATGTAAAAGGAATAGTTTGCCATTGATTTTTGAGCGGCTATCTCATATTTGGCTTCCAGTATTTCCGGTGTTAAGGCATTGGGAATGGTGTTGGGCATTTCCATAAAACTTGTGACCCCTCCAGCTAAAGCAGCTGAACTCTCTGTGTGAATATCGGCTTTATGTGTCAATCCCGGCTCCCGGAAGTGAACCTGATCATCAATACAACCTGGAATTAGCAATTTTCCGTTCACATCAATGACCTCTGCTTCAGGGTGGCTAATGTTTCTGTCGATGCGTTTGATTCTATCCCCATAAACAAGTAAGTCTGATTCAAATGATCTTCCCTCATTGACCAGGATGGCATTTTTAAAGAGTTTGTAATTTTTCATCGCACCTTTATTATTGTTTTTTCAATCTTTGCAGGTAAATGTTATCATGTCATATAAACCTTCAGAAAAGAAAATCGGTTTCCTGGGTGCAGGCCAATTGGGAAAAATGTTAGCCCAGGAGGCTTCTAAACTGGATCTCGAACTTCATTTCCTAGACAAAAGTAAAGATTATCCTGCCGGTAAGGTAAGTCGATTTGTTACTGAGGGAGATTTTAAGGATTTCGATGATGTAATTCATTTTGGGAAAACAGTGGATGTCCTGTCTATTGAAATTGAACAGGTAAATGTGGATGCTTTGAGTCAACTGGAAAAGGATGGAATTAAGGTTTTACCACAGCCTGAAATCATTAAATTGATCCAGGATAAAGGAATGCAAAAACAATTTTTGCTGTCTCATGGATTTCCTACCGCCCCCTTTACTCTGTTTGAGTCGCCAGATTCTATCGTATCCATGGTCCATACCGGCATGATAAAATTTCCATTTGTCCAGAAGTTGAGGCAGGGTGGATATGATGGAAAAGGGGTTGAAATCATTCGTTCATTTGAGGACATGCACAAACTGATGGAAGGACCCTGTTTGGTTGAGCAAATGGCCAATATTGATAAGGAAATCAGCATCATCACGGTAAGAAGTGAACAAGGAGAAATCAAAACTTACCCGGCTGTAGAGATGTTGTTTCATCCTACTGCGAATCTTGTTGAATTTCTTTTATGTCCGGCTGAAATTTCAGAGCAAGATCTTGTTCTGGCGAACAGACTAGCCTTGGAAATCACCCAGCAGTTGGAGATAGTTGGATTGTTAGCCATTGAGTTGTTTGTAAACAAAGATGGGGGAGTGTGGATCAATGAGATGGCTCCGAGGCCTCATAACAGTGGACACCATACCTTAGACAATGGTGCAACGTCTCAGTTTGAAAATCACCTAAGGGCAATATTAAATTTACCGCTCGGTCATACAGACACAGATCAGTGGTCTATAATGGTTAACTTATTGGGCTCAGAAAATTTTTCTGGTTCTGCAGTATATGAAGGAATTGAAGAGTGTTTAAAAATACCTGGTGTACACATACACCTATATGGGAAGGAAGAAACCAGGCCACATCGTAAAATGGGACATGTTACGATTACAGACAAGGATTTGGCAAGCTGCAGGGAAAAAGCTAATTTCGTGCAACAAACCTTAAAAGTAAAAGCTTGAGTAAAATTATACAAGTGGGTATTATCATGGGTTCTGACAGTGATCTTGCTGTGATGCAAGAAGCTGCCACCCTTTTAGACTCTTTTGATGTGTATTATGAAACGCGAATAGTTTCAGCGCACCGAACGCCTCAGCATATGATGGATTACGCAAGCTCTGCAAGAGACCGTGGGATAAAAATCATTATTGCAGGGGCCGGTGGAGCCGCTCATCTGCCTGGGATGGTCGCTTCTGTGACCACTTTGCCAGTCATTGGCGTTCCGGTAAAATCCTCCAACTCCATCGATGGGTGGGATTCCATATTATCCATTCTTCAAATGCCAAATGGGGTGCCAGTAGCAACGGTTGCTCTGAATGCAGCTAAAAATGCAGGGATCCTTGCAGTGGAAATATTATCACTTTCAGATCCTTCTCTGGCTATCCGTTTACAAGAATTCAAACTACAAATGGCTCAACAGGTTTTAGCCAAAGATGACAAATTAAAGAATAACTAAAAGGATATAGTCTCTTTCTAAATTTGGAGAAGTACGGCTAACTAAATTGATTATCTAATTTAGTTCACAAAGGATTTTTAGTGCCCAAAATTTATTCCAATAAAAAAGCCGGAAACAGTAAGCTGCCTCCGGCTCTTAAATTTTTATACTAATTATTTTGAAATTTGAATTTTTCCGTATAGTTGATGTTTGCTATCGGTTAAATGGTAAAAAATTACACCGCTCGGGAGATCGACGTTAGGTTGAATCATCCATAGCTGATTTCCTTTTTCAAAAGTTTGAGTAAATTTTTCCAATGATTTCCCTTCCGCATTAAATAAATTTAAGGAAAGTTGGGATCGTTCAGGAACATAAATATCCAAATGAAAAGGGCCCTTAGAAAGAGGATTTGGGTAAAGATTATGAATGGTAATTTTCTCTTGAACCAATTGCTCTTTAAGGGCATCAAATTCATTGGATCTTTCAATCAGTTCTAAAGCAGTTTGTACAGTTTTGCTTTCCTCCAGATCCCCGATTCTCACTGCTATGAAATCAGAATGCTCCATCGAAGTTTTCAATGTTTTATAACTGAGATATTCAGGTATAAATTCCGACAATGGATTGGTTGGAGATTTGAAGGAAAATGCTGTTGGGACAAATCGCCATTTTTTTGGAATCTGATTCAGCAATTTTGTTCCATTGATTACAGAATACAACAAATCAAAGTCCGCATGGGTAATTTGACCATCACTGTTGACATCTGCCGCCAAAATTTTATATGGAGAGGTTATTTTTTGTGTGCCAAGAACATGACGGAGTAATACGATCGCATCATAAACGTCTATTCCTTCGAGATCCTCTTTGGCTGATTTGGGAACAACCATATAGTCCTTATCTTTTTTAACATCAATGAAAGCAAAATTTCCATCCTCTCTATTCATTTTTTCTTCAGCCATTATGCCGAAAACTGTATCTCGTTTTTCTTTGAAGATGGTATCTCTTTTTTGGATGTAATAGATAGTTCCACTTGAAGCCCTAATGGTATCGTAACGAATAAAAGGAAATGTATCTCTGGTAACATTTATTTTAAATGCAGTCATGTCCATTAAGGATAATTTTACTTCTTTCAGTCCTGATTTATTTTCCAGGAAAATCTGGCCTTGGATAGAAAGGGTAGGAGGGCGGGTTGTTAGGCTATCCTTCCTTTTACAGTTTGGAATTCGTGCATTGTTGTTTTGGATTTCAATGATTGTTTTACAGAAGGATTGATTGCCAGCAGAATCCGTGACCCACATCTCTACTTCGTTCTTTCCCAGTTGATCACAAGTAAATATTCTGTTCATTTCTCTTACATCAGAAGAGAATGAGAATCTCAAGTTTTTATAACCACATTTATGGTAGGATCCATGGTCAAGATCTTTTGCCCATACTTCGATCATTCCGGCATCTACAGTGCCATCCTTATTGCTGTCAACAGGCATTAAGGCCACAATAATTCCGGTTAAACAGTATGGGGTTGGTGGTATTTTATTTACCACAGTTACTTTTACCTCACATTTCAGTTCTATGCCACACCCATATTCAGCAATGAAATAAAATTTGGTAGTACCCAGAGGATAGTCTCCACTGGCATCTGGCCCACTGCTCTTGGCATATGGAGAGGTGTTTCTGATTTTTAATAAGTAACCACATTTTGTAAAGCCTTTTGCCGAATCCAGTTTTACATAAGTTCCTTTGCAGTCAAGAGAGGCTTGGACTACAGTGTCTTTTGGGCATTTTAAGGATGCTGTAGAGTCTTTCAGGACCAGTTTGATAACCTGAGTATAGGTCCATATGCCGGTAGGATATTTAGAGTTGGGCACGTATTGACACCAATCGATAACTTTCCAGTCGCGCAAAATTTTCATGCAGCCATCGGCCACCGTGAACTTCATGTCTTTATAGGTATACATGGGTTGGCTGCAACCTCGTTTGTTGAAAGTAGGGTAATTAAATCCTTTCGGCAAATTTCCAGGGTCCGCGTTTGGGTTGCACCCTTCCAACTCCAAGGATTTTGGCCAGACAATATCCGCATAGCCAAAAAGATTTCCACTTGCAAGAATGGAAATAGTTTGGCTGCAAGTATGAAGTTGCCAATTTTTATCTTCATACTCCCAGGTTCTTGTGATCGTACCAATTCCACAGGAGTTTGTATTCTTGGTGACCTTGGGAGGAGGTGCATCTTTTTTAATATAATTTTCCCAGAGCCAGGCCTTTCCCCATTTGTCAAGATTGGACAGATCCTCTGTACAATTGACCGTTACATCGTGTGGGCATTCCAGCCATACACTGAGTGGAGCCGCTGTGGAGCCTGGGGAGTTTAAGGCAAAAAAGAATACAGCACAGCTAAGGCTCAAGAAACCTTGAATCGCAGTTTTCATTAAATAATGATTTAAAAATTAATAAATAAAAAAGCTGAGTTTGGGAGTCAGTTGTGCAGTAATCAATGGCAAATATAATAAAAAATTATAATATGTAAATATATATTTGAATGAGGGCTGATCCGGAATTGTTTAATTTTTCACCGGAAAGGTTGAAACCAATTTATAGAAGCAGATTGAAATAAGTTCTGTATTTTTGATGCAATTTTAAAAGCAAAAAATCAAAAAATGGCAAAATTCATTCTGCAATTGTCTTTCTTATTAGTGGTGACACTGTTTGTTTCTTGTAAAGACGATGCCAAAAAGTCTGGAGATACTCAGTCAGCTCCAACTTCTACCAACGCTCAGCCAGCACAAACGGCACCTTCCACTCAGGTTCCGTCAAATTTCACACCATCACAAGGTCCTCCACCATCCACTCCTCAGAATGCTAATGGAGTTTGGCATTTTACATGTCCTAAAGGATGTGAGGGAGGAGCAGGAGAAGCTGTAGCTTGTGCAAAATGTGGCACAACACTTACCCACAACCAGGCGTATCATCAATAATCATTGATCTTGCATTCAATCCTTAAAAAGGGTAATTGAGGGCGAGGTGAATATTTGAGTTTTTAAACAGAGAGGTCCAGTTCACTGGGTCTTTCTTGCTGTATATCCAATATCTGTTGGTTTCGTTCAGGTATGGGTTACGTAATTTGAAGCCTAGATCAACCCGAAACAGGAAATAAGAAAGATCCATTCTCAGGCCGAAACCTGTTCCGAAAGCAATCTGTTGATAAAAAATTTTGGAAAAATTTCCCAGGTTATTTTCAACCCCTTTCTGAGGTAGTCGCCATACGTTGCCAGCATCCAGGAACATAGCTCCTTTAAAAATCCAAATGATGTCAAAACGCCACTCGGCATTTACTTCAAGTTTTATATCTCCTGCAGAATAATAATTACCTCTTTCTCCTAAAGTGCTGGAGACAGGGTCTCCGCCTGGTCCGGGCTCTCTTATACCCCAAGCTCTGAGGCTTTGAGGACCACCTAGAAAAAATTGCTTTATATATGGGATCGATTTGCTCCCACCAAAGGGAACTGCAAGTCCCGCAGCCCCTCTAAGAGCTATCGTGTTTTGAGGATTGACATAATAGTACCAACGATGGTCTGCATCCAGTTTAATAAATTTTGCCAATTCCAAAGTATTATTTCCACTTCCACCAGAATTTCCATTAATGAGTTTGCCTACTGAGTTAACCAAACTGGCTTCTAATCCACTGGTTTCCAGAGAGGCAATGAATGCACGGTCAATAAAACTTGATTTTTTGCTTTGATAATAATACTTCAAGCTGCTGAGGAAGAAAGCAGTAAATAATCTTTTACCAATAAAACTTTGCTCCAGGGCTTGATTTGTCGCCAATATACTTTGGAAAGCCGGAAAAACCGTAGGTTTATAATAACTGACTTCCAGAGTAGTTAAAATGATTCTGTTCCTCCGATTTAAATAATAATCATAAGCGATTTTAGCATTGAAAGAATTGTAGCTAAACAAAGCAGCAAGATTAACATAATCAAAACCCAGGGAGAAGGCAGTCTTTGATTTTAGTTCTTTTCTGAGTTGAACAAATGGCCTCAGTATAAAACGACTGATGCCATAAGTTCCGGTAATATCATAAAAGTCAGGGAGTGTGAGTGTATTGCTGTAACCAATGTTGATGGTATTCAGACCAAAAGTGTCTACAAAATTAAGTTCGGCGCCTACTTCAATTTTAGTGTCAAAATTCTCGGCACCATGAAAAAGGTTTCTGTTTTTCAAATTGACGTAACCAGACACACCAAATAGGTTCCTTCCTGTGGTTCTGAGGGTGGTGTAGTTTAGATCTGTTCCATAATCCGTTACCCATTTTTTATAAGGGGTAAGGAAAATGGTATGGTTAAGTTTGTCGGACGAATTGGTATCTAATTTGGTTTCTATATTGATGAATTTATAATATTCCAGATTAGCCAGGTTAAGATAGGTTAGATCTATATTCGATTTATTGTAGCGTTGACCCGGTCGCAGTTCAATATTTCTGAGCAGGACATCGTCTTTAATAAAACTTATTTTATTTGAATTGAAAAAAGAAATAGAATCCAATTTAGTTTGGCTAAAAATATTTTTGACCAAAGGATTATAATCTCCAAGGATGCGCACACTCCCTACCGTATACCTTGTGTGTTCTGTTTTTTGATCAGGGTTTGCTATGGTGAGTTTAACTTTTGCTTTTGCATCGGTGGTATCTGCATCTAAATTTTGAATATATACCGGATTAAATTCTGCATATCCATTGTTCAGCATAAGCTCTGTAAGCCGTGCTTTTTCACTTTGGAAAAGTGCATTGTCCAAAGGAGATCCAGGTTTTATCAATGAGCCGGCCTGATTGGCTACCAGTAATTGATAAATTGCGGAATCTTCGGCCTGAAATTCCAGAGATTCAATAAATGTTCTCTTATTGGCACTTACCTGATATTTCACCGTGGAGGTCTTATTTTTTTTTCTGGTAATTTCCGGCGAAACCTTTACGGTAAAATATCCTTTATTGTACATGTAATTGTACATGTTGTTCATGGTTGCCTTTACCAGAAAAGTATCTAAGATGGCTGGAGGTTCTGCTTGCTTGCTGAGTGATTTTCTGAACCAAACCTTTTTATTTTTTCTGGCTTCCAAAAAATTATAAATCGCATGGCGCTTGAAAAAAAAAAGATATGTTCGGTTTGGTTTTTGTTTAAATAAGGTACCTAACTCTTGTTTAAATATAATCTTTTCATTTAAATTATTGATATCCAGTAGTTCAATCTTATTTTGCGTAAGAAGGGATTCGTTGGGTTTTAGGTTTCTGGTAGTATTGCATGAGAATATAATTCCACTGATGCACAGTAAGAAGAAAAGATTAATTTTGGTCCGGATATGAGGATAGCAACGAATGACGATAAAATTCATTATGATTTCAAAAAATGAAATAAAATGGATTAAAGAACTTCACAACAAAAAATACAGGCATGAGGAGGGCTTGTATCTTGCTGAGGGATCCAGATTGGTGCTTGATTTGATGCAGACGAAGCCGGAAGACGTTGTTATGGTTACAGGAACCAGCCTTTGGGCTTCGAAGCATGCTACAAAGCTAAAAGAATTTTCTGAACAATTCAAAGAAATAGGAGGCTCTGACCTTGGAAGAATAGCTAGTCTAAAATCTACCGATGAAGTGCTAGGGGTTTTTCGTTTTCCAGTTTTTAGTGAGATTAGTTTCAAAGACAACCCCATCAGTCTATATCTGGATGAGGTTCGAGATCCAGGTAATCTTGGAACCATTATCCGGACTGCGGATTGGTTTGGTGTCAAAGAAATATTTATTGCACCTGGATCGGTAGATCCATACAATACCAAAACTATTCAGGCTTCGATGTCCAGCATTGCCAGAGTGAAGGTCAGTGAAGTGGATATAGAGTTTTTAAAAGAGTTTATAAGTTATGGAATTTTGGTGGGAACTGCTTTGGAAGGCAAGCCATTTGGACAGCTAAAATTGGACCGCCCGGCAATCATCTGTTTAGGAAATGAAGCACATGGATTGTCTCAACCCATTGTGGATCAATGTCAGGCAATGATATCCATTCCTTCGCGAAGTCTGGGTGCTGAATCACTTAATGTTGCTGTAAGCGCAGGCATACTTTTGGCCTATTTTTGCAATTAAACTTTGACCATTATGTTTTTACAATTACAATGATGAAACGATTATGAAAGCGGCAATAATAAAAGATAAAAATACCCCGATATCGATAGAACAAATTGCGGATCCGGGGTCTTCCTCAGGAGAAGTGGTGCTTGATGTGAATTATGCCGGTTTGAATCACCGGGATGTTTGGATTTCAAAAGGACAATATGCCGGTATTCAATATCCAATGGTTGTTGGATCTGATTTGACGGGAACCTACCTTGGTAAAAAAGTTATTGTGAACCCTGCTTTTAATTGGGGAAGTAAATCCGGTTATCCATCAAGCCAATTCGAAATTTTGGGTTTACCCAGATATGGTTCTTTAGCAGAAAAAGTTAAGGTGCCTATATCTTCCATTCATCCTTTGCCGGATTTTCTGACTCCAGAAGAAGGAGCAGCATTGCCTTTGGCAGGACTTACCGCCTACAGAGCATTGGTTTCCAGAGGGCAAGCAGTTGCAGGGGAAAAGTTATTAATTACCGGAATAGGAGGTGGCGTGGCTCTATTTGTCATGCAATTTGCATTGGCGATCGGCATGGAGGTTTATGTAAGTTCATCTGATGATCATAAAATTCAACGGGCTATTTCACTGGGCGCCAAAGCAGGAATAAATTATAGAAATGAAGATTGGGAAAAAGAGTTTATTAAAAATTTTGGTGGCATCGATTTAGTGGTCGATGGTGCAGCGGGCGATGGATTTTCCAAACTCGTCAAAATCTGTAATCCCGGAGCGAGGATAGTAGTTTACGGAGGAACTGGGGGTGTAATCAGCCAATTAATTCCGCAGCAAATTTTCTGGAAACAGATTTCTATTCTCGGTTCAACAATGGGTTCAGAAGAGGATTTTAAAAATATGATGAATCTGGTACTAAAGCACCAAATACATCCTGTAATTGATCAGGTTTTTCCATTCTCTGAAATTCAAGAAGCCTTCCGTAGAATGTCAGATGGCAAGCAATTTGGCAAGATTATTATGGAGATTGCTTCATGACAAGAATCGCTATTTTATCAGATACCCATGGGTATATCGACGATAAACTATTTTATTATCTGGAGTCTTGTGATGAAGTCTGGCATGCAGGTGATATTGGTGATCTTGACATAGTCGATCGACTGAAAGCAAAAATTAAGAGCCGCATAGTTTACGGAAACATAGATAATCATATCCTCCGTGTGAGTGTTCCGGAAGTCCTTGTTTTTAATTGTGAATCGGTAAAAGTATTAATTATCCATATTGCCGGCAAAATGGGCAGTTATTCCCCTGAAGTACGGAAACTAATAGCTGAACACAAGCCCGGAATTCTAGTTTGCGGTCACTCCCATATTCTTAAAGTTGGATTCGATAAAAAGTACCAACTTTTATACATTAATCCCGGAGCCTACGGCGTTCATGGCTTCCATTCTATTCGGACTTTGATAAGATTTATCATAGACGGAAAGGATATAAAAAATATGGAAGTCATTGAAATTCCTCGGAATACCAATCTTACCCTCTAGGTGTTGATGGTATTTGAAGTGGCTATAAATTTTGTTCGGAATCCTGTTAGGATAAAATGGGTTTAAGAATTAAATAAGTTATCGTATTGATTATCGGATTTCCCTTTTTCGATTTCGTCTCTTTCCGGGCGTGGAGCGTCCAGTTTGAATTTGGCTTCATTTTTAACAGGTCCCATTAAAAGAAGTTTGCTTTTTTCTTCATAGGATTGCAGCATTTTCAAGCCTTCTTCTTCGAAAACCCCATTTTGTAAATCAACAGAATTCATAAAGTTTTCTGACAATTCCATGAATCTTTCCATCTCGCCAACTTTATTGGCCACATCGTCGGCAATGTGTTCCAGTGCCTGATCAAAGATTAATCTTTGGTCTGCATTACCGGTAATTACATTCATGGCGGACTTCATAGCACTATGAGAAGCGCGAATGGCCTTTCTTTCTTCTTCTTTGAGCTTTACCTGGTCTTTGGTGTCTTCCAGCAGGATTTCTGAGTTTTGATACATTTTGGAGAGTACTTTACTCAGAATGTCCATTTTACTCAACAGATGGTTGTATTTTTCATTGGTTTCCTGAAGTCTGGCAGCCTTTCTGGTGGCCAGCACCATTTGTGGTTCGAGTCCCTGATTTTTTGCAACCTGAGCCATTCTTAGGTTGGTTTCAATTTCTTTAGAATTTTCAGAAACATTGGTTTGTAACTTTCTGATTTGACCTTTCAGCACACCAATTTGTTCGCTCATCTTGGACAGGTTGTTTTGGAGATCCTCAATGTAATTTTTGAGAATCCCAATAGGATCTATGGTAACAAAGATTCCTGTGATCCATCGCATGATGCTTTTATACATATAACCGATCAGATTCCTCATCCTTGGATCAATTACCATGTAAATGATTGCGCCCAGCACCAAAAGCATTCCCGATAGATATATTAGATTGCTGGTCAAAGAAATTAAATAAGGGAGAAATTTGTAGAGTACGGCTCCTGCTCCGATCAGTAATCCTCCGAGTACCACGGTCCCGGTAATGCCTTCAGGTTTAGACCAGAAGGTTTTTGGTTTTTCCATTCCTGAACCTGGGTTAATTGTAGCCATAATTATAAGTTTTTACAAAATTAGAAGAAATTATTTTTTGAGCGACTTTAATTGAGTAAGGTCATTGTTGATCCATTCCTGTATTTTGAGGATGGTTTTTTCGAATACGGATTTTTTGTGTTGGATTTTTTGGTCATTCAACTTAATTTCCTCCTGGATTCCTTCCAGTTTTGATTTCAACAAATCGTTTTCGTCCTGAAGTGCTTTAATTTTTTGTTCATTAATTTTAATGAGTTCTTCTTTGTCACTGAGCTCATGCTTTTTGTCTTCAACCTTTGCTTTATATTGAGCGTGCATCGCTTGGTTGAATTTGGCTTCTTCGTTTTGAACAATATTCTTGAAACTTTCAGCAGATGCTGCAATATCGTCCACGCTCACACCCATTGTAGAGGCAGTGGTAAGGGTAGATTGGATTGCTGTCATTTCATCCATATTCATGGACTTAAGACTTTTTACCGCCTGTCTGTATTTGATGTAATCAAATTTTTGACTGTTGTTGCGGCTTATTTCTTCACTGATCAATTTGGCACTGGGAAGATCTATTCCTTCAGTTTCCAGATTAAACATTTGTTCAAGCATGATGAGAAAGTTTTCTAAATAATTCGGCAAGGTAAGAAGGCTGAAGAGACCATACTAGAAATTTCTACTAAAAGGTAAAATCCAACGATAAATAAGTCAAAATAAATTTACTGTATGAATATCGAATCGATGAATCCCAAAAAAGACATTTCAAGTTAAAAAGAAGGTTTTCGAAAAATTATATAAAGTCAACATCCGGAAGATATGGGTAACGCATGAGGTACTGGATGGCTTTTTCGAGCTCCATTTGTTCAAATAAGACACTGAATATCATTTGTATGATAGGCACTCGAATTTGGTAATATTTTGCCAATTGATGTGCAATCTGAACCGTTCTTACTCCTTCAACAATTTCATCCATAGAACTGATAATTTCTTGCATGGATTCTCCTTGGCTGAATCTGTACCCAAAAGTGAAGTTTCTACTTTTTTCGCTGGTTGCCGTAGCGATAAGGTCTCCAATTCCTGCAGTGCCAAGAAACGATCTGTGTGTTGCTCCTACAGCTCTCCCTATCTCGATCATTTCTCTTAATCCTCGGGTGATCAACATGGCCTGGATGTTTTTTCCCATTCCTTTCCCGGCAAGCATTCCCGATGCAAGGGCAATAATGTTCTTTAATGCGCCGGCCATTTCAGCGCCTACAAGATCATAAGAACCAAATACGTAAAAGATTTTACTGGCCAGGTATTCAGATCCGGCTTTGATCACTTCATCGTATTCACTTGCTATAACGCATGCTGTGGGCTGGCCTTCTAAAATTTCCCGATACAAATTCGGCCCTGCAAGACATCCAATTCTAAGGACAGGAGTCTCTTGTCGGATTACCTCACTCATGGTGTGTATTTGCTTTCTGGAGATTTTAATATGGCTTATTTCATTCAAAGGCAAATCAGAAAGGTCGAGTCCTTTGGTCCCGTGAATCAGAATATGACCCGGTGTCAGAAGTGGACTCATGGATTTGATCGTATCTCTGAAACTGGCTGAAGGGACAACAGGAAATATAAGACTGCAGGATTGCGTTATTTCCTCAATTTGATCCGTCGCCCTGATTCTTTTTGAAAGTGTGAGATTAATGTGGGTATTGTGTTCGTTGATGTTGTCGACAATTTGCTTCCGCCTGGAAAAAAGTAAAACATCAGCATTATGTGCCAAAAGTGTAGCTATGGTGGTGCCAAAGCTACCGGCGCCAACTACGCCGACCAATGCTTTTTCTTTAATTTTCATAGAAAATGGGCGGCCAAGTTAGGAATAAACCAGCCATTCCTACAACTAATTAAACTTATTAGAACATATGTTAATACTTAATCCTATGAATATGAATGTAACCCCCAAAATAAAAATGACTATTTTAGCCCTTTAATTATGAAATCAATAATTATGCACCAAATCGTTTCCCGAAATCGTGGAAGGATTGATAGATTTTCAATTGTTTTATGGCTGATGGCTTTCACGCTCTTTTGGGTTTCCTGCAAAAAGGCTGAGCCCAAATGGGATGCAGAAATCCTTACCCCGCTGCTAAAATCGGAACTTACGGTGTCCGATCTGGTTCAGGACAGCAGCCTAGTTACAGACAGCAGCAATGTCTTGCAATTTGTCTATCGTCAGTCATTATACAACATCGCTGTAGACTCATTATTTCAAATTAATGATACTGTTCGAGCAAGAACATTTACCATAGACAGTCTTTCCCTCTATAACGCTACGGCAACTTATCCCATCACTTTAGGAGCCATTTGTCTTCAGGCAGGTTTTATAGGGGCCATCATTATATCTCAGAATGGCAGTTCCATTGCTATACCTGCAATACCTTCCTTCAATACGCCAGCTTTTGAGATAAAAGCAGATTCTCTGTTTACATCGATGACGCTTGATCAGGGAAAGATTGATGTAGGCTTTAAAAATGACCTGCCAATAGATATAACCGATGTTAAATTTGAACTCAGGAATCAATCCGACAATAGCCTGATCGTAAGCGGTAATTTTCCATTGATCAAATCCAAAACAGCAGAGAAGCAAACTTTTTTATTAGATGGCAAGACGCTTGAAGGAAAGCTTAAAGCCCAATTGATCAGTTTTTCTTCACCTGGATCCAATAATGTTCCGGTTTTGATAGACACCAGTAATGCAATAGTTGCAGAACTCAAAGTTTATGATCTTTATCCGAATACTGCAACTGCTGTTTGGCCTGAACAAAATTTGGTTAATCAGCAGCAGAATTTTTATTTGCGTGGTTTAAATGTGCAATTGAAAGAAGCGATTATCAAGTCCGGAAAAATTCGTTTGCGAATGTTCAGCACCATCCAGGATAGTGTAAAGCTAACCTATACCATACCGGGTGGAACAAAAAACGGAGTTCCATTTGAGATCTATCAGGTATTGCCTCCTGCGCCTCCCGGGGGGGCATCGGAATATCAGAATGATTTTGATTTCAGTGGGTATCATGTGGATTTTACCGGACAAAATAAAGATTCGTTCAATGCCATCTTTAATACCTATTTGATGAAGATAGATTATTCAGGTGTCAAAAAAACTTTTTCCAAATCAGATAATTTCAGATTGGAGTTGGGTTTTGTTGGGATTAAACCTGAATATGCCAGGGGTTATTTGAGTATGGATACATTTAAAATAGGACCGTCATCCATTACCACAGATGTTTTCAATGATTTGAATGGGGTCATAAAATTTGAAGACGTAAAAATGAGTGTAGGACTGGAAAATAATATTGGTGCAGATGCAGAATTATATTTGTCTCAGATTACTGCAGTCAATTCAAGAACAAAAACGAGATTGGATTTAACTGGGGATATTCTAAGTAAACCGCTAAGTATTGATAGAGCTAAAGACAATAATGGTTTTCCGCCGGTAATTCCTGCTCTTCATAATTTTTATCTCCAAAAAAACAATTCAAACATAAATGAATTCGTAAGCTTATTACCTGATCAATTGGACTACAGTCTTGAAATCCGTACCAATCCCAATGGTAATATTTCTAATTTTCGGGACTTTATTTACGATGGCAAATTATTAAACATTGATTTGTTATTGGAAGCACCGCTTAATTTCTCAGCATCAGGAATGCAGTTATGCCGGGATCTTGAAATGGATTTAAGTCAAGAGAGGATTGAGCAAATTCAGGGTGGGAATCTGTATTTAAATGTGGATAATGGAGTGCCCATCGATTGTAAACTTAGCCTTGCACTGATCCATCCAATGGATGGAACTACAATTGATTTAATTACCGGCAATCAGGTAATCCAGGCCGCCGAGATTGATGCAACAGGAAAGGTTACGCAACAGAAAAGTTCGGTTGTCAAAATTGAACTCACTCGTAAATTAATCGATGAAATATTACGTACGAAAAAAGTAAGGGTTTGTGCATTGTTTGACACAAAACCTTCTGATAAAGCCATTAAGATTTACAGTGATTACAAGATTAATTTTTCGTTAACCGGTGATTTTATTTATAGAGCAGAATGAGAACAATTTTAACCATTTTAATAGCCATTTCAACAAGTGTACAGGCTTACTCCCAATCTGATTTTCCGGAATTTGAGAAGTCCCTAGACAAAAGGAATGTGTTAAGATTGAATGCTGATTTGCTTAGCGGATCAGATCATTTGATTTTACCATTTGCGAAGACTTATTACAACAGCGGTTTTTTGAATCAGACATTGAAAGAAAAAGCTTTTGATCAACTTGGCGATTTAAATCATGTTGGTGCAATTTTTGGTTTTGAACTAAGCTATGAAAAAAGAAAATTGTCAAACAGATACATAAATCGATACACAGTTGTTGCAGGACATGAAGACTTGGTGGAGTCTAGATTTGATCGTGACTTATTTGGTCTTTATTTTTTTGGAAACAAGCGTTATGAAAATAAGACTGCTGAATTTAACGATATTTATTTTAATGTTTTAAGATATCAGTATTTAAAAGTTGGGGCAGATCGTAAATTTGGCAATTGGGTGGTATCTGGGCAAATTGGACTTGCTTCCGGTCAGGAATTTCGAAAATTGGAGATCAGTAAAGGATCTTTATTTACAGCCGAAGGCGGAAAGTCTTTAGATTTAGATTTGACATTGAAATCTGTTTTTTCAGATCAGGAAAAGAACTCTGTATTGTCTGTGCAAGGCATTGGGTTGGTGAGTGACTGGGGGCTTTCTTATCAATGGCATAATGATTCTGAATTGAGTTTTGGGATTGACAGATTAGGCATAATACACTGGAATGATGGGTTAATTGGAGAGCAAGTAGATACCAATTACTACTTTGATGGACTTGCAATAAACAATTTATTCGATTCGATTTATGTAGAATTAAAATCAAAAGAAGCACTTGAGGATGAATTCTTGCATCCTCTTTCAGAGGTTAAAAAAAATCGCAGACTACCATTTTTATGCCGACTTAACTACCATACGTATTTGAAGAATAAGAAAATATTTCTTTCTTCTAGCATCGTTTATATGCCTAAAACCGCATTAGGAACATACGGATCAGCAAGGATTTCCTACCAATGTACCCCTTGGCTTTGGGCCGGTGTAGCAGGTGGTTTAGGAATTTATAGTGCCTGGAATTTAGGAGTTTCTTTCTCTGCTCAGGTAAACGGTTTTAGGGTGGATCTGGATTCAAGTTCATTGGTCAACTGGATGTTGTCCAATCAAATCGCTTCAGTCAATGGGCAAATAAGAGTCAGCAAATATTTTTAGGCTAATCCATTTTATTATCGATTTGGTAATGTCAGCTCTTTCTAAAAAATCAACCATCCACTATTTCAATTTGTTGTTTTTTCATGGGCATTCAGAGTGTTATTTAATGAGTTATAAATTTAGCCAAGTGGCTTAAATGAAAGTTGTATTGGGTACTTTTGAGCCTTAAAATTATGGACATACAATATAAAAACGCAGATGAGGCAGTAAAGGTCGTTCGATCGGGGCAACGTGTTTTTGTTCAGGGAAGTGCAGCTACGCCAATGCAATTATTAAGCGCACTGGAACGGAGAGCTTCCGAACTTAACAAAGTGGAAATTGTGGCATTAACCACATTCGGTGAAATGTGTCTGGCCAAACCTGAATACAAAGAGTCCTTTTATTTTAATTCGTTGTTTGTTTCATCCAATATTCGAGATGCTGTCCAGCGCGGAATGGGAAGTTATATTCCGGTATTTTTAAGTGAGATCCCAAGGCTCTTTAATCAAAAAATTCTACCAATAGATGTAGCCTTAGTTCATGTGTCCCCCCCGGATGCCCATGGATATTGTAGCCTTGGGGTATCTGTGGATATTAGTTTGGCTGCTGTCAAGAACGCAAAATATATTATCGCGCAGGTAAATCCCAATATGCCCAGAACACATGGTGATGGTATTCTTCATCATTCAGAAATCAATTGTTGTGTGTATGTAGAGGATCCGTTGCCTGAAATAAATTACAGCAAGAGTGCCGGAGAAACGGAAAGTAGAATAGGCAAGCATTGTGCTGCTTTAATAGAAGATGGGTCCACTTTACAGATGGGCATTGGATCTATACCGGATGCGGTTATGGGTGAATTATACCACCATAAAGATCTTGGTGTCCATACAGAAATGTTTTCTGATGGGGTTATGCATTTATGTAAAGCCGGCGTGATTACAAACAAATACAAAAAGAAACATCGGCGAAAAGTGATCACTACTTTTGTAGCGGGGAGTAAAATGTTGTATGAATTTATTCATGACAACCCTGCATTAGCGTTTCTTGAATCTGACTATGTAAATGATGCCTACGTCATTGGTAAAAACCCAAAAGTAGTTTCTATTAATGGGGCCATTGAAATTGATCTGACCGGACAAATTTGTTCTGACTCCATAGGGACTTATCAGTATTCCGGTGTTGGAGGGCAAATGGATTTTATGAGGGGAGCAGCAATGTCTGAAGGAGGGAAACCAATTATAGCGATTTCTTCAACCACGAGCAGCGGCAAATCCAAGATCTTACCATTTCTGAAAGAAGGGGCCGGAGTAGTCAGTACACGTGCCAATGTTCACTATGTGGTTACCGAATATGGGGTTGCTTATTTATATGGTAAAAATTTAGAACAAAGGGCCCAGGAATTGGTAAAAATTGCCCATCCTGATTTTCATGAAGAGCTGGATGAAGCCATATTTCATCGATTTGGAAAAAAATTCTTCTAAATGGATCCGGCAATGATACAAGTTTGGCCTTTTCTTGCTGGTCTGGGGCTTTTTCTTTTTGGTATGTCCCAAATGGAAGAGTCGTTGAGAAAAATTGCAGGCCGAAGACTTACCAAATTTCTTAAAGATCATACTAATAACCCGATAAAAGCGGTGCTTTCCGGAGCGATGATTACCGCTATTCTCCAAAGTAGTGCAATGGTGACTTTATTGGTCATGTCGTTCACCAGTGCAGGAATTCTTGTCCTTAAAAGTGGAATAGGAATTATTCTGGGCGCCAACCTTGGGACTACGATCACAGGATGGCTTGTTTCGCTGTTGGGATTTAAGTATAAATTGGATGTCATTATTTTGCCTTTAATTGCAATTGGAGGACTTGGGGCTGTTTTTCTAACAAAGCAATGGCTGAGTCAGATTTGCAGGTTCTTTTTGGGGTTTGGCTTGATCTTTTTAGGGCTTGATTATATGAAATCAGCTTTTACTGAATTTTCACAACAGATTGATTTGAGTTTCCTGCAAGATAAACCGATTGCATTGTTCTTTGTGTTTGGTTTTTTTCTTGCAGCTGGTCTGCAATCCAGCTCTGCAAGTATGGTTATTTTTTTATCCGCATTATCTGTTGGCATCATACATGTGCATCAATGCTTTTATATGGTCATAGGGGCGGATTTAGGTACTACTATATCCGCTTTTCTTGGCACATTGCGGGGCAATACAATCCGGAAAAAGACGGGATGGGCCCAAATTTATATTAATGTGTTCAGTGCTTTGGTTGCCTTATTGATGATGGGCGTTTATGAATTTGTCATCAGGAATATTCTGAACATTTATGATGACTTGATTGCAGTTGCTGCTTTTCACAGTATGGTAAATCTGTTTGGTATCATTTTACTGTTGCCATTTTTAGGAATATTCACCAAATTTATTGACCGATCCATATCTTCAAGAGAGACATCAAAAAATAAGTTTTTAAAAGGGGTAAGTCCTTTAGAGGCTGGGTCAGCCTTGATGGCACTACAGAAGGAAGCGAAGTTGTTTCTAAGTGAATCCATTAGACTCAACAGAATTATTATGCGTATTGATGAATCCACGGATGATGAAATCGAGCAATATGGCTATATGAAAGAGTATGAAAATGAAATTACCAATTTTTATATCCAAATGCAGTTGGGTGATCTTTCCACTGCTGAAGCGCATACCGTTGCACACATCAGTGCCACAGTGAGAAATGCTGCTTTAGGTGTTAAGGACATTAAGGACATCCGTCATAATCTGTTTAACTTAAGAAACAGCAGCCATACAGATTTATATTCTTATTTTGTTAAACTCAAATCTACCCAACAGGAATACTATGATTTACTGTATAAATTAATGGATGACAATCACAGGGAATCCACAAAACTTATAAAACTCATACGAAACGAAAACATGAAAATTCACCTGGAGGTAAACAGAACTTTGATGGATATTTTTGCAACTAATGTAGATGCAGTAGATTTCGATTTTTCTTCACTCATGAATCTCACTCGGGAAATAAACAATTCCAATGAATATATTTGTCAGGCTTTTGAAAATTTCAAATTTTTAGAAAAAAGGATCGAAAAGGGATAAATTACCTTTTAAAACCAGGTCTTTAATTTAATTGGATTTTAATAAAAAAAAATAACCGGCTTGATTGAAAAACAAGCCGGTTAAAACTATTCTTTATTCTAAATCCTTCCTGAACTAATCCCTGCAAGCATCTTTTAATGCTTTGAGATCTTCTTTGCTGTTTACAGTTACTGAACTGCCGTCTTTTTTCAAGGTAACGCTGAAGGGGAATTTAAGAATTGGGTGAGCGCCTCTTTTTCCAGGATTTGCTTCTTTCCAGGCTTTCAAAGCCGCTTTCAATTCATCTTGTGAATTGGCGATAACTTCAGTCTTGTCCGGTAAAACCAAGGTTACAGGGAAAACTAATTCAAAGCATGCTAACCCACGGCCAATGTGTCCACGAGGTCCTTTTCCGTGTCTTGGTGGACATTCCTTTCTCAATTCATTCAATCCTTCCTTTGACTCAACAGTTACTGTTGTACCGTCAGATTTGATCACATCAATTGGAAAAACAAATTCCGGCTTTCCAGAAACAGTTGGATTGTTTTTTCTCCATTCTTTAATCCCGGTTGCCATTTCTTTGTATGAGGCAAAAGTTTGAGTTGTGTTGTCTGCAAACTGAATGGTCACCGGAAAAACCAATTCAAAACAACCTAATTTTCCAAGTCCGCAACCATCTTGTAATTGATACACTGCATCATCTACAAAGTTTTCCAGGTCTACAGTTTCTTCTTTCTGACATGAAGTCAAGCTGAAAGCAGCTATGGCACAAATTGCCATCCCGTTTAAAATCCATTTTTTCATATAACTAATTTTATTTGATTTCATTATTGAATTGTTTATTTATATGGTAAAGTTGTCGGGTTAAAATTTGTACTTGATTTTTTTAAAAATTTATTTTTTAATTTTTATTTTCAGAATTAATTGAGAAGTAGGTCTCTTAACGAATGCATTGGATTAAAAAGTATTCTGTTTCACAGTACAGTTTTAAATCTTTTTACTTCTATGATTAAAGTATCTTATGAGGAAGATTTTATTTATGGTAATTTTACTTTGGTCTTGCAATAAGGATAATACATCCTTCGTTGATGCATCGTTTGTTTTGTACCTCGATATTTTTCAAAAGGAAGCAATTCTTCGTGATGTGGATGTTAATGGAGAGCTTTCAGGATTAAGTGTTTTATTTACTTCTTTTGATCAAAATATTGTGGGACAATGCCAGGTGAGTAAAGATGTTCATCGTATTTTGGTGGATAGCAACTATTGGAAAACGGCTACAAAATTAGAACGGGAGGTGTTATTGTTTCATGAATTAGGGCATTGTATATTAAATAGAACACACCTTGATGATAAAACCGGAAAATCAATTTGTATATCCATTATGCGCAGTTCAAGTGGCACTTGTAAAATGGATTATGATGAAAACACTCGATCTGAATATCTGGATGAATTGTTTCTAGGTAAATGAAATTTTCTTCCAAATTAGTTTACCCAAATACCATAAACATTCAATACGTCTTGAGATAGTTTACTTTTTAATGGTTCAACCATAAGGGATTTAAGGATAGATTACAGTCTTGTTTGAGTTAGAATCATAAAAAATAATTTTTATCTGAATAATTAGAATGAACTCTTCTAAATAATTTAATTCGATATTTTACAATACTCAACAGCAAGTTAATCTGATTTAGCTCAGATAAAAGTTATAAGATTGATCAGATTGAGCTAAAAGAGTTTATTTAGAAAGGTTTATCTCATGCGTCTTTTTATCCATTCCAAAAGTTTTTTTATAACCTTTCCAAAGAAGGATTCGTCTTTTGTTTCGGCATGCATTCTACTTGGGTTTGTTGCATTTATTATTCCTGGAATGAAATTGGAATGAATCATTTTAATGGATAGTTAATAGTCTTTTGCAATGTAACTTCAAGTATATCTTCAAGTTCTTTAAGCGCAGCAGGGGAGGAGTGATTATCTGTTATGAATTTTCTCAAGCCATATTCCTTGATAAGAATATTCTTGTTGGGCAAATCCGGGAGAAATTCTCTTTCGTTGGTGGGATATATTGAAGCAAGTTTGAAAAAATTAATTTTGTTGGCCTTCATCATCAATTGAGCCCAGTCTTCCTCTAACATCAGTCCCCAATGTCTGCCAGGATTTTGGACATGCATGATGCCTTGGTATAAGACAACACCGTTGTTGAAAAGAGTATAATTAAAGGTTGGACAAAAACCAAAGCAAGCTGTTCGTTGAAAAAAAAGTAGCGTATCTAAATTTTGAATTAACGTGTCTTTAGCTTCTATTTTTCCAATAAATCTGGGCAGCGCATCAGGAATTAGCATTTGTTCTCCGGATTCCAAATGATCCTCAATCGTCTGTCCTTTGCCCTTAATTGTTTTTCTATGGCAGGCAAACATGGAGACTATAAGAAGCAGAAGTAAAAATCTGATTTTCATCAGGATTTGTTTTTGTTTTTCAATTTTTCCTGTTCGATTCTTTGTTTTTCTTTCATCATTTGTTCCAATCTCTCCTGGAAGCCCCCCTTCTTTTTAGGTTTGTTTTTATTCAATTCTAATTGGTCTCGAATCTTATCATGATTAAAAAGATAGCTTCTACCCAATATGGTTTGAATGATGTTCAATAAATTACTGAAGAACATATAACAAGTGAGACCTGCTGCGGTCTTGTTAAACATAAACCAAAACATCAAGGGCATAAGATATTGCATATAAAGCATAGCAGGATTAGCGGAGAAATCCATGGTCTTGGAAGAGAAATATGTAAACACTAAAGTAGAAATTACCCATAGGAAGGCAAACAGACTTAAAGTATTTCCAAAGAATGGTATAGAAAAAGGTAAAATTAGAAACTCATCATAAGAAGATAAGTCTGCTGCCCATAAAAATGAAGCCTGTCTGAAATCTATTGTAGCTGGGAAGAAACGGTACAATGCAATCCAGATAGGCATTTGCAACAACAAAGGAAAACATCCACCCAATGGATTTACCCCAAATTCGTTGTATAGTTTCATGGTTTCAACCTGTTGCTGTTGCAGGTCGTCTTTATGCTTGGCCTTTACCTTTTCTATTTCCGGTTTTAGCGCTGTCATCCTGGCCTGGGATTTTAACATTTTATAGGCCAATGGAAAAACCAGCAACTTAACGATCAGGGTCATCAACAATATAATCAATCCCTTACTACCCATAAGGTCATTCAAAAAGGAAAATAAAGGTCTGATCAAGTGTCTGTTGATGGTGCCGAAAATAGACCAACCGTAAGGAATAATATCCTGCAAATGGTTGTTGAATTGACTGAGTCGCTTGTATTCATTGGGACCAAGATACCATTGCATATCAAAGTTTTTTCCATGCACAGAAGCACCAGGTATATTCAATGTGGATTTAAGTAGTTTTAGGTCTTCACTGTTGTCAGGCATCATAACCGTTTCAAAACTGCCACTGATGAACCCTTCTTTGGGTATCAGAGAGGTATTGAAAAACTGGTTAGAATGAGACACCCATTCTACTGATTTTGTCTTGCTGTCGTGTTTGTCATCTGACCGGCAGGAACAATAATCTGCATCTTCTTCTTTTTCTTTATAATAAACAGAGGTGTAGAATTTTTCGTATTCATAATTTTTCTCCAGCTTATCCAGGTAATTTTCCCATTGCAGGGTTACATCATTTGAGGCACCTGCGTGATCCACGCGAATCGAATAATCCAAGACGTAGTCTTCCGGTTTCAGTTTATAAGATACAACAAAGGAACCTCCACCCGGCAAGGCAGCTTTTAATTCAAGAGCCTGATCTGTTTGACTTATGGTTTCAAAATACAATTGACCGGAATGGACTGGTCCTTGAGCAGTCTGAATCTGGTAATCAAATTTGTTCTTTGGATCTTCCAGTAAGAAAAGGTCGGTAATAATTTCTTCGTTCTTTTTACCTGGAATGATCTTTTTGTAGCTGTCTATCCTCGCTTTGGTAATTCTTGCGCCTTTATTGCTGATGGTGATTTCAACCAACTTATTCTTTAGTAAATAAGTTTGTTCCTGAAGGAGACTGGTGGCTGCAGGGGTATCCTGTACAATTCCGTTACTTTGTGCTGGAAGTTGTTGTTGAATTTGTGCTGTATCGGAGGAGGGGAGAGCTTGGCTGGCTAATGCTATCGAATCTGCAAATTTTTTCTCTTTAGCCTTTTTTTCCATATTGGGCTTAAAGAAGAACTCACTCCACACAAACAATACTGCAAATATCAATGCAAAACCAATAATATGATTACGTTCCATGAATGCTGATAAATTTTGGCGTGCAAAGCTACGAATCCTCATGCCATTGATGCAAAGAATCTCGATGAGTGTAGGTTAAATTACGATGACGGGCTGAATTTGGGGAGTTAGTTGGCTGAATTTAAAGGTACAAATCAGGGGCCCCAGACCCATATATAGATTACGGGACAGCCCAAAAGAAAACTACCAGGCTCTTTAGTCTGGTAGTTTATTTAGACAGTAGTAGGTAAAATATGTATTTTAAGTGGATTCGTTGTGGTGAAAACTCCGATACCCGGGTACCGGAGCTAACCTTACCTATCACTACCTGGGGTAAATAACAGGTACGTTTTCAAAATTCACATTCAACAAATCAGTTCTTTCTTTGAAACCGGTAACATACTTATAAAGAGTTCTATTAATTAAAAAACGCTGCTTTATTAAATAAAAAATGGTAATATTTTTTACATATTTATATTCATAATGTGTAAAGATTTTATAATCAATAATATGGGGTGTTTTCGTGAATAATTCCTGGGCAATTTTGCAGAAATTATGATAAGTTTTTTGAAGCCAGGCTCAGAAAACGTATCATTGCACACTTCTTACTTATGGTATATCAATTAAAAGCCCGGGATATGGGTGGTAAAATCACCATATCCTTACCGGGGTCAAAGAGCGAGACGAACAGGCTACTCGTCATTCAGGCACTTAGTGCGGGAAAGGTAGACATCTTGAACCCCTCAGAGGCGAGAGATAGCCAAGTAATGCATGATCTTCTGTCGTCTGAAGAGAAGCTGCTGGATGCGGAGGACGCCGGTACTGTGATGAGATTTCTTGCCGCTTATTTTTCTTTATTACCAGGGGAGAAAATTCTTACCGGAAGTGCCAGAATGCAGGAACGTCCTATTGGGCCCTTGGTGGAGGCCTTAAGGAGCATTGGGGCAAAAATAAAATACCTGGTGAATGAAGGGTATCCGCCCATACAAATTCTGGGTGGAAATTTATACAGCGGAGAGCTCTATTTGGATGGTAAGCAAAGCAGTCAATTTGCTTCAGCTCTAATTTTAATTGCCCCTTATATTCCCGGAGGTCTCACACTGCACATTGCAAAGGATCAGGTTTCCAAGAGTTATATTGATCTGACCCTTGGAATTTTGAAAATATTGGGTATTGAAATGCAGGTGAGTATTGATAAAGTCCAAATTTTACCAGGCGTATATCCAGAAATGAAATGGACTATTGAAGGGGATTACAGTTCAGCTTCTTATTGGTATGAGTGGCTTTGTTTTTTGCCCGATGTTGTCGAGATCAAACTTAGAGCACTTAAGTTGCATAGCCATCAACCAGACAAAGCGGTTATTGAAATTTTTTCCCAATTGGGAATAGCTACTTCTTTTGATGAAAACGGTATTACTATTTCCAAAATTCCCAATTTTATTGTGCCAGAGCATACATTACATTTTGATTGCCGAGAAACGCCGGATTTAGCACAAACGATTGCAGTCGCCTGTGCTGGAATGGGAATTGATGTAAGCATTACGGGACTAAGTACACTTAGAATAAAAGAGACTGATCGTATTGTTGCATTGGAAAAGGAATTTCGCAAATTAGGACTACACCCAATGTCCGGAGAGAATGAAATCAGGATTCCGAAAGGTATTATTAAAATGCCAGATGAACCAATACAAACTTATGGAGATCATCGTATGGTAATGGCATTTGCCCCTTTGGTGAGTAAGCTGGGAGAACTTTCTATCTTTGACCCGCAACAGGTCAGAAAATCCTATCCGGGATTTTGGGAGGATGCACAAAATTTTTGTGAAATAGTAAGTATTAAATGAACACATGAATTCCTTCGGCAGAATTTTCAGAGTGAGTATTTATGGTGAATCACATGGTCCTGTAGTAGGTATTGTTGTAGATGGTGTTCCGCCGGGGATAGAATTGAGTGAGACAGATTTATACCCGGACCTTGAGAGAAGAAGACCGGGAATAAATGGGACCACAACCAGGGTCGAGTCCGATGAACCCATCATTAAATCAGGGGTTTTCAAGCAAATGACAACAGGAGCCCCACTTTGTGTTGAATTTACCAATTCAAATGTCCGATCGGTAGATTACGAGCAGTTTGTCTCTCAACCACGACCTGGACATTCAGATTTTAGTGCTCATATTAAATTTAAAAGTTTTAATGATTATCGCGGTGGAGGGCATTTTTCCGGACGGCTTACGTTGCCAATTGTCGCGGCCGGAGTAATAGCAAAAAAAATATTAAAGGGAATTCAGATACATTCTAGAATAATCGAAGCCGGAGGATTAGAAGACATTGAACGCGCAATTCAATTAGCTATTGAAAATAAAGACAGTATTGGTGGGATTGTTGAATGTAAAGTGAATAACGTTCCAATAGGGTGGGGAGAACCATTTTTCGATTCATTGGAATCCGTACTTGCGCATTTGATGTTTGCTATTCCAGCAGTAAAGGGAATAGAATTTGGCAGCGGTTTTAAAGCATCCAAAATGGTTGGCTCTAAGCACAATGACCCGATTTTGGATCAGGAAGGACATACACAAACTAACCATGCAGGGGGAATTTCAGGAGGCTTAAGCAATGGCAATGAATTAGTGTTTCGCATTTCGGTAAAGCCTACATCCAGTACTCCGCAAAAACAACAGACTTATGATTTTCAAAAATCAACCTTGAGTGAGTTAGTTGTTGCAGGGCGACATGATTTATGCATTGCGCTAAGAGTACCTGTGGTGGTAGAGGCGATGACCGCTATAGGGCTCGTGGATTTAATGTTTTTACAATCGCTGAAAGCATTACAATAATTAAAAATTATTTTAAAATTTTACAATTCCTTGTTTGATTAAAAATCTTGTAATAATATTACAGTTACACCAACAAAAAAATTATCCATGGAAACCAATCAAAGAAACATAGCCTTAGTAACCGGGGCTACAGGCGGGCTCGGAACTGCAATGTGTCATAAACTAAAAGATGACGGTTATTTTGTAGTGGCCAATTTTCGCAATGCTGAAAAAGCAAAATTATGGCAAGAAAAAGAAAAAGAGAAAGGATATGAATTTACCATGGTGGAAGGAGATGTCACCAATTTTGAAGACACAGGCAGAATGATCGCAGAAATCAAAGCTAAATATGGTCCTGTCTCCATCCTTGTCAACAACGCAGGTATCACAAGAGATACACCACTTTGGAAAATGTCCAAAGAGCAATGGCATGATGTTATACATACCAATCTTGACTCTGTGTTCAATTGTTCCCGTCATGTTATTGAAGATATGATAGCTCAGGGTTTTGGACGTATTATCAACATTTCTTCTGTAAATGGACAAAGAGGACAGTTCGGACAAACCAATTATTCCGCAGCTAAAGCCGGAATGCATGGATTTACTAAGTCTCTTGCCATGGAAGTAGCCAAGAAAGGGATTACAGTGAATACCATTTCTCCGGGATACATTGGAACAGACATGGTCATGGCTATCCGAGAAGAGGTGAGAAATAAAATTGTGGAACAAATTCCAATGGGCAGATTAGGGGGAACTGATGAAATTGCCTATTTGGTGTCTTTCCTTGCATCAGAAAAAGCAGCATACATCACCGGTGCAAATTATGCAATAAACGGAGGACAGCATGTAGCCTAAAAGGAAACAATAGTTAAACCTATATATTGCATCTATAATCAAGCCTTTGAACAGGTTGCTTAATTTATAATTGAGGTAATAACTAATTGAATCAGATTTCTAATCAAATTTGATCTACTGTTTCTTTATTTAATAGTGGAGTATACCAATCGAGGTATTCATTTTATTTTGATGGTATTTTATCTAAATAAGCAGTTAAAATTCAATAATAAATCCTATTGTTGGCAGCAGATTTGCATCAGCGTTTTCAAGTAATATAGGAATAGCATTAGCACCATCAGGTCTTAACGCGGCTCCATCAGTAGTTTCGAATGCAGAGTTATCTGCAGTTCTTTTGAAAGTATAATTTGGGAAGGATGGATTGGCCCTAACCAAAACATTTTGAAGATCAAGAAATAAATCAAAAGTAATTCGTTTGAAATTCCACTTTTTATCCAGACGGAGATCCAGTTGATTAAAATTTGGAAGTTGTTCAGAATTCAGCTGATTGTAATCCAAAGTTCCTTTGCCTTCTACAGCATAGTTTATACGGCTTCTTTCTAAGTCAAATGGCGTATATGGTGTGCCCCCTTGAAATCTCCATCGGAGGCCTAATTCCCAGTTGCGCGAAAACTTATATCCCATGAGAATGGCAACCAAATGTCTGGTATCCCATGACGAACGTATGAATTCACCATCCTGCCCGCTAAAAGATGACCAGAATAAAGTATAAGATGTGGTGAAGTACATATTTTTTGTAAGTTTCTGCTGGGCGAACCATTCAACACCATAGGTTTCCCCTTTTCCGGTAGAGCTGACTGCCTCATTTCCAACGATACCAAAATCCCCACCCAGATTTGCCAGCGAAATACCATCTTTAAGGCTAATCGGATAATCGTCATACTTCTTGTAAAAACCCTCTAAAGTGAACCTTAAGAACTTAGTTGGAATATATTCAAGTCCGGCAACAAAATGATCAGATTTGATGTATGGTAGATTTTGATTTACAGCAATTCCGTTTTCTTGGAAGCCAAGAATGGTATAAGGAAGAATTTTGAAATATCGTCCAACGCTGGCATTAAGTGTCCACTTGCTGGATAAATTATAGCTGGCGCTGAGCCTGGGACTCAAAGTATTGAGAAGGTTCTCCGGACCATCTTTGGAAAGAGTGTTGGCGTCAGAGCGAATTCCAAAGGACAACCCTAATCTGTCCTCAAGCAATCGTCGATTGAGTTGACCAAATATTCCATATTTAACAAAATCAATGGAAGTATTGAAACTAAAGTTGATGCCAGGCTGAATGATTATACCGGAACTATCCCGGATTTCTGGTCGGCCTTTAGCGTATGTTTCATTGCTGTATTTAACGTATTGCAGCATTGCCCCATAAGAATATTTCCATGGTCCGGAAACTTTATGACTTTCAAATCGTAGTTTGTTTTCGATTTCACGACTTCGCAGTTTGAGAATTCTTTTATTCTCATCTGTCTGGTTACTGTTAAAATTATCCGAGAATTGGTCCAGAGCATTATCCAGCATGTTTCTGCTAAAAGTCAGGTTCCAATATCCTTTGTTTTGAAGATGTTTTATGGTAAAGCCTTGTGTGTAATTCCACTGGTTGATCAAAGGGTTGCTACTTAAAACATAAAGATTTTCAGGGGTGGTATTTTTAGGTAGCGCAAAACTGAATTCATCAATTGCGCCAACGCCAATAGCAGTTAAACTTGTTTTTGCATTTAAGCGGTGAGAAATTTTGTATTGAAAATCCCAGTAATTTGGGCGGATGGGTAAATCAAGCAATTCAAAGAGAAACTGTAAATAGGATCTTCTTGCCGATGCGAGAAAGGTAGTTTTTTTATTGTTGCCAATTGGTCCTTCTGCAGTCAATGCTGCTTCTGTTCCACTTAACCTGAAATTACCCTGTATGCGGTCCTTATTACCATCTCTTTGCTTAAATTGAAGCACACTGGAAAGTGGGTTGTCATAGCGCGCATGAAAAGCACTGGAGGATAGGGTAGCATCCTCAAGGAAAGAAACATTTAATATTCCTGTAGGGCCACCTGCTGCACCCTGGGTAGAAAAATGGTTGATAACGGGAATCTCAACGCCATCCAAATAATAGACGTTTTCATTGGGTCCACCGCCTCTGATGACCAGGTCGTTTCTATAGCTGCCATTGCCAGAAGTACCACCAACTCCAGGAAGTACCTGAACAACCCTGGAAATATCAAAGTTACCTCCCGGATTACTCTTAATTTCCTCCGCGCTAAGATTTTGGACGCTAAGCGGAGTTTCGCTTGTTGCAATTCTAATACTTTTATTTTCTGAGAAAACAATCTCTCCGAGAATTTTGCTGTCCTGGCGAAGTTCGAAATTAATTTGCGCGGTATTGCCTGTTGTAATTACCACATTGTATTTGGTAAAGGGTTCATATCCCAATAATGAGACGGTTACATTGTATGATTTGGTGGGGATGTTTTCGATGGTGAAGTTTCCATCTAAATCGGTCGAGGCCCCGAATTTTGTGTCGTTAATGGTTACTATAGCACCTATTAAAGGTTCTTGTGTTTCAAAATCTTTAACACTACCGGTTAGATTGCCTACAGACTGAGTCAAGGCTACCTGAGGGAAAATATGCATTGCAAACCACAGGATGCTTCCGGACCACTTGGCTAAACTTATATTTGGAATCATGCGACTTAAAACATGAATCCAAAATCATAGTTCACTAAAGATTAAATTTTTTGCAACTTTCCTGTACTTATTATTTTTCCTTCCTGATAGACAACAAGATAAATTCCAACTACAAAATCATTTAAATTAATCCTGATGGTTGATTTTCCCTGATCAATATTATCGAATTGCACTATAATATGACCATTTAGATCCATGATTTTTAATGATTTTTTCGATTTGCCTTGAAGTTTAGGTAAATCAATCTGTACTTCATTTACTGCCGGATTTGGTAACATTACCAATCCATTATTATTTGCAACTATGTCTTTGCCTGCTACAGGATTTCCTCTTTTAATTTCTGATAGCGGAAAGGTCATTATGGATCTGGCAAAAGTACCCGCAATCAACTGATTGTTTTTGATATTTATGTCAAGGTCATTTATGGTGATGAGTGGCATATTATCCCCAACTCTTTTCCAATTGGTACTTCCGTCATTGGTTACATAAACCCCTAAGAGGGTAGCAGCCGCAAGGATAATGTCTGATTTGGTTTCAATGATTTGAAGATCGTATACAGGAATTTCTGTAAGCTCCCCTCCTGAAATGGATTGCCAGCTTTTTCCTAAGTCTCTGGACTTAAATATTAATGAATTCAAAGAGTTGTTTCGGTAATTTGAAAGAGAAACAAAAAATATACTATCGTTCTCTCTGGAGCACTTTACGCTGGTGATATATCCAGCAGGTAATCCCGATGTAACATTAACCCAATTGGTGCTGGAATCTTTGCAGATCCAAACATTTCCATTGTTCGTGCCTGCGATTAAAATTTTCGAATTTATAGTGGACTCATCCATACAAGTTATGCTTGGTAAGGATATTATTTTATAAGGACCATTGCTTGTCAATGTAGGACTAATGGGTTTCCAATCCGCTTCAAGCAAATTGTAGTTTTTAAAAATCCTATTGGCCCCGGAATACATTATGTTTGGACTATATGAGCTTACTAAGTAAGGGAAATCCCAATTGCGATTTCCGCTCAAACCCCTGGTAAATCGTTCAAAACTTATGCCGCCATCAAGGGTTTGGTTTAGTCCCCCGTTCTGGGTGAGACACCAAAATATATTAGGATCTGTTGGGTGAAAGGCAGGTAAAAATCCATCCCCACCATATATGGATTCCCAGTTGTTGATGCTCATTGCGTTGCCTGCTGAAGTGCCGTTATCCTGAGCCCCACCATAGTAGTTTGCGGCATTGTTTGGGTTGTAAGCTACACGATAAAATTGGGTGGTGGCAATGTTTTCAATGTCTTCCCATTCAGTCGAATTTTTCTTCAATTTGTAAAGTCCACCATCGGTTCCTAAGAGAATATCCCCATTTTCTAAAAATTCAATTTCGTGCTTATCCGCATGAACTTCATAAGTCCACCAATCTGGGGTGGCTCTTTCCCACCTCATGCCCCCATCAAGACTTCGGTATAGATCAACTCCTAAAAGAAAAATATCGTTTGGATTTTTAGGATTAACCCCTATTCGGCCAAAATACCAACCAAAGCCGCCCAATACATCACAGGGAAGCCCGGAGTTGTTGTAATCCGGAATTACTTGCTGCCAATGGTCGCCTCCATCTACAGATTTATATAAACCACTGATTTGCTGCCCGCCGTTACAAAAGGAGGTGTCGTTGCGGACCATTCTGGCATAGACCAATTCAGGACTTGATTTGCAAACTTCAATCGCTATCCTGCTGTATGGATATTCTGGTATGCCATTATGAATAATCTCCCAGGTTTTGCCACCGTCTTTGCTTCGCTGAATACGGCTGTTTGGGCCTTCAACTACATTAGTATCATCTCGCCTCAACCTCTCCCAACTGGCTGCATAAATGACCTTTGAGTTTCCCGGTTTGATGGCGATGTTTGTTATACCTGTTTGCTCGGAGATAAATAGCACTTTTTCCCAATTTAACCCTCCGTTTGTAGATTTGTAAAGACCACGCGCAGAGCCGGGTTCAAATGGATTGCCCATGGCTGCAACATAAATAACTTTGCTGTCCTGAGGGTCTATCAGAATTTGATTGATGATGCGAGTTGTTTCAAGTCCTGTGTTTGTCCAGGTCTTGCCTCCATTAGTGGATTTATAAATTCCGTTTCCTGCAAAAGGATATCCGGATATGTCCGGGTCGCCAGTTCCAACATAAACTGTTTCCGGGTTTTTGGGATCAATGGCTATGGCTCCAATCATAAGCGTTACCTGATCATCAAAAACAGGGTTCCAGCTTATACCGCCGTTGGTTGTTTTGAATACACCTCCATTTGGAAAACCAAGGTAAATGATATTCTGATTTGTAGGATGAACGGCTAACGCAGTGATGCGGCCCCCGATATTTCCTGGTCCCTGTTGTGTCCAATTTCCGGTTATTACAGAATTATTCGAACGTCTGATTTTGTGTTGAAGAATAGAATGGACAAGCTTATAGTGTTGTTGTATTAAATCTTCGGAGGGAGCCCCAAATTTATCCATCAAGTAGGTTTCATTTGGGGTAAGGTGGTTAGTTTTTTTTGATTCTTTGCATGATATTATAATTAGGATGTTTAGTAATAAGAGGTATTTAGTCCAATTCATCAAATGCGGGTTCTATTATTTTAATAACGATTTCCAGTCAAAGATATATCAGTAAGTTCGATTGAACCAAAATGATGTTCCTGAGTGGGTCAGGGTGAGGAGAATGAAAATGTCACCCTTACAGGGTTTGTTTTGCAGGTGATATGTTTTTATAAAAATGTCACCCCTACGGGTTTTGTTTTGCAGCAAGGTTTTTGTTAAAAAAATGTCGCAACTACAGGGTTTATTTTGCAAAGATGATTTTACTAATAATAAGTTCAACCCTACAGGGCTAACTCATGATTTTTTAATCAGTTGAAATTTTCAGTCACAAATACGATTTGATTTAATCCCGTAGTGATGGAATTTTTATACCAAACATCATGAAATGAAATTAAACTCCATAGGGGTGAAATAAAATGTAAAGTTGAATTTGATGTAAAGGAAGAACCTCTAGATGAGTTTTAATGAGGCGCATTATTAGCTTTGCTGGCTAAAAGAAATTAATTTTTAAAAATAGCCATTCATTTCATACCCTTTAGGGGGATTAAAATGGGATAGTTTTAAAAAATTAACTGTATCGTTCTTCCATTCTTTGCGAACGTTTTCTTCTATTTACTGAACTTCGATAAAAGCTATAAAGCAAAACAAGGATTATTGGCAGTAAAAAATTTAGGTATTTATACATGTTTCTGGTAGAATCGTCCAATTCTTTTATAGGCCTTGTTTCTACAGCTTTTGTACGCAAATCTATCAGGCCGGTATCATCTGAAAGCCAGTCTATTCCATTGACAAGGAGGGAGACATTATCCTGATTAATTTGTTGATTTCTTCCACGGCCTACAGGAAAATCACCATCCCCATAGATGATGAGTTTACAGGAAGTATTGCCTGCAATTTTTCCTTCTACCACTGCCCCCAAGCAGATATTTCTTTCGGGAAAATCGGCTTCTGTCCACTGACGTTGAATATCAATCACAATGGGCATTGGCTCTCTGCCTGACTTATCAGAAGTAAATAGTAAAGGGATAAATTGTTCTTTGCCATTATAACTTATTGCTGATGCAAATTGGAGAATCACTCTTTCCAATCCTTTTGTTACCGGATGGTTTGAAAAATTTTGAATCAAGGGTAGATAAGGCAATTGCACCGGTGTGGCAAAGGAAAACATTCCCGTTTGTTGCTGGACTTGGACTGAGCCACAGGCAGCATCTTTTACTAACGCATTTTCAAGGACAATGCCTTTTTCAGCCAACCAATTACCCACACCACTTAAGGATGGAGTGACTTGTCCTGTTTGTAGTTCTGCTTCAATTTGATTGGTGGCTATCAATAAATTACCACCCTGGCCAAGATAATCATTAAGCATTTCAAAATGACTGGCAGGAATACTGTCCTGTGGCCTTACAAGCACCAGGGTTTTATATTTGTTCAACTGGGTGCTGTCCGTTAAATAGACAGATTCGACGGAGTACAGGATGTTAAGAGATTCATATACCTGAACCATTTCTTGCAAAGATGCTTCCCGATGGCCTTGAATAAAGCCAATAACTGGTTTGTTTTTTACTACCAGTTTTTTAATGTTGGTAGTAAGAGCGTATTCCATTGCAGTTCCAGGTTGGATCACAGGAATTATTTCTTTTTTATCGCCCACTTTTATGGTAGCGCCAAGGAAGGCTTTAAGTTGTTTGGCCTGGTCTTTTTCCCGGACGTTGATCATCACGGGCTGAATCCCTTCCTTCATGGCTTCTTCTTCTTTTTTTGGGTCGTCATTCGGGGCAATGAATTCATATTCCAGTTGGCCTTTCGAAAGATTATAGAATTCATCCAGAATTTCTTTCAGGTCTTGTTTAGTTTTGCCTACATCAGTTGGTAAATCATCTGAAAAATATGCTGTGACTTTAACTTTTTCATCCAGATTGCGCAGGATATTTTTAGTAGCAGGGCTTAACGTGAATTCCTGATTTTTTGTAAGGTCAAGACGAAAAAAGAATTGTCTTGCCAGAAAATTCAAAGCCACAAATGCAAGAATTGCAACAATGATTTTGGAAGCAGTAGTATTCATATTCCTCTTGTTATTTTCTTTTGGTTATTAATTGTTCGGCCATAAATAATCCTAATAAGGTGAGGCTCGCAAAATAAATAAGATCCTTTGTGTCCAATACGCCTCTTGAAATGGATTCAAAATGTCTGCTGACGCTTAGATCATTCATCAGGTTCCCAAGGAATCCTCGTGTGCCTCCACTGAATAAATCAAATAAAAAATGAAAAAATATACCAATGAGGAGAGCTAAAAGAAATGCAACAATTTGATTGTTGGTCAAGCTGCTTGCAAAAAGTCCAATGGCGATATAAGCTGAACTCATGAGCAACAATCCAAGATATCCACTAATGGTTGCGCCATGATCTACAGATCCTAACCTTGCAATGGAGAAGTAATATGGTAGGGTAAAAATCAAAGCTATGCCAACCAGTAGCATGCAAGCCAGATATTTACCTAACACAAGTTGCCTGTGACTTACTGCCTTCGTGAGCAGTAATTCTATGGTGCCAGTTTTCTTTTCTTCAGCGATCATTTTCATGGTGATAGCAGGGATGAAAAAAAATAGCGTCCATTTTGCAATTGCAAAGAAAACCTGAAGATCTGCTTCTTTCCGAATAAATACATCTGCTCCATAAATCCAGGTAAAAAATCCACTAAATCCCAGAAAGGCCAACAGCATGATATAAGCGGTCAAGGAGTCAAAGAAGGAATTGAGCTCTCTTTTGGCGATAATTTGAACAGGTGATTGCATATTCAATTAATTTATGGTAAGGTCTCTAAAAATGTCTTCTAATTTGGTTTCAAAAGGAGTCAATTCAAGTAATTCCCATCCTTTTTCTACACACAAATGAAATATTGCTTTGTTGAGATGGATTTCTCCACGGGATTGTACCTCGAATTTATTTTCATTTCTATTGATTAAATCAACCAGACTCACTTCTGGCAAAGATTGAAGCGTAGAAAAGATATTGTCCTGATCCGCTCCCTCAATACGAACATGCAAAATTTGACGAGACTCAGATTGTTTGCGCAAATTTGCAACCGTGCCATCTGCGACTATCCGACCTTTATTAATGATAAGAATCCTATCGCATGTAGCTTCTACTTCAGGCAGGATATGTGTACTTAAAATGACAGTTTTTTCTTTGCCAAGTTGTTTAATTAATTCCCTTATTTCAACGATTTGATTAGGGTCAAGACCAGTGGTAGGTTCGTCGAGAATCAATATTTGGGGGTTATGAATGAGCGCCTGAGCCAGTCCTACCCGTTGCCTGTACCCTTTAGACAGTTCCCCAATTTTTTTATGTTTTTCCACATCCAGGCCACACTTTTTGACCATTTCACGAACTCTGGAAGGAATTTCTGAAGCCGAAACGCCCTGAAGGGATGCACAAAAGGCCAAATAATCCAGAACGGGCATATCTTCATAAAGGGGATTGTGTTCAGGGAGGTAGCCAATAGTCCGTCTTAAGTCAATAGAAGACCGACTTGAATTGTTCCCATACCAGATAGTTCCATGGTCGGGCTCGAGATATTGGGTTAACATTTTCATGGTGGTTGTTTTACCTGCACCATTCGGGCCCAGAAAGCCAAGAATTTCTCCTGATTTTACTTCAAAAGAAATGTCGTCAACCGCCTTTTGGAGGCCATAACTTTTTGACAATGAAGAAATTTTCAAGTCCATAAGTTGCATATTTAAATTAGGAAAGGGTGAATCCGTGGCGAAAATAATAAGATTTCATTTTTCAACACTAAATGTTACGTCAAAAGCTTTTGTACCGGAGTCCATTTTATTGAAAAATAGACTTGAATTATTTAATTTATTTATATATAAAATATTCTTATTTTTGTGGTTAAATATAACAAAAAACCAAATAGATTACTGATTTCACTGGCTTAAGATGAATCAAGAAAATGAAAATAATACATTCAGCCTGAGGGAATTTGTTCAGCTGTTGCAAGATTATCTGAAGGAATTTAAGCGGAGTCTGCCTTTAATGATTTGGGTTTTGTTACCAGTGGGTGCTTATTTTGCTTATCAACAATTTACCAAAAAGCCTCAGTATACAGCCAAAGTGAGCTTTATGCTCAACGAAGCAGAAGCCGGCCAGTCTGGCCTGACCTCCATACTTGGTCAATTTGGATTGTCCGCACCCGGGCAAAAATTAAGCTTGCAAAAAATCATTGAAATTGCCAAAACACGCAGAATTGCGGAAACATTTTTTTTTAAAAGAAATATAGTAAACGGTAAAGAAGATTTTCTGGCGAATCATTTAATTGAGGCTTTTCAATCTGAGGGAGAATGGTTCACCGTTCCATTTTGGGAAAAGTCGGATTCTCTAAGTAAATTAAGATTTTCAAGAACAGAAGTATCCTCTTTTGATACTCAGGAAAGAATGGCATTGAAGCGTTTACATTTTCTTTTTCTTAAAAGATTGGAAACTATTTTTAATGAAAAAACCGGGATTATGGAATTGTCTATAAGATTACCCGTAGAGGATTTGGCCTATCAGATGTGTTTTTCCTTATATGATCAGTTAAGTAAATTCTACATTGATAAAACCATTGAAAAACAACAGGACACTTATGACCGCCTTCAACATAAAGTCGATAGCTTAAGAAATCTGATTCATCGTAAAGATTATAATCTCGCAGGGATAAAAGACAGTTACCGAAATACATTTCTCAATGAAGATCTGGTTCCACAGACACAAGTGGATAGAGATATAAAGATGTTTTCGATTCTCTATGGGGAAGCTTTAAAAAATCTGGAACTGGCTTCTTTTACATTGCAGAATAAAACCCCATTTATTCAGGCATTGGATCTTCCCATGAAGCCCTTGGAATTGAAAAAGGAAAACCTACTCATGAACTTGATTAAAACATTATTGATCAGTTTTATGCTCACTCTAGGTTTTGTCATTGTGAGAAAAATTTGGCGAGATAATTTGCAAACGAATTAAAGAAAGGTTACAGTTATGAAGGTGGTAATTCTTGCAGGTGGATTAGGTACAAGGTTGATGGAAGAGACAGAATCGCGTCCAAAGCCCATGGTAGAAATAGCAGGTAAGCCGATTCTTTGGCATATAATGAAAATTTATGAAGCGCAAGGTTTCAATGATTTTATCATATGCCTTGGTTATAAGGCTACCATGATAAAGGAATATTTTTTGAATTATTATCTGTATAATTCAGATGTAACGATAGAGTTGGCCAAAAATAAAGTGGATGTCCATTTCTCGAATACAGAATCCTTTAAAGTTACATTAATCGATACGGGTATTGAAACCAATACAGCAGGCAGGATAAAGAGAATCAAGAAGTATACAGAAGGGGAAGCATTTATGTTGACGTATGGAGACGGTGTTTCCAATGTTGATTTGAAAGCCTTATTAAATTTTCACCAATCTTCAGGGAAGTTGGCCACACTCACTTCCATCCAATTGCCGGGAAGATTTGGTCATTTGAATATAAATGAATCGGGTATAGTAGAAGAATTTCAAGAGAAGCCGGAGGATGATGGATTATGGATCAACGGAGGTTTTTTTGTTATGGAACAGGGAATATTTGATTATCTTGAAGGGGACATGGATCAGGTGCAATGGGAGAAAAAGCCATTGTATGAAATTGCCCGAGATGGACAACTCGCAGCTTATCAGCATAAGGGATTTTGGAAAGCTATGGATGCGATGAGAGACCGTATTGAGTTGGAAGAATTGTGGAAGAATGGTAAAGCCGAATGGAAAATATGGTAGATAGACTTCGGGCGGCGTTTGAAAATAAGAGAGTTCTGGTCACCGGACATACTGGTTTTAAGGGCTCCTGGCTGGTGGCTATGTTGCACAAACTGGGTGCAAAAGTTACGGGATATTCATTGCCACCAAGCACTCATCCCAATCATTTTAGTTTGTTAAATGCCCCTTTTCAACACATTGAAGGGAATATATTGGATGCGGATCATTTGGAAAAAGTGATGGAGGATTCTGAAGCAGAGATTGTTTTTCATTTGGCAGCTCAAGCTTTGGTAAGACCATCATATATAGATCCTGTAGATACCTATCAATCCAATGTTATCGGCACGCTGAATGTTCTGCAAGCTGCCAGAATGAGTACGCGGGTAAAAGTCATGGTAATGATCACGACAGATAAAGTCTATGAGAATTTGGAAAGTGATTATGCATATAAAGAAAGTGATCGACTGGGAGGATATGATTTATATAGTTCATCAAAAGCTTGTTGTGAAATTTTGATTAGTTCTTACAGAAGAAGTTTTTTCCCTTTGGAAAAATATGGGTTGTCTCACGACACTTTAATTGCTTCGGCAAGAGCCGGGAATGTTCTTGGTGGAGGGGATTGGAGTGCGGATAGGTTGATCCCGGATTTGATGCGAGCTGCTTCTGCAAAACAAAAAGTGGAGATAAGAAATCCATTATCTGTAAGACCATGGCAACATGTATTGGATTGTTTGACCGGTTATTTATTGTTGGCTGAGAAATTATTATCGCAAGATACTGCTGCATCAACTGCGTGGAATTTTTCCCCATACCCTGATGATGTAAAAACTGTGGGAGAGATGGTTGAAATAACAGCCAGACACTGGCCTGCATTGGAATATGTCATCAAAAAGCCAGAGCAAGATTTTCATGAAGCAGGATTATTGAAACTGAATCATGAGAAAGCCGTTAATGAATTGAAATGGAAACCCATTTTTCGAACGGAAGAGGCTTTGGAAAAAACCATAGAATGGTATCGTGCGTATTTTGAAAAGTCAGAGGTTCTGACCACTCAGCAGATTGATCAATACTTTCTTCAAATGTCAAAGCATGGAATTTGAAGAAACGGGATTTGATGGTTTGTATGTAGTCAAAATGAAACCCATTGTTGACGATCGGGGACATTTTTTCAGATCTTACTGTGCCAAAGAATTTAACAGTATAGGTGTACATGAACATTTTGTTCAAATGAATCAATCTTTTAATCGTGAAATTGGCACACTAAGAGGCATGCATGCGCAGACGGGGAATGCGGCGGAAATTAAGTTCGTGCGATGCCTGAGCGGGAAGGTTTTTGATGTGGTTGTTGATTTGCGGAGTGATTCTGCCAGTTATTTGAAGTATTTCGGCATTGAACTTTTTGGAGGAGACTTTAAAGGCTTGTTAATTCCAAAAGGTTTTGTGCATGGATTTATCACACTGGAAGAAAATTCCGTTTTGTTGTATCATCATACTGCTTTTTATACCCCGCAGTTGGAAATGTGTATAAGGTATAATGATCCTGCTGTCGGTATTCAGTGGCCGGAAGCTGTTCGTCATGTCAGTGAAAAAGATTTAACCTACCCATTAATTGATCAAAATTTCAAAGGATTGCCATGAGTCAATGCAGACATTGTAGATCAGAGTTGAATATTGAATTCGTTGATCTAGGTTTTAGTCCACCTTCCAATTCGTTTTTGAAAAAGGAAGCGCTGTTACAACCTGAAATTAATTTTCCATTGAGGATTTTGGTTTGTGATACATGTTATCTTGTTCAAATAGAAGAATATGCAAGTCACTCTGATATTTTTAGTTCAGACTATGCCTATTTTTCATCCTATTCTAGTTCCTGGTTAGCACATGCCAAGAGATATACAGAGAATATGATTGAGCGCTTTGGTTTTAACTCAGATTCTCAAATTATCGAACTTGCCAGCAACGATGGATATTTACTTCAATATTTTAAGGAAAAGAATATTCCTGTTTTGGGTATAGAACCCACTGCAAATACCGCTAAAGTAGCTGAGGAAAGGGGAATTAAATCCATTGTTGATTTTTTTGGGACTCGTTTGGCTAAACTTTTGGTCAGTGAAGGTTATCGTGCAGATCTATTGCTCGGAAATAATGTATTGGCTCATGTGCCGGATATCAATGACTTTGTGCAAGGAATGAAGATTTTGTTGAAAGAGAATGGAGTCATAACCATGGAATTTCCACACTTGTTGCAATTGATTCAATGGAATCAATTCGATACCATTTATCATGAGCATTTCTCTTATTTATCTTTCATCACCGTGAAAAGAATTTTTGAATCTTGCGGTTTGCATGTATTTGATGTTGAGGAACTTTCCACCCATGGTGGCTCTCTGCGAATTTTTGCCTGTCACGAAGAAGACAGGACAAAACAACAAACCGAGCGAGTCATCAATATGATTTTGTTGGAAGAGGGGAGCGGGTTGAACAAGATAGAGACTTATCAAGGATTTCAGAAAAAAGCTGAAAAAGTCAAGGACGAGTTTGTTCGCTTTTTAATAGAAGCAAAGACTTCTATTAAATATGTAGCAGGCTACGGTGCAGCTGCCAAAGGAAATACACTTCTGAACTTTTGTGGGGTAAGGAAGGATTTGCTTAAATTTATTGTTGATGCTTCACCACATAAACAAAATAAATTTATTCCGGGAATGCACATCCCTGTTGTAGAGGAGTCCTGGATCAGGAAACACCAACCAGATTATGTGGTCATACTGCCATGGAACATAAAAGAAGAAATTTCTGTGCAGCTTGATTATATTAGAGAATGGGGTGGGAAGTTTGTAATTGCTGTTCCAGAACTATTGATTTTTTAAGATGAAGGTTTTAGTTACCGGGGCTTCGGGATTTATCGGGCGACATGTGGTTAGAGAACTCATTGAAAGAGGACTCAAACCAATATGTCTTGTGCGGCAATTCAACAGTATGAGTGATTTGGGATTTGCTCACCATGAATTGGAATTGATTGAAGCAGATCTGGAGACATTTGAACCCCACATTTACTTTGCTGATCATCCGATTCCGGATAAATGCATCCATCTTGCTTGGAATGGTTTGCCAAATTATAAGGCAATGTTTCATATTGAAGAGAACCTCCCGAGACAATATAAATTTCTGAAGTCTTTGATCCAGGCAGGAGTTATCGATTTTACAATTACCGGTACCTGTCTGGAATATGGTATGCAGGAAGGATGTTTAAATACATCTAATTTTGCAAACCCTTTAATTTCTTATGCCATTGCGAAAGATTCTCTCCGCAGATTTTTATCCGCACTTCAGACTATCCTCAAATTTGATTTAAAATGGTTAAGACTTTTTTATACTTATGGGGACGGGCAATCGGAATCTTCTATCCTGAGTCAATTGGATAAAGCTTTAGGAAGAGGGGATCAAAAGTTTGATATGAGTGGAGGGGAACAGGTTAGGGATTATCTTCCGGTAACAGAGCTTGTAAAACAAATAGTGGATTTTAGTTTGACATCGGGCTCAGGAGTATTTCAATGTTGCAGTGGGCAGCCTATAAAAATTAGAGACCTCGTTACCAATTATTTAAAAGTGCATCAAAAAAACATTGCACTTAATTTGGGTCATTATCCTTACAATGACTATGAGCCAATGGAGTTTTGGGGTGAAAAAGTGAATCATAAAATTGTTTAAAATATGGATCCGGTAAAAGCATTTCAGCTAGAAAGAGAAGAAAGAATTAAATCATTTGGAAACAATAAAGCACTCAAGGAAGCAGCACATCAGTTTAATATTGTTTCCAATCAGGAAAAATATTCCTATAATTTTTCCTGGATGGGTAGGCCTATCATTCAATACCCACAGGATATGATTGCCATGCAAGAAATAATTTGGGAGCTTAAACCTGATTTAATTATTGAAACGGGTATTGCTCATGGCGGATCTTTAATCTATTATGCTTCCATAATGGAACTCATAGGGAAAGGGGAAATTGTGGGAATAGACATTGATATCAGGCCGCACAACAGAAAAGAAATTGAAGCGCATCCCATGTTCAAAAGAATACATTTAATTGAAGGTTCTTCGCTGGATCAGCAAATTGTGGATCGTGTTGCGGCTTTTGCTTCAGGTAAAGGTACTGTGCTGGTGTGTCTGGATTCCAATCATACGCATGAGCATGTATTAGAAGAGTTAAGACTTTATTCGCCCTTTGTAACTTCCGGATCTTACCTGGTTGTCTTTGATACCATAATTGAAGACATGCCAAAAGGTATGTATGATCGGCCATGGGATGTTGGAAATAATGCGAAAACTGCGGTTTGGAAATTTTTGGAAACAAATAATGGTTTCGAAATAGATCAAATGATAGATAACAAATTGTTGATTAGTGTTGCACCGGAAGGATATTTAAAGTGCATCCGATAACCACAGTGAATTGATAAAAAAAATTGAATCTATTATCTAAAAACATCGCTGCAAATTTTAGTCTCCAGGCCTGGGTACTGATTTCTCAGATTATTCTGGTGCCTGTTTATGTCCAAATTTTGGGGATTGAGGCCTATGGACTTGTAGGATTTTATGCCAGTTTGCAGGCAATATTTTTTGTCCTGGAAATGGGCATGGGTGTAACGATCAACCAGGAATTGGCAAAGGTAAATGTAACTGAAATTGACAGACGATATAAAATAGATTTATTAAAAACTCTTGAATGGGTTTATTGGGGTATGGCAATTTTTATTTTTGTTGTGATTGTTTTTATCCAATCCTTTTTTTCTGAGGCTTGGGGATCCAACGCAAGTCTTTCTTCGGAGAAAATCGGAAATTGTATTTACCTGATGGGAGGACTTCTTGTTTTTCGCTTTCCTATCGGATTATATTCCGGAGCACTTAACGGGATCCAAAAGCAATTTGCATTAAACATGGCAACTATTGTTTTCGAGGTTATAAAATTTGTTCTAGTACTTTTAGTATTATTTTATGTTTCCAAAGATGTAGTTGCCTATTTTGTTGTGAACATTGTAATTGCCTGCTGCACGGTAATTATGTTGAGATTTATGGTTTGGAGGTATCTGGATGCTAAGGATTATTTCGGAAAATTTAAGCGTTCTGTTTTATTCTCTCGCTGGAGATTTTCACTCGGTGTTGCAGGAATTGCGGTTGTCGCTATTGTACTGACTCAAGCGGATAAAATGATGTTGGCCAAAATGGTAAGTCTAAAAGAATTTGGTTGGTATACTCTGGCATTTACGATAGCCTCCATACCTTCAAAAATTGTTGGTGCTGTTGCCACTGCATATTATCCTTTGTTGGTGCAAGAAAATTCGAGAAATGATGAAGTAAGTGTGTCAAAAATTTATCAGCAAGCCAGTCAGTTGATCGCAGTCTTGTTGGTTCCGGTGTGTATGGTTTTTTGGAGTGCTTCGGAACAAATTTTAAAAATTTGGTTTCAGGATCAGGACTTAATAAGGATTATTCATCCATTGGTAAAAGTTTTTATTTTTGGATTTATGTTTAACGGACTTATGACCATGCCATATTATTTGCAATTGGCATATCATTGGACAAAGTTATCCTTGTTAAAAAATATAATTGCATTGATCATTTTGGTTCCATTACTTTACTTGGTGATTCAAAAATTTGGTATTAATGGGGCAGTTTGGATATGGTTGGTTCTGAATTTTTCTTATATCATTTTTGAAGTTCCACTGATGCACAGGAGGGTGTTACCAAAATTAATGAAAAGCTGGTACCTTGAGACCATAGTGAAGCCTATATTATTTTGCGGAGGGATGAGTGTTGTTAGTATTTGGTTATTTCAATTTATGGATTTGCCTGTATTTGTTTACGTCATCTTTCTAGGATTTTTGACTTTAATTCAAATGGTGTTATTAAACAGATGGCTTTCAGAGCGTCCATTACATGTGCTTGGAAACATAAAGTAAGAGATGTCTGAATTTAATAAATTTACGATTCTTATCCCTACGAAAAACCGTTGTGAAACGCTCGAATGGGCAATGAAGTCTTGTCTTCAATCTTCGTATCCATTCCTTTCTGTCATTGTAAGTGATAATTGCAGTTCGGACAATACCAGAGAAATGGTTGCTTCTTTTGGGGATCCAAGAGTAAAATATTATTGTACCCCTAAGGCTCTAAGTATGACGGCCAATTGGGAATTTGCTTTATCTAAGGCGGAAGATGGATTTGTAACTATTCTAGGAGATGATGATGGATTTCTGCCGGATAGTTTTGAAAGAATTAATACACTTCTAAATCAATACAAATTCAAAGCCATAAGTTGGAAGCAGTCATTTTTTCGTTGGCCGGGTAACCATTATGTCCGTATTCCCGAGTTGTTAAGTATACCGCTCAAAAGAGGGATTGAAGTCAGGCAGTGTGAGAATATTTTGCCTAAAGTACTAAAGTGTGCATTATTTCCAGGAGACCTGCCATGGTTGTATGGTGGATTTGTGGATGTGTCAGTTATCAGAGCTTTAAAGGAAAAAGGCAAAGGACGTTTTTTTTATTCAAAAATTCCGGATATTTATTCTGCAATGGTCTTGGCTTCCGAATTGGAGAATTATATATTTTCTTTTGCCCCCTTGAGTATCGCCGGTCACTCAGCCAAAAGTAATGGTGCTGCGCAAATTCAGAATAAACCTGAATTTGAAGAACAGAAAAATTTGTTTAATAAAGAATCGGAGGATATTCCATTTCATGCCAATCTTGAGTTTGTTCATGTTTACCCCATTATTGTATGGGAGACATACTTGCAATCCCTTGATGCAGGAATGCAAAAATTCAAGGGTCTTGCAGATGGCCAGGTGTTACTGGACCTTGCAATATCTGATGCTATTTCACTTGGTTTTCTGGAAAAAGAGAGAGGAAAATTAGAACGTATTGCTTTTAAAAATCAGTTAAAGTTTGAAGTTCCCAGCAACAAAATTAAAATCGGACTCCAAAAGATATTCTTGAAATTGAATCAGTATTATATGGAGTGGACTGGATCAGTGTTTATTAATATATCAGATTATAAAATTGAAAATATTTTTGAGGCTTCCGTTAAACATAACGAAATTTATCAGAACTACCACAACAAGTTAAAGGTTATAGTGCATAATTTTTTTTTACTATTAAAACATGCACTATGACTATTTCGGTTTTTCAGCTCGGTGCAAGAATGAAGTATACTGTTCCGCAGTATTTGCATAAGGCAAAAATACTAGAGAAGGTCTATACTGATATTTGTGTAGACCTTCCTCCGTTTAATTGGAGCAGCAAATTAATCCAAAAACTGCCTTGGAATGCAATTCAAAAATTTATTGGTAGAAAGGTAGATTTGCCTCAGCAAAAAATTACTCATTTTCCAATTTTGGGATTGAGATATTTTATGCGTAAAAGAGGTGTGCTAAATGAAGAAGCAGAGTGTGTTAATTTTATTTGGGCAGATAAGAATTTCGGAAATGCGGTAAATGAAAAATTGCAAAACGAACTTTCCGAAATGCTTTATCTTTATAATACAGCTGCTTTAACCATCGCCAAAGAAAATAAACACCGGAAGATAATTTTAGAGCAATGTAGTCTTCCTTATTCAATTTATAGAGATAGAATCCGGAAGGAGATGACAGTTTATTCAGATTGGACACGATCCTATGCATCTGACGATAATTTACCTGATGCTGTTCATCAATATATCCAAAACGAAGAATTAGAATGGGCATTGTCAGACCACATTATTTGCCCCTCTAAAAATGTGGAGGAATCGCTTATTCATCGAGGTGTGCCGGGTAATAAAATTTCCTGCATCCCATATGGTTTTACATTTTCTGGTCAACATCAACCAAGAACAGTATCTACAGCTTCCAAGCTAAAGGTAGGTACAATAGGATACCTCACATTACGTAAGGGTATTCATTATTTTTATAAAGTAGCTTCTATCTGTAATTTTGCAGAATTTGTTGCAATCGGTGGTGATGGATTCGACTTACCTGAAGAGAAGAAGGTGCTTTTGTCCAAAGTAATTAAACTCACCGGTCATTTAGATCGAAAAAGATTACTTGAAAATTTTAGTAAAATTGATGTGCTACTTTTTCTAACTGTTGGGGAAGGGTCTGCAACAGTAGTTTATGAGGCCTTAAGTTTAGGAATACCGGTCATTACAACTGCAGCAAGCGGGAGCATTGTGGAAGATGGTGTGAACGGATTTATTGTCGACCCAGCAGATATACAACGTATCATGTTTTTGCTGGAGCAAATGTGTAATCCTGAGTTCTATCATTTTTTGTCTGAGAATGCATTGAAAAGAAGCATTTACGGTAGTTCAGATGCATATGGTAGCAGGTTGGTTAATTTTGTACAAGCTTTTCTGCAGCCGGAAATAAAACCTATTCACTTAAATATTCAATGAAGTGAATACCATTATACAAAGCTTTTATACCACTTTTCCGACCCCATATCAGGAATATTTTTTTAATGCATTAAATAAGGAATTTAGTTTAAGAACTTTTTTTTGTGCTAAAGCAGAAAAGGACCGGTTGCGTATGGTACTTAACCCCGAATATATCTATATTTTTCTGAGGGGTACTTACTTTATGATATGGGTGAATTATTTAATTAAAAATTTTCTTTTTAGCATGGAAATCTGCAAGGTTGCCAGGCAAGAGAAAGCAGATTTAGTTATGTTATCATGTAATTATTTCGACCTGAGTAACATTATAATGACTTTTATAATTCGAATTAAGCGTAAGCAATTTGAATTTTATACAGACCTAAAAGCGGTATTGCTTAAGCCATGCCTAGTTGGATTTTTTGACGATACATTTGCTTCATGACAATGTACTTTATCATATTATTCAATCTGTTGGTCTACCTTGCCGGGTGGCTTTTTGTTTGGGTCAAAGGACTTAGAAGTCATGTTGTTTTTGCGTTTTCCTGGTTTATTTTTACCATTTATTATTTTCTAACACCTTTATATTTTTATGCTCAAGGTAGAGCAACCATTTGGGGAGACCAGGGAGCATTTTTAGGGGTGGGTGAAAATATACTTGCTTATTACGATGAAGGATTTTTATATTTTGGTTTTGCCAGCTTATCTTTTTTAATTGGATACTTTTTTATACGTCATCGGGAATTTGTTCAGGTAAATATTCAAAGTAAATTTTCAAAGTCACTCCTGTTTGGGCTTTTCGGAGCTTGCTTTTTTTTAGTGATTCTTAATTTCATTTTATCTGGTGTAAATCCGATTGAAGTACTCACTGGCAACTCAGAAGAAACATTGTTTAATGCAAAAGGAGGGTCAAATTATTTAAAGAATTTTGCAGATTCTTTGGTCACCTGCTTGGTTATTGGATTTCTGATCAAAATGGATCGTAGATTTTGGTTTTTATTTGTCATCGTTTCTTTTGTTTTATTTGCCATGATGGGGTTTCGTTACAGAATCATTATGACCGTAATTGGTATTTTGTTGTTGATACTTTTTAATTACCGTTTTTCATTTAAGCGGATTTTTGCGCCTCTTGCTCTTTTTTTGGTGATACTATATATGATTTTATTTTTAACAATTAATCGTTACAATTTAATTGTTGGTGATTTAAAAAATCTAGTATACAACCCTATAGAATATGAGATTGGAAGTACGCTTGCAGAGCAAACCAGGGGGGCTTTGGACGACATCAACATCATCAAGTACTATCACACCCATCCTAATCCTAAACACGATAATGGCATAACTTTTTTCTATTTCATTGTTCGCGCTCTTCCAAGGGCTTTAATAGGAGATTACAAGAATAAATTATATCCTCCGCCTGCATTTCCAATTGTGGATGAAGCCTACAATCTGCCACTGGCGTGGTCTGCAACAGGGGAAGCACCACTGCATTATGCTTATTTTATAATTGCCGGAGGATTTTGGTTTTTAATTATAGGTACATTTTTAACAGGCTTGATTCTCAGATTCACAACGGTCAATAGAAATTATCATCATCCCAAACAAAAGATATTTTTAGTGATTTTATGTATGGCATTATTTCAGTGGTATACAAGGGGATATTTTCCTCAGTTTGTTGATCACCTTGTTTTTTTATGGATACCATATTGGTTGTACTTCAGATTCAACACTAATGAAAAGATCAGTTGAGGTAATATTTCTTGGACCCTATCCTCCTCCAGTCAATGGGCAGTCTGTGGCTTTTAAAATGGCATACGACAAATATAATGGATCAAAATATTTATGCTCTCAAAATCTGGAACAATTACCAATTTACAAAAAAATTTATTTTGGGATTTTATTGATTTTTCGATATTTTTTTCTTGCGGTAAGCAAACGATATAAAGTTATGTATTTGGCAGGATCGAGGTCCATTGGTGGGGCAATTAAAGATTTCTTTTCCATTCTTTTATTTCATTATACAGGTAGTAGAGTGGTAATGCATCTCCATGCTGCTTTCTTTGATCGATTTATTCATTCACTCCCAATTTATTTAAAGCCATTTTTTAGGTTGGCTTATCATAAGGTAGATCGATTTATTGTCTTGCACGAATGCATGACTGAAGAATATAAAGATTTTCAGGCCAATTCTCAGATAAGTGTAGTGCATAATTTTTACGATTCCGTTTTGGATTCAGTTAGTTTAAAAGATAAACCGGCAAGTGATGTAATCAAAATTGGATATTTGTCCAACTTACTTTTCAGTAAAGGAATTTTTATTTTAGTAGAAGCATTTATTGAATTGAAGAAGGAATATAACAATATTGAATTGCATCTTGCTGGTCAATATCTTTCTGATTCCTATATGACAGCAGATGAAGTTAGAAAGAAGATAAGTGTTTTGAGTCAAAATAAATCAAGTCGGATATTTTACCATGGTCCCCTCTATGGTGAGCAAAAAAAGAACTTTTTGATTAATATGGATATTTTTTGCTTGCCTAGTTTTTATAGTTCGGAAGCCATGCCTATTTCAATTATAGAAGCGATGCGTTGTGGTTGTGTCATTATTACCAGCGACCATCATTACCTCCCATTTTTGGTTGGCCCAGATCAGGGTAGCTGTGCAACTGCAGGTTCCGTAGAATCCCTTAGGGTTAATTTAAAGAGGTATCTTGGAAATATTGTAAAATATGAAAGTGTAAAGCAAGGCAATATTGAATTTGCCAAAAATAATTTTTCACCGGAGGCTTATGCATCAAAAATGAATGAGATATTTGATCAAGAACTAAAGAGTCCATATATTTAAATTATTATGTGCAGTATATTTGAAACAATCAGGCAGGAGATTTTGCTAAATACAAAACGAATCAGTCAATCTTTATCTCATTTGGAAACTGAAGTTTTTGGAATAGGATTTCAGGACACTTTTATTTTTTTTTGTCAAAGTTTAACAATTGGTGATTTGTTCTTTAACGGACTTCAATTTAATGGATCTGCAGATATTTTTTAATTAAAAATTAATACCTGAAATATGTTGCAAATAATTCAAGATCTTAAGAATGGTGAAACGATCCTTGCAGAGGCTCCTGTTCCTGTTGCCGGTAAGGGGATGGTATTAATTAAAAGTCATTTTAGTCTGGTTTCACCGGGGACAGAAAGGATGTTGGTTGAATTTGGTAAAAAAAATCTTATTCAAAAAGCCTTGGATCAGCCGGAAAGAGTAAAACAAGTCATCAGTAAGTTGAAAACCGATGGCTTCAAACCTACATATGAAGCAGTGATGCGCAAGCTGGATACACCAATTTCCCTTGGGTATTGTAACGCTGGCGAAGTAGTTGAAGTAGGCGAGGGGGTGACAGAATTTCGTATTGGCGACCGTGTGATTTCAAATGGACCACATGCAGAATATGTCTGTGTACCTAAAAATCTTGTAGCAAAAATACCTTCAGACCTAAGCTATGAAGAAGCAAGTTTTACCGTGATTTCTGCTATAGCGCTACAGGGTATTAGATTGGTGCATCCCGGATTTGGCGAAACTGTTGTGGTTATTGGATTGGGATTAATAGGACTCATTACAGTCCAATTGCTTGCCAGTAATGGTTGCAAGGTAATTGCTTTTGATCTGGACGAAAGTCGAGTTGATTTAGCCAAAAAATATGGCGCCCACGCGTATTTATCTGAAGGAAACGATCAAGATGATTTGAAAGTTAAACAACTCAGTAATGAATATGGTGCAGATGCTGTTATCATCACAGCAACTTCTTCTTCTCAGGAAATTATTCATCAAGCAGCTCAAATGTCCAGAAAGAGAGGAAGGATAGTTTTGGTTGGGGTGGTTGGATTACACCTGCAAAGGGCAGATTTTTATGAAAAGGAATTAAGTTTTCAGGTATCTTGTTCTTATGGTCCTGGACGGTATGATGAAAATTACGAACAGAAAGGAAATGACTATCCACTTCCTTATGTAAGGTGGACAGAAAAGAGAAATTTTGAGGCAATACTTCTTGCTTTGTCTTTAAATAAAATTGAAGTCAAATCTTTAATTGGAAAAATTGTTGGATTGGATGAGTTTGATTCCATTTATCAAAACATTGGTGGCAACAGAGATATAACTTCACTCATTCGATATGATATCCATAAGGAGGAAAAGAAAATACAAACGGCATTCGTTGAAAAGAAATATTCGTCAAGCCAGAATGGCATAGGAATAATTGGCGCTGGAAATTTTACCTCGTCTACGATTCTACCTATCCTAACCAAATTAAATGCACCCATCCATGTCATTTGTGGAAATAAGGGATGGACAGCCGGCCAGCTTGCAAAGCAATTTAAAATTCCGCATTGTGCATCTTCCTTCATTGAAATACTTCAAGATGAAAATGTAAACACGGTCATGATTACGACCAGACACAACAGTCATGCATCATTAGTTCTCGCCGGATTGAATGCCGGAAAAAATGTTTATGTAGAAAAACCTCTTGCAATAAATCTAAAAGAACTTAACGAAATAGCCCAGGCCGTCGTAACCAATAAAGGAAGTCTCACAGTTGGATTTAACAGAAGGTTTGCACCAATGATACAGCAATTGAAAAATGAATTATCAAACAGCGAAGCTCCTATCCAGATTGTTGCCACGATGAATGCCGGGTCATTACCTATGGAACATTGGACCAAATCCGTTGATCAAGGCGGCCGAATTATTGGGGAAGCATGCCACTATTTTGACCTGACTTCATTTTTATGCAATAGTCCAATTGTAGAGGTATACATGCAATCTTTAGGGTTAAATGCAGGGTTAGATACGGATCACGCCAGCATAATTTTAAGAATGCAAAATGGAAGTTCTGCTGTCATCAACTATTTCACCAATGGGGCTAAAGATTATCCCAAAGAGCGGATAGAAGTACATCAACTAAACCGTACAGCCGTTATAGACAACTTTAAAAGAATTGACTATTATGGTTTTAAAAAACGCAGCAATTCTTCTGTTCAGGACAAAGGACATAGTGCCCAATTTAAAACCTGGTTGAATTTCATTTCTAATGGTGGAAGTGCACCTATTCCATTTGAATCTTTGTGGAACATAAGTTATGCCAGCATAATGGCTATTGAATCCTTTAAGGAAAATAAACCTATCTCCTTTTAAATTTTAACTGTCCTTAAGCACTAAGTGCAAAATAATTATCTGTTTACAGAAAGGCGGAATTCTGTTAGTTTGCCAGTGGGATTTAATTGATTAAAGTTATGACTGGAAATGATATTTGTCATTGAGTTTTTATGAAGATTGAATCAAATTAGCTGAGTAAAAATTATTTATCCGAACAATTAAAATTTATATCATGGGAAATTTAATGAAAGTTAACAGGTTCTTGCCTAATTTCAGTAACTTCTTTGATGAAGCTTTTACAAAGGAGTTCTTCAATTGGGACGATAAAAATTTCGCAGCAAATGGGGGTACACTTCCTTCTGTAAACGTAAGAGAAACCGATAAAGAGTATTTTATAGAGTTGGCTGCTCCGGGATTGAAAAAAGAAGATTTTAAGGTAGAAATGAAAAATGATATGTTAACAATCTCTGCAGAGAGAAAGGATGAGAAGGAAGAGAAGAGGGGCGATTTCACTCGAAGAGAGTTTAATTACAGTTCTTTCTGCCGCAGTTTCTATGTGCCGGATTTAGCTGAAAAAAACAAGGTTGATGCCAAATATGAGGATGGTATGCTGACCATAATGATGGCAAAGAAAATGGTCGAAGAGCCAAAACCAAAATTTATTGAAATTCATTAGCAGGTAAAAATTAAATCTGATGGGGGAGGAGAGATCTTCCCCTTTTTTATTTGTTTAGCCGGGCCATTCTTAAGTTAAAACTGTAAATCAAACTATGATATCTTTGCGCACTAATTCATACAATGTCTTACTTTTTAATTCAAGCTCAAAGATTGAATCTCGTTTACGGAGATCAAGTTTTATTTAAGGACCTTCAATTTGAACAGCAGGAAAAAGAATGGGTGGAGCTGATTGGAGGTAATGGAAGTGGAAAATCATCTCTTATCCATGCTTTTTATGGGCTTTTATCGGTTCAGTCGGGGATACTAAAAGTTTTGGACTACAGTTTGAACCCTGCGACCCCCGATTTTGCAGCTGCAAGGAGGAAAATCGGAATTTATAGTGCCAAAGTTCCTTTGATTGAAGACAAAACACTAAGGGCAAATCTGGCTATAGCGCTCAATGCAGCGGACAAAATCCGTGACCTAAATACCGATCAATACATCACGGACATACTGGAGAAATTTGGTCTCGCCGATAAAACGCTAGAGGAGGTTTCCCGATTGTCTTCGGGAGAAAAAGTTCGATTAGGTCTGGCAAGAGCAGTTATCCATAAGCCCAGGTTATTGATGTTGGATAACCCATTTTCTGCATTGGATGAATCTTCCATCAAGCTCGTGAAGTCCCAGCTGACAGATCTTCATCAGAAAGAGGGAACCGGTGTCCTGCTGACCGGGTTAAGTTTGAGTCCTTTTAGTCCAGATAACCGTAAAGTCTATCAGATTACAGGTAAAGGGCTTGAATTGGTCTAAGTAGCTTTCTATTGATAATTGTTGCCGCTAGTTCCATTATATTTGCAGCTTCAATTGAAAGATCATGTTTGAAAATCTTAATGAAAAACTCGAATTAGCCTTTAAAAGCCTTAAAGGGGAAGGAAAATTGACAGAGCTCAACGTCGCAGAATCCATCAAGGAAATTCGCCGGGCGCTTGTAGGGGCGGATGTCAATTACAAGATTGCCAAGGAATTTACGGATAAGGTGAAGGAACAGGCTATGGGGACCCGTAACATTTTGACCTCAGTCAAACCAGGGGAACTCATGGTGAAGATCGTTATGGATGAGCTCACGGAACTCATGGGTGGGCAGGCTGCGGGTCTAAATCTCAATGGTTCTCCGGCTGTAATTCTGATATCGGGGTTACAAGGTTCTGGTAAGACGACCTTTTCAGGAAAACTTGCACTTTATTTAAAGACGAAAAAGAATAAAAAGGTATTGCTCACGGCTTGTGACGTATATCGTCCTGCTGCCGTGGACCAATTGACTGTGGTTGCGGAACAAGTAGGGGTGGAAATTTTTAAAGATCCGGAAAGTAAAGAACCGGTATCCATTTCCCAAAGAGCAATTGCCCATGCCAAAGCAAACGGTTTGGAGGTTGTCATTATAGATACTGCAGGACGGACTTCTGTAGATGAGGAAATGATGGCTGAAATTGAACAAATCAAAAATACCATTCAGCCTTCTGAAACTTTATTTGTGGTCGATTCCATGACTGGACAAGATGCAGTAAATACTGCTCTGGCTTTTCATGAAAGAATCAACTATGATGGTGTGGTACTTACTAAATTGGATGGAGATACCCGAGGTGGAGCTGCTTTATCCATAAAGTATACTATAGGGAAACCAATTAAATTTGTTTCCGCTGGAGAAAAAATGGATACGCTGGATATTTTTTATCCGGATCGTATGGCGCAAAGAATCCTTGGCATGGGGGATATTGTATCCCTCGTGGAAAAAGCCCAGGAGCAATTTGATGAAAAGGAAGCCAAAAAAATTGAAAGTAAAATCAAACAAAACAAGTTTGACTTCAATGACTTTTTAGTTCAGCTGAACCAAATCAAAAAAATGGGAGACATCAAGAGTGTGCTTGGCATGATCCCGGGTGTCGGAAAAATGGTAAAGGACATAGATATAGACGATAATGCCTTTAAAAAAGTAGAATCCATTATACAGTCCATGACCCCTAAAGAAAGAGCTAATCCTGATTTGCTGAATATGTCCAGAAAAACACGCATCGCCAAAGGTTGTGGTAAGACAATCCATGAAGTGAATGCTTTCATGAAGCAGTTTGAAGAAATGAGGAAGATGATGTTTATGATGAGCAAAGGCAATGGCATGGGGAACATGATGAAGCAAATGCAAAACATGCGTCGTTATTAATTCATAATCCATCCCTGGTTTTGGTATGTTTTGAGTAGGCGCTAGCTTGCTTGTTTTGTCTACATCCACTGTTTTCTTCTTATATTGTGACCGTAAAATGCGGTCATGAAGAATATTATTCTGTTTTCTTTTTTTAGTTTATCTTTTTTAAATATTTCATTTTGTCAATTGGCAAATGGCAGTCCTGCGCCGGATATTACGGTGCAAGACATCAATGGTAACACCATCAGTTTACATGCTTCCATGGCAGGAGGAAAATCAGCTTGTCTGGATATTATGGCGACCTGGTGCGGGCCATGTTGGTCTTTTCACAACAGTGGGGTACTGGAAAGTGTCCATGCGAATTTAAGTTCATTGACCAATGTTTACATGCTGGAAGGTGATTTTGCCACCAACACCAATTGTCTTTATGGCCCCTCAGGGTGTACCGGGAGTGGCACCTGGGGGAATTGGGTTTCTGGCACTCCTTACCAGATCGCAAATCTAACTGCCAGCAACGGCGGTACTGTGATGAACGATTACAACATCAATTATTTTCCTACACTTTATGTTATCTCACCTGATTTTAGGACATGGGAAATTGAAAACAGGAGTTACATTGAATATTATAACTGGATCGTGCACAGCTTTACGCTGGATGCCAGCGCCAGTGTCAACCATTCTACTTGCGGAGACAATGGAAAAGTCAACCTTAATCCAACAGGTGGTTACGGTGCATTGAAATTTAAATGGAGTAATGGTGCTACCTCTGAAGATTTAATCAACATACCTGGGGGTGTATATTCCGTCACAGTTACAGATCAAAATGGTTACTTTGAATCTTACGGCCCATGGACAGTGGATGGACCAGCCAAAAGGGTAGCCATTACCAGTCAAAAACAAACGAATAATATTTGCTTTGGTGAATCAAAAGGGGATATCAGTATTCAGGTTGCATACGGAACACCAGGATATGTCTATAACTGGAGCAATGGAGGCACTTCAAATTCAATTGTCGGCCTGGCAGCTGGTTTATATACAGTGACCGTAACCGATGCAGCAAATTGTACTATTACGAAGACCTACAGTATTTCTGAACCACCGTTATTGACGGCTGTTCCAGTAAAAGGAGATGAAACCTGTGATAACAAGAATGGATTTATTGCCATCACTGCAAGTGGTGGAACCAAACCCTATTCGTATGATATTGGATTTGGTAAAAGAACTACTTCGGTTTTTAATAATTTGTCAGGTGGAACTTACAATATCAAGGTTACCGATTTAAAAAATTGTTTATTTACCGACCAGATTACCGTAGATGCTACCCATAAACCGATTACAGAAGCCGGTGCAAACACAAATTTATATTGTGGGCGAGACACAGTGTTTTTAGATGGTTTCGGGACAGATCAGGGATCAGATTTTACCTATACCTGGTCGACCAGGAAAGGAAAAATTCTGGGGGACAACAATACTTTACAGATAGCTTTAAATAAAGCCGGGGTATATGTGCTTAAAGTTAAAAACCTTATCAACGGTTGTGAAAATTCTGATTCTGTAGAAGTTAAAGATATTCGTGTTTACCCGGATGTTAAAGCTTCAGGAGATGGGTTGGTGGATTGTAAGACGCCTGACAGGACAATCTCCGGTGCAACGATCAGCACAAATACCAAATACTTTTGGACAAAACTGAATTCAGGATTCAAGGACACATCCAAAGCAATTTTGGTAAGTTCCGGTGGAGATTTTGTATTCAATGTACAAGACACGATTAATCAATGTCTGTCAAAAGATACCGTATCCATTACGGAAAACAAGATGCATCCACAAATTCAGATCGAATCCAATGGTAATCTAAATTGTACCATAAGGAATCTGGAAATAAATGCTTTGAATTCAGATTCGGGGAGTGATTTTACCATCAGTTGGATCACTAACGATGGACACATCCTTTCTGGGGTAAATGGATTAAAACCTTTTGTCGATAAACCCGGGACTTATGTACTCGAAATATTAAATAATGTCAACGGTTGTCTGAGTGTCGAGTCCATTAAAATTGAGGAAGATATCACTCCGCCGACCATTGTGTTAGGAAACATTAACGATGTTAGTTGTATGCATAAGGAAATTATACTTGACGCAACACAGTCATTACCTGCCGGTAAACTAGCATATCAATGGACTACAGCTGATGGGCGTATAATATCTGGAGTAACCTCGGATCAGTTAACCATCAATAAAGGTGGTACTTATGAGTTGCTATTAAAAAATAAGGAAAATACTTGTAGTTCATCAGGAAAGTATAATGTCCTGGAACAAACCACTCCGGTCTCGGAGTTTAACTATGCCAGAGAATTACTCACCCTGAATTTTAAGGATATTTCAAAAGGAATTGCCAAATCATGGCATTGGGATTTTGGAGATCAGACTTCAAGTTCAGAACAAAACCCTGTACACCAATATGCAAAAGAAGGGGAGTATAAAGTATGTTTGAAAATTGAAAATGAATGCGGCATAGCAGAAAGTTGTCAGAACATAGTTCTTGCAAGTTCAAGTGTTCTTGCATTGAGCGGCTGGGAAATCAGACCTGTTAGTTGCTTTGGTGGTAAAGATGGTTTTATCAAATTGAATGTACAGGGGGGGACACCACCTTATCAATATCTGTGGAGTGACGGATCTGCTCAATCTGAAATAAAAAACCTTGCTAAAGGAAATTATTCAGTAGAAATAAAGGATGCTTTGGGGGCAATAATTCAAAAGTCGTTTACTATTAACCAGGCGACTGAAATAATTTATGACAAACTTACCATCAAAGGTGCGAAAGATGGTTTACCCAATGGAAGTATTAGTCTGGATGTTTCAGGAGGAGTCCCTGCCTACCAATTTCTATGGTCCAATGGTTTGACCACTGAGCAAATTCAAGGGCTTGCATTGGGAATTTACAGTCTTCAGGTGAAAGACGCCAATGGCTGTGAGAAGTTGTTTGGGCCATTTGAAGTAAGAGATGTTACAGCCACCAAGGATGTTTTTGGTTTAGAAAATTTTGACCTGGTGCCAAATCCGGTACAGGGACAAGGAAGAATTACCATTGCATTTGATCAAAAAACAGACTTTGATTTAAGTGTAACTGATGCTGTGGGAAAAGTATTTAATAAGTGGCACATGAATGCGAATCGGACTGATATTTCTTTGGATGTTTCGACTTTGGAACAGGGATTATATCTGGTTGTACTAAAAACCGATAAAGGAGTTCAGACCAGAAAATGGATGGTGGTGAGATAAAACCATCCAATTATTGGTGCATGAAGATTTGGGGAGTTGAAGGCCTTAATTTATAAACGAATATCGGATTATAAGACTAATTTTTTTATCAAAACAATTTGTCCCAGATGATAATGCATGTGTTCTATTATGCCATGTACGTTTCTGTAGTAATTTCCATGTTTCGGGTCTATGAAATCTTCCATCCATTTGTGTTCCGGGAACTCTTCAACCAATCGGGCAAAACTTTCTGCATCAGACCAAACTTTGTTTAGATAAGTTCGCCATTATTCTTCCGAAGAGATTGGTGGATGAGTGAAGCTGTATAGATCTTTTGCATCCAAAATTCCCCTTTGAAATACCTTAAGGACAGCGTCCACGAAATAGTTTATGTGATACACCAGCGTAGCAATGGTATGGAAGGCATGCACTTGTGTTGTAGCCTTTTGTCAGGAAAGATCAGAAACAGTATCCTTAAGATTTATAGATGTCCAGTTTCCTCCAAAGTGAATATCTCTGAAGTGTTTGGCAATTTGTGAATTGAGTTGCACTTTAGTTTTTTTGTACAAATGTAAGGGTAATCAGAAAAAGCGCAAACAATTCGGCAATGGTACGTTAGATGTCTAACTGCCACCACTGATTGTGTAAGATCATCCAGTTTTCCGGATAGGAATCTGGTCTCCAGCTGAACATTTTTTTTTCAAAGGGAACTTTCCAATTCTTGAAATAAAAAAGCAGGAGATCAGAAAACCAGCTGCCGAAAGAAGGGAGAGCAAAATCGGTTTTTGATTCCTAGGTACAAAAGCAAGGTAAAGGGTTAGAATGTTTTTATGATCACCCTGGAAACCATAAGAGTATGCAGTGAAATTACCGGATTTTGTTGTTATTCAATATAAGTTTGTACGGAATAATGATGAGGACTAAATCCGATCCAAATGCTAAAACTATTACCGGCAAGTAAAGCCACCAAAATGATTTTTAATGAACGGAGTATCATTCTAATATCCATCCTTTCATTTATAAATTGGCACAGCTTACTTGCCGGTTATAATTATTTGCCTTTTTGCTATTCTTACAAAAAGAGAATATTTCTATTCTTTCAACTTTTGAAATAGTTTATAACAAATGCATTTTCATTCATAAAAGCGCACCATTCCGGTGGATACATCATATAGTCCTCCCACAATTTTGATCTTTCCATTTTCTTCCAATTCAGCAATAATTGGACTTTCGCGACGGATCCGTTCAATCGTCAGATGAATATTTAGCTCTGTTACTTTTTGGACAAATTCTTCATTGGATCCATTTCGGTTTTCTACAACCGTTTTTTCCTGAAATATTGCGGGTTGGATTTTATTCAATAGGGTAGTCAAATTACCCATTTCTACATGATTGCAAGCGCCCACTACTGCGCCACATTTGGTATGTCCGAGGACGACGATGATTTTAGTACCAACTACTTTTGTAGCGAATTCCATGCTGCCAAGAATATCCTCGTTAAGAATATTTCCGGCAATGCGGACACTAAAAATGTCTCCCAACCCCTGATCGAAAATAAGTTCAGCTGATGTGCGACTATCAATACAGCTGAGGATGGTGGCAAAAGGGAATTGGCCGGAAGAAGTTTCATTGACTTGTTGGAGTAGATTCCGGTTTGCTTTTAAGTTGTTCATAAACCTTTGGTTTCCTTCTTTTAGAATTTGTAGAGCGTTATCCGGAGTAAGGCTACTTTGTGTTTCTTTAGATTGGGTTCGCATGATTTAAAGTTTTATGGTTGCAAAGATAAAACAGCTGGATTAAAAGATAGTAACACTATCTTAAGTAAGTGTTAAAATTTATTGTATAATGATTTTACTTTTGTTTAGGTAAGTGTATTATTTTTGCTAAAATAATAGTGGTCATGGATTTTCAGGTAAAGTTTAACATCAATGAAAAGATTTATCTCCGTAATCCCGAAATCAGCGAGATTGGCAAACAAATCGTAAAAAAGGCAATTGACCTTATCTACGAATTGGGATTTGAGCAGTTTACTTTTAAAAAATTGGCCCATGAGATAAATAGTACAGAAGCTACCGTGTATAGATATTTTGAAAACAAACATCGGTTGTTATTATACATTTTGAATTGGTATTGGTGTTATATGGAATTTCTGGTAATATTCAAACTGGAAAATGTAGCCGACAAAAAAGAAAAATTAAGAATTATAGTTAATCTTTTGACCCATGAATTTTCGGAAAGTACCAATCAGTTTGATTACAACAAAAAGTATTTAAATCATATTGTCATTGCAGAAAGCAGTAAGGTTTATTTGGTGAAAGAGGTGTCCGAAATCAATAAAAATGAGGTATTTAAGCCCTACAAGGATCTATGTGCAAAGATCGCATCAGTGATCAGCAGTTATAATCCAAAATACAAATACCCAAGGTCTTTGAGCACTACATTGATTGAAACCTCACACCAACAGCAATATTTTAGTATCAATTTACCAAAACTCACGGATGCTACAGCTAAGAACAAATCAGAATTTACCTGCCAGTTTATAGAAGATTTCTTGTTTAAGGTATTGGGTTAGGAAAACCTGCCTGCTAATGGATCTATTTAGCATGATGAATAAAAATAATTTGCACAGTATATTTTTTTCTCAATTGGGTAAAAGCTTAACCGTGAAATTCCTCAAGATTTCTAATCACTTGTTTGTGGTGATGAACAGCGTGATCGGTCATTACATAAAACAATTCTCTGATGGTCAGCCTGCCAAGTAATGGGTGGGGTAAAACCAGAGAATCCAATTCCTCTTCAGAATAATTTTCAAAGTGTTGTCCAATCTTAAGCAGAAGATCGTATAGTTTACTGGTCAATAATGGCCTGTTGAGCAGATCAAAAGTCTCCGGTACGAATCTATCCGGAGCTTTACCTCCTTTGTTCAAAGCATTTATATAATGTTTTACGATCTCCTCGTAAGGGAGACTGGAATGATCCGATAAACCAAATTTATTTAGGATATATTCTTTGGAAGCCAATGCCTGTTCTATGGGCAGCAGACATAAATAAATATGGTTTAATTGTTGACCTGCATTCCACTTCTCTGAGGGGCTGAACATCAGTTTTTCATCGGAAAGGTCCTGTACGTATTCCACGAACTCCTGATGATTTTTGGTAAACTGATTGATTAATTCCTGACGATTCATAAATACATCATTAAATTAATGGTTACAAAAAATGGATAAAAGGTATGGTTACATGTCCCTTTGCGCTCACAATGTTCAACCAGTAAAGACCAGGAGAAAGCGCTTGCGTGTTCCACTTTAAATTTATTTCTTTTCCGGATTCATGACGATCATCTATTTTTTTACCTTGAAGATTGGTAAGGTATAAATGAACGTCCTGTAATTCACTAAATGTCAATTGCAAAACAAAATGATCACGTGCAGGATTTGGGTAAAGTATGGCATGCACCATACCAGGTAATAATTCCAGACTGCTACTGAGGTCTACTGTGGCACAATGTATAATTGAACATCCCATGCAATCTGTTATGGTTACACAATATGTTCCTGGAGCCAGTGATTTAATTTCTTCTGTAGTTTGGCCGGTGTTCCAAATGTATTGATACGGAGTACATCCACCCTTTGGAAATATTTTTATAGATCCATTATTCCTTGCGGGGTCTGAATGGACAATTTGTGATTGTGCAAAAAATGGGGTAGGCTCACTATTAATGCTAACCCTTTCCCCTGCACTTAAAATAGAATAACTGCCACTGCCACTGGTCTTGATGGAAGTACTGCGCACCATGTAGGTAACATATCCTTTTTCTGCGCAAGCGTCTATGTAGTTATTACCATTCACCGGAATTGGATTTAGTAATTTATACGTGCTGTCATTGGCAGTTTTCTTATAAATAAAATAACCTGACGAACCGGCCGGATCCACCCACTCCAAACGAATGTTGAGTCCATCCTGGCTTGCAGTAAGGCTTTCTACAGGTCTATGGACATGCATTTTGATGGTGGGGTCACCCATGAGTGCAGTAGACACATAGCCGCCATAATATCTGGGTTTGTAAATGCCGCGATTGTTCATCGTCATTTGTGTAGAATATCCTATGTGTGCCCCCATTGCCATGTGGTGTAAGAACCAAACCGGGCGATTACCCCATGTGCTGGCCAGGCAGGTTCTCGAGGCAATGGCAGCTCTTAAAAAGTTATTTGGATAATCCCAGTCTCCAAAATAAGAACCAAACATCATAGTGAAAATATTCAGTAAAGAATCCTTTGCGAAACTGCTTGTGCTGGAGATGTCAGAGGCACTTTCTGGTCCACCACCGCCACACCCATAAGACCATAAGTAAGATTGGTTGGAAAGGGTCTGATGATAAGGCAGGTCTTTGACATTTGCTAACCCAAACATAGGCGCGAAATTCATCCAGCCACTCTGTCCTAAGCCTTCAATGTCCCGAAAATTATTGTCTACCAGCCCCCTTTCCTCGATACTGATTTTTCCTCTTCGCCAGGCGTGATCTTTGTCCAAATAACGTCTCAAGAGTTGCTCTTCTGATTCCGGAAATTTGCTCATGTTGGAAAAATCAACACGACCTACTTGCAATCGAACACTAGAAGGAATTACATTTTGATCAAATTTTCCATCTCCAGGCTTGTTATAGTTTCGGGAACTGGCAGCACTCGATATATTCACCGTCTGATCGGTCCAGAGGCCATCCAGATCGGCATAATAGCCATCACAAGGCCAGGCACCTCTATGGTCACTGTGGTGACCATCCGGAGCAATTTCGCCGGAATAGGGTACAGGTACGCGTCCCAACAGAAAGAGTGCCTGGTTATCAGCCGGATTACTTATTGCCCATGATTTTATTCTTGACTTTACTATGCTGACCGAATCTTTTCGATTGACAAAAATTACTTGTGGCTTCCAGCCATCCGCTTCCAAATCATCCTGCAAGCGGTTAATCTCAGCGGTGAGTAGATTTTTATAAGTATCGTCCACTACAATCAGACAAATACCAGAAAAGTGAGTAGGTGGAATTTTAATTCCGGCATAGATGTATCCAGCACCTGAATTTGCACTGCCATCTCCATAAGGAAAAGCTGGAAGACTTTTGATGACCTGGTATTCATATCCTTTTTCCGGACTCACTGTGCTGTCAGACCAGGTAGTGCTGCCAGAGCCAAGCACAGCAAGGCTGTCCCGCCAATAGTTTTCTTCCTTGGCTTTGCGCCAAATAGTGTAACCTCCATTAGCAGTATCCAAAACCCAATCGAGCCTAATCACCGGAGGGTTTTCCTGAACGGTTGCTTGCAGAATTACGGATTGTCTGGCATCGTACACATTTTGTGCACTACCATACCCTAGTACAAAGCAAAGAATGAAATGCAGGTTTCTGATTACTTTCATGTCCAAAGCTAAATATTATTTAATCATCAAGATGTCCGGTAAGACAAAATGAATGCCGGACCGTATTGCAATCTGACTGCAGATCACCTTATTTTGTTGCATCGGTGCAGTACACAATTTATACCATATTAATCTTAAAATTCAGGATGGTTTGTTGATTATAATTGTGGCTCTATTTTTCTAAAATCTGTTTGACGTTCTTTAAATTTTTGATTTCCGTATTTTTTATCATGCCCCGCCCAAACAAATACGACATTAAGTTCAATGGATATTTTTCATCGGCATAAAACTCACTAATAACTTCGGTTTGATTTTCATTAATGACCTTAAAGATATTAGCAGCCTTTGCATTTCCTTCAAATGGTCTGATGAATTTTATGTCCACATCTATTCTGTCGTCTGTTAGTTTAGTAATGGTTTGTTCACCTTCGCCCACATTATCATCTTTGCTGTTCCAACTTTGTTTGGCTCCGACCGTGCCATCAACTCCTGTGATTACCGGGTGAAGATTAGGATCTGCTTTTACCCATTCGCTGAACTCTTCCTGATTCTTTAACATGACTAAATAATCATAGACTTCTTTTTTTGGTTTGTTGATGGTTTCACTCACCGATACTGTGTATTGTCTTGGTATAAATATGGCAACAATCAGCGGCAATGCGATAATTATTACAAGGATAAGTGAAACTGTTTTTAAGATTTTCATTAGATTTAGATTTATGTATTGTTTAAACAAAGTTAAATATTTTTGAAAATTTGAACCAACATCTTTGTTCTGAATAAATCACATACATTGTAAGGAGGTCTTGTTTGTTATTTAGGAGTTGGGTAGTTTGGAGATTAATCTCTAAATATTATTGTTAACTCAGATTTAAACCTACTGGTCTCATTCAAAGTTATCATTATTATTCTTTCTGAAGGCTCATTTGAGAAAATGTTCTAATTTTACACATCTGAAAATATAAGATGGTTGGAGGAATTCTTTTCATTCATGAACATAAGGAGCTTTCATTCTTTCTTTCAGATTTATCTTGTGTCTTCAGGAATTTATAAGTTTAAAGCACGATAAACAAAAGTTTGACGAAAAACCGGTTGCATCATTGTAGTCTGTTAAGTAGTTAGGCATCGAAATAGAGAAATTATATATGGCTGCAAAAAATGCAATTGAATGGCATACACAAATTGCCAGAAATTTTGATCAGAAATATTCAACCAGTAGGAATTTTACAGAGCGGTATGCAATTTGGACTAATGTTATTGATAAGTATAGCAATCTTAGCTTAAGTGTTTTGGACATAGGTTGTGGAAGTGGGGTATTCACTTTCTATTCAGCGGAAAAGAATAATAAGGTTATTGGTATTGATGCAAGCAAAGAGATGTTGAGAATATGCCAGGAAAAGATGGAGAAAACAGGTACAAAAAATGTACAATTCCTGAATTGTAATATTGAGTCCTTAGGAAAGAACCTGGATCAGAAAGCGGATATGGTGATTTGCTCAAGTGTACTGGAATACATTGAAGATTTAGACTCATCATTAGACCTAATTAAGCAAATAATGAATAGGGATGGTCTTTTTTTGTTTTCATTACCAAACAAACAAAGTATTTACAGGAAAATAGAGGCGCTAACATTTCAATGTATTGGACGACCTAAGTATTACAGATATGTCAGAAATGTTTGTACATTGAAGGATATGGAAAGTAAGTTAAAAAGATTAAATTTTTCCATTGTAGAAAGCCAATACTATGGTGAAACTCCAATCCTGTCGTGGTTATTTCGCGTATTTGGGAAATCTCAATATTCTGATAATTTGTTTATTATTGTCGCTCGGTTAATACCGTCTTTATAATTTCTAAGCGAAAAATTTTATCAATGGATAGATCAAACATGTAATAATATATTGAATTAGAATAAATTGATTGTTAAAATCTTTGATTTTAATCCCATATAAATTAGCCTGCCTCCTCAGAATTAAATTATCAGACTTGATTTCTATTTTACCAGAAAGAGTTTTTGGACGGTTTCTATACTGTTGAATTTGATTTTACATAGATAGATCCCAGCCACAAAACCATCCGCGTTCCATTCTATTTCATGAGTGCCGCTTTCTTGTTCCTCATTGAGAAGAGCAGCACATAACTCACCTGTTTCATTATAAATATTAATTTGCACATTACCTTTTGATGGAATCTGATAGCTAATGGTGGTCATTCTTTGAAAGGGATTTGGGTAATGCGAACTTGTGAGTTTGGGTGGTTCGGCTACAGATTGTGTTGAACTTATTGGATTTAACACACTACTTGCCCAGGAGTTACCCACCCTGATACCATCCAGTAGGATGTAGCATCCATTAAGTCCGGATTGAGCGTAATTGTTGAGTAAGACCACACTGCCTTGACCTGTATAATCGCCTCCATCCACAGTAGAAGCCATAGGTATATTTGGTTCAGTAGCGGGAACCTCTTTGTCAAAAACATATAAGGAGGATACATCGTTATCACTGCCTGGAATAAAGCTGTATTTGAGTACAATAAGGTAAGTTTTTTGGATTTTAAATAGAGTGCTAACATAGTCAATATCTTCATTAATTGTTTTCTGCACACCAAGGCTAAATGTCGTATCAGAAAGCCGGTTGATGTGCAGGGAAGTATTAATATTCGTGCCGCCGGTGTTGGGGTTATATCCTATACAATATCCTTTTGTGACCGAAGACGGTAAATTGTCCATACGAAACATAAAAGATAAGTAGGCTGACCCCGTGGTAATAGCTTTGCTAAAATTATGATAAAGCACATCTCCGTTGCCGGAGTTAGTAAGAAGACAACAGTTGCCTCTGCCTGAACCCACATAATCCTTGTATTCAAGTCCCGGACCCACAACTTTAATATTGTATTTGGAATCAATGCCGGATTTGTACCAATTTCCTGAATTTTCAAGACTGTCCACTGGAGGATAGATAAAATCTTCAGTTATTTGGTTTTGTCCATAATTAGAGGTGTTAAGTCCCATAAATAATGCCAATAAAATGTAGATTTTTTTCATTTAATAATTATTAAAATATACGATCAATTTTGTCAAAGTAAAAGGTAAAAATGGGAAAAATTTAGTGTAATTTCAAATAAGCGAAATATTTTTTCTTCAAGATATCAAAATTATAGCCTATGAATGTGACTAATTCTGGCGCTGCATTCGGATTCAGGTAAGACCTATTTTATCGGAATAAATTATAAAAATAATCCCGATCATATTCATATTTTTTTAAATATTCGATGGTTACATCGAGTATGGTACTGCATTTTTCTATATATTCATTTGGGTTCCTGTTTTTGAAAAATTGAATAAGGATGTCATAAGTATTTGGATGGCTATAATATTTAGTCTGAAATGTTAAATCTATTTTTTCAAATTTGCTATTCGTTGTTCTCCAGGAATTATGTAAATAAAAATAATAAAGTACAATTCTTAAACAGACTTCGTTGAAATCATCAGCATCAATCTTATCTTTTGCTGATTTTGAAAAATGATCATGAACAATCTTAAAATTTTGAGTTACGGTCTTTATGGTTTCCTCAATGGTTTGACCAGGGAGAGGATAATTCTGGAATTCTGTAGTTAAATGAATGCCATGAATGTTTTCACTTAGTTCGATTTTAATTTTTTCAATATAAAATACCATACTATTTCTAAATTAAGGGTTAGCATCCAACCATTTCTTTATGGCCAAACAGGAAGTTATAATAGTATAATTCAACCATTTTTTATTGAGTTTTTTTTTCGTTCCGGTGGCCATTCCATTATTCTTTCCAGCGTCATGTTTTTATATCTTAGTTTATCAATTTGGAAATTTAAATTTGTCAAAATTCTAAAACTATTGTCCCTAAGCTCAAACCGGCTCCTGAACCAAGTAGCAATATTTTTTTGTTCACGAGTGATAGTTTACCGTTTATCAATTGTTCCAAACCAAGTGGAATGGAAGCAGAAATGCAATTTCCGTATATCGATAGGGTTTCCAATACTTTATTTTGATCAAGCTTGAAGTGATCTAGAAAATATTCATTTCCGTATTTGCTTGTTTGGTGTGTAATGATGAAATCAAAATCAGTTATTTTGCACTGGACACTTTGTTCGATTTTAGCGACCAATTCGTCCAGATGTTTAATGGTTAGGAATATCAGTTTTCTGCCATCCATTTTAAAGTAATAGCCTAAGTCTGCATGAGGTGTGTTTATTCCCCGGTTTAAGGCACCGCCAATAGGTACATGCGCTAACATTGCACCGGAAGGATAATTGGTGAAGTGTATAAATTTGGGAATATACCCATGGAGATCTGAAGATTCGATAATTATTGCTACAGCGGCGTCACCAAATAAACCAAAAACTTTTTCATCATGCGGTGAGAGGGCTTTTGAGGAGACTTCAGAACAAACTAAAGCGATTCGGTGATATCTTCCTGATTGCAAATATAACTGCCCAATGTCTAAGGCATTTAAAAAACTTAGACAGGTTGAATCCACATCAAAGCAGGGAAAGTTAATCTTATCGTTAGCTATTTTTGATTTAATGATTACCGAATTATGTGGAACCGGATAGTCGTACGAAGCACCACAATATATCAACAAGTCGATATCCTCTGCTTTGGTATTGGATTTGGTCAAAGCTTTTTGCAAGGCAATGGCTCCCATTTCACAGACGTTCTCCTGGTCAGATATATGATGGCGAAAACGCACCCCCGTATTCTTTTCAATTCTTCCTTTTCTTCCATTTGATAATTTATCTAAGCTTTCGGAAGTTAGGATATTTTTTGGAAGATATTTTTCAATCGCAAGTATGTTTATTTTAATAATTCAACCGCTTTATTTTTCTTATTTTGTTTCCGGGACTATGTATTGGTTTATTGTAGAATTGATATTCAACATCCTTAATGCCTAATTCATTAAATAAATTATTTAATACGGATTCGAATATATTTTTAGTGTCTATCCATTTTTTTTCTGGGCAGTCAATTTCAATTTGTAGTTCGTTTGAACTCATTTGTGTGATGGTGTATTTTTGAAAACTGTCTGTATGCATAGCAATTTTTCGAGTCACCAAATCCGGGTAAACTTTTATATGATTAATTATGAGTACATCATCATCTCTTCCAATTATTTTTTCTATGGCCAAATGTTTTGAACCACATTCGCATGCAGACATTTTAATTTGTAAAAGATCATTCATCTTGTATTTCACTACGGGCTGGCAATGTCTTGAGAAATCAGTTACAATTGGGTGAAATTTATTTTCATCCACCCAGTCCTTACCAAAGTGAATGAAATCCTCATTTAAGTGCATGGTGCCCTTTGCACAGCTAACGCCTAAGAAACCTTCGGTGCATTGATATACCTCAGTAATTTTGATGCGAAAAATAGTCTCTATATTTTCCTTGTCATTTTGATGTAATACTTCTGCAAATGAAATTATTTTAAATGGTTCAATATGGATGGTTTGTTTTAGTTGTGCCTCAGCTATATCTATCAGTACGGATGGTTGTGCTGCCAATACATGCGGCTGGAATAAATTTAATTCATCCAATAGCATGTTTATTGGATTAAAAATATCGAAGTATTTAAACTCAAACAAGCTGGAAGCAACAGAAGAATATAGATTGCTATTTGCCCTTAGGAAAAACGCTACTTTTTGTTTTTTAAATAGTTTTGGTTTAATTACTCTTTTCATCACCAGTGCTGCCCAATGTGCCCTTTCGTCTTCGGATACTAAAAATAAGCCTCGCTTACCACTTGTTCCTGTAGATAAACCAACGGTTATTTCATTGATTTTACTGGTAAAATCTCTGGAATGTTCTGCTTTTAGAGCTACCTGCATGGCTTCATCCAATTTTACCCCTGTTGTATTGATTTCATTGAAAGAATCCATGAATTCTGTTTTTGTAATAAAAGGGACTGCATTCCAATTGATTATTTTATTGGTGAAATAAGGTTGATAAAAAGGGGATTTAATGAGTGTTTTCCTGGCAAATGAATTCATTCGTTTGGCTTGGAAGGCTTCAAGAGCTGCCCTGGATTTATGCTTGGGAGACAAAAGTATAATCAACCAATATTTTAATATTTTAATTTTAAAGAACATTGGCAATAAGGGCTAAGGTTTGTTTGCAATGAGTGAATAAGATCGTGCAATGCTGGTTAGACAATTCAAATGCTCTTATTTTTTGTTGAGTTTCCACAAAATCACTCCAGGAATCAAAAAACAACTTCACGATTTGCATAGGTAAAATACCTCTGGAATAGGTATCGTAACTCCACGATGCGTCAGTGGCATACAGAATGGATTCATTTTCTTTAATATAGATAAACCCCAACATTCCTTTTGCATGACCAGGTAACAATACAAGTTTATATTCATTTATGCCAAATAATTCAAAGACAGTCATTCCAAATTCATTTATGGAAACTACATCAGCGAAGTCTTCGATAAACTGCACCCTTAAATTGAAATTATCAGGTATCAACTTGTGCAAAATTCCTTTGCTTACCGCCTTAATTCCATGCAAATTCATTACTTGTTCGTAAGCGGATTTGCTGCAAATAAATTTTGCATCAGGAAAATCTTTCAAACCGGCAATATGATCTGCATGAAAATGAGAGATGATAATATATTTAATTTCCTTTATTTGAATATTTTGGCTTTCAATAATGGATTTGGCTGTTTCTGAGGATTCTAATTGGATTGGTGTGGCCCATCGATAAAATCTTTCCGGAAAGTATTTTGTGGCCAGCTGAAAAGCTTCGCTATAACCAGTATCAAATAGTACATAACCTATATGCGGAATATGAATTAATGCCCAAACCGCATAAAAGGAAGTTTTTCTTTTGCCTTCCAATGGATTAACCACATACGCATGTGCTTCGCAATATCCGGAAGCAAATAGTTGAATACTTACTGTTGCGTTTTGTGCCATAAAATATATTCTTGGATACCTTCAAATGTCTTCATCACCGGTTTGTAATTTAGATTTGTTCTTGCTTTCGAAATGTCCATGGTGAAATGGTTGGCAAGAATTCCGACGCTATATTTAGTCAAAGGGGGTTCCTTCGTTTCATTCATGATATGGGCTTTGTATTCCATAAATCCCGCGACCAGTAGGGCGAGTTGTTTTGGTATTCTTTGGGTTGGAGGTTTAAGGTCCAGAGACTTTAAAGCAAAGTTCAGTGCCTCCCAAAAATGAACAGCTTCCCCATCGGTTATGTTATAGGCCTCACCAAACGCGGATTGTGGGGCTTTTATCCCACAAACTATGGCTTCCATGACATTTCGTACACAGGTGAAGTCACATATGTTTTTACCGTCTCCAACTATTTTTAACTTTCCTTTATGATAGGCCTCCAGCATTCTTGGAAAAATCACAGTGTCTTCCGCACCTATTATGGCTCGTGGTCTCAAGGCCATTGTGTCTATCACTTTTCCGTTATTTTGCAGTACTATATTTTCGGCCAACAATTTAGTTTGGGCATAGTGATTTACCATTTTTTCTGGTAATAAATCTGATTCTCGTACATTAAATCTATCCGAATAATTAAAATAGATGCTTGGTGTGGAGATAAAGATGAATCGCTTTACTTTGTTCTTAATACTCGCTTCTAATAATGTTTTGGTGGCAATGTAATTTGATTGGTAAAAAGATTCATAAGGACCAAAAGGTGCAGACAAGGCCGCACAATGAATGACGATCTCTGTATGCTTTAATACAGATTCGCAAAATTCAAAATTGCATAGATCCCCTGGTACAAAATGGCAATTGTGATTGATGAATTCCAATGCCCTGGTATCTCTGCGGGATGTAGCAACAATTTGGTATTCCCCAAAATATTCTGCTAAAAATTTAGCAGTACGCCCTCCTAAAAACCCAGCAGCTCCGGTTACTAAAATACATCTTTTCATGTTACCAAAATACGTTAAATATTACTTCGTTTGGTAAATGGTCAATTTGTTCCTGATTCCATGCATAAAGGTATTTACCTACCATGTCTGTTTCATCTATGAAAAAAGTTCTGTTTTTAAAACCGATCAAGTTTTGCTCCTGTAGCTCTAATATTCTTTTATCCTGATCAATAATTTTTTTAAAAAATATTTTAGCCAGAGGGGTAAAGATAGGAGTTAACCAGCCAAGGTTTAAAAAAATACGTGCAAAGTATTTTACTTCCTGATTTTTTTGAATGAGTATGGCCTCAAATCTGGATACCATTTGTTGTAGCGGATTAAAAAATTCGAGCACGGCAATACCAGGGTGTATGTAGGTGGATACTGCGTTTAATTGCTGAAGTCGTTTTGGTAACATTTTAGTTAAAAATCCTTTTGCTGGTTCACTTTCGTAGTGGACTCTAAATCCAAAATCCATTTTAATAATCTTTGCTTTTATAGGATACCGTTTTTTATTCTGCGAACGAATCAATCCATCATGTACATAATGTGTGTGACTTCCTTCTAAAAAGTTTTCCAAGGTATGAATTTGTTTGGCCTTAATGGTTCCACAAAGGGTTATAGAAGGAAAACTATTGGATAATTCTGGAAGTACAGCTTTGATTGAAGGACTCAGCCAAATTAACTGGTAGGATTCCAGCGCAAAAAAAGATTTTAACTTGCATTTTGCTGACAAATTTTTAACAGGAACGAATTCGACATCCCCATTTTCACATCTAAAGCGCCAACCATGATACTTGCATTGGATTTGACCATCCACAACCCGGCCTTCAGACAGCGCCAAGCCACGGTGCGGACAAAAATCTTCGTAGGCGAAAACACCTTTAGTTGTTCTTATCAATACAACTGCTAGATTCTGATAGAATACCCTTTTAGGTTTATTCAGTAAGAGGTTTTGTGAGAAGGCAACGGGTGTATATAAACTAAAGTTCATATTTATTCATTAAAGGTACACCAATTTGGTTAGAAATAAATTGTAAAATGGTCCAGATTATTCTGCGCTTAAAAGGTAAGTTTTTTGTGTAAACTACTGAATATTCAATGGCTGGCATACCACCTCTTAATCGTTTAAATTTAGGTGCGCCCGAACTTAAATTCAGTAGCAAGCCGTGCTTAAACTTGTATTGCATGATTAAATGAATGGCATGAATATACAACCCTTCTGTTTGGGGGGCATCTGTGTCGTATCCAACAAGCGGTGAAGTGATTGTATTTCCCAAAATAAATAATCCTGAAAAGGCTTTTAATTTTCCATTGCTGTCCACATAACCCTGAAAATGGATAATATTATTTTTATGACATGCCTGGAAATAGCTGAGTGTATATTGCGGATTAAATACGGAGTATTTTATTAAATATAACTTGTTGTATAATTCCAGAGCTTGAGCTAAGTATATATACATATTTTCATGAGGGACATAAATTAATTGATTCTTTTTAATGATGCGCTTATCGTGTTTGTTATTTTGGTGTCTGTACCAGGATTGAATATCTGAATCAAAAATATAAACTTGCCTGCTTCCAATTTTATGGTATCCTTTAGCTTCAAATTCGTTGATCAAATGTTGGTGTTGATATACGTTAAGTGATCTGAAAATTATGGCATGTCGAGGGTACTCTTGCGTAACAAAATCGGTTATATTAGAAATCTCTTTACCATTCCACTCTGGATATGGATTTGTGGACAACAAGAAATTTTGGATATGGACATTCCTGTCTATGTTTCCAATCTTGAGAAATGAATCTAATATTTTTACGAGTTGCTGTAAAAGGAATATTAGAGTTCTATTAGTTACTTTGTGGGTAATCTCTTCCTTAGCGTATAATGCGTAGGCGGTATAGGGTGAACATACAAAAGAATTTTTTAATTCGACATTGTTAATGGTAACAGGAAAATATAGGTCTTTGTTGACCTTAAGCATTTTTACCTCAGTAAATACATTGGAAATTATTTCATTTGATTTATTGGACGAAAACAATTCAGCAAACGATTTATGCAGTCCATCCGGTATTTCATGCCAATTTACCCAGTCACATTTCATCGCTATTCCATTCTATATCTCCTGTTGTTGCTTCCAGCCAGGAAATTCGTTTCGTTAATTTAAGGAAAGTAATTTCTATAAGGCTAAAAATCTGAAGAAAAAATGGTTTTAAATCATTACTTCTAAAAATGATATCTTTTGAATTTCTAACTCGTTTTTTGAAAAATGATTTAAAATGTAATATGGCCATGGCATATTTTATGGAAAATTCTTGCTTGTCTTCATAAATATATGTACTGTTTCCTAAAAATGCCTCAGCCAGTTGATCGCCAATTAAATGTGCACCGCTGGTTCCTCTGGGGTTACATTCGATGAAGTAAGGGATCTGAAATTTATCTATTATTACATCAAAACACAGTTGTCCGGTATATTGAATTTGTTTCCCAATTTCTTTAACATATCCATAAATCAGATCATTTTTTATGGGTTCAAAATAAACTCCTGCTCCTTTTCCTGCTTTGAATAGTGGATGATATGCTGCATACGCTTTTAATTGGCCATGATCCCAAATAGAGTAGGTGCAAATTTCTAATCCATCGATTTTATTTTGTGCTATCCATTTTTCTTTATCTTCTTCTTTAAAATACTGACTATCTAATTTTTTATTGATAATTACAGAAGAGGCAAACCTTGAATAGCAAGGTTTAAACACATATTGCAAACTATTTTTCCAGTCGCGAAAATCTGAAACCAGGCTTGTTTTTGGTACTGGAAATGGATTGTTATTGTAGTTAGAAAAAGAGAACTTATTGTGTAGGGATAGAATTAAATCTTTGTCACATGTCCATACTTTGCATTTAAAATTATCTTTGTGTGCAGAAATATAAATAGCTTCTTCACAAGTAGGTATGAAATGCGTTACATGTTCGTTTTGTATGATTCTTTGTATATCCTTTATAAATAAATTTGTGTTATGCCTGGGTGAAAAAATGACAAAATATTTTGCAACGCTATTAGACCATCTTGCAATGGTTAAATGTTGAGAATCAGCCATTATTACCTTATGTCCATGATTATAAAAACTACGAGCCAACTCCAGTGCTATCGGTGCCCTTGCGCCTGTAATTAATATTGTTTCTATTGGATTTTTCAAACGATGTTTTTTATTGAATTGGAATAATTTTTCACTTATCTTAAACTATAATTATAATTTGTGTTGATCACAAAAAACTTATCTTTTATGATTAAATAATTACTCCGTTTTATATTTTATATATGTAAAATTAGGGTATTTTGTGAATGTAGACAATAAGTATTCTAAAAAGCCATCATGCATTTACAATTTAATCTTTTTATATTTTGCAAATGAACACGACCAATTGAGATGCTCCCTTTAAAATTTACATCAAACTGGCAGTTTTGCTACCCTTATCAGATTAACTATTGGAATGTTTAGGTTAATGAGTAGGATAGGGGAATTCATCTTTTTTTGTTTTTCTGCTAAAACATCTCAATCCTTTAGACCTTACCTACAGATGTGTGAATCATACAACTTTTAGGTTTTTAGATATAATCATATCTGAATTTAACTACGTAATTTTGATTTCTACAGAATGAGCTGGAAGACTTATATAGGAAGTCGGGATTTACATATTTAAATTTAAGGCGATGGATACTAAGAAACTTGAAGGTTTACCAAGCAGTGATGGCAATATTCAACAGGGAACTGCACACATTATTGTCGAACTAATTGAGTACGAACATAATTCAGTGGTCAACAGATCAATTATGAAGAAGATAACCGGTTCAATTAATGCTCTATCTTTTGATAGCGGAGAAGGACTCCATGAAAAAATTTCTCCTTATGACACTTACGCACAGGTGTTTGATGGGAGTGCAGTTATACAAATTGATGGCAAGGTTACTAAGCTACAGACTGGTGATGGAATACTTATCCCTGCACATAAATCAAGTCAAACAGAACCGAATGGGCGGTTTAAATTACTGTTGACAGTGATAAAAAGTGGATACGAGTAAGCTGTTTTATCTGCTACAAAAAGCACTTTATTTTAATGCAGAACAAGTTTATATTCTGAGTGTAAGATCTATAGTTAAATCATTTTAATCCTACAAGAAGTCATAGTTTTCTAAAAGATGACAACAGTTTTTCTAATTTGTTTAGTCAGGGTGCCACCAATTATTAATCCTTAAGCTTGTTATTTGTAATTTCTTTATAGGATTTGCTTATTGGTATTATGGTTCCGTTACTCATTTCCACCACTTCACGGTTCCATTTTTTGACAAATTCTGTATTTATGATAAAACTTCGGTGGCATCTGACAAATAGGGTAGGACTTAACAAATCGTGTAAATATTGTATTGCTTTTCGAATAATTAATTTTTTATCTTTCTCCAGGAAAATATGAGAATAAACATGGTCTGCTTGGATGTACAGTATTTCATTTACATTTAGCTTGTAATTCTCTTTGCCATCTGAAATCTCTATTTTTTCAGGCTCTTTATAATGAAATGTAAATAACTGGTACGCGGCTTCAATACTTGTCCACAGTGTTTCTTTTTGTAATGGTTTTGCAATGTAACCGTAAGGGATAGTTTTTAAGGCTAAATCCAGTATTCTTTTATCATGTTGTGAAGTGAGAAAAATGTATAGTGATTTTGGCTCTATGGACTTCAGGTAATTTGCCACATCGATACCGGATTTTTCCCCAAACAACCTTATGTCTAATAACACTAGATCCGGTGAATGCAAGTGAAAAGCTGTAATGGCCTCGTCATAGGAAATGCAAATGGTACATACTTTATGATTTGCTTCCTGCAAATACAATTTGATGGTTTCTGCAATAAGAATCTCATCTTCTACAATCAGTATATTTAAACTCTTCATACTATACCTGGGATATCTTTTTTTCCTGAAATATTAAATTGAATGATGCTGTTCCAATAGCGGACGAAGAACTTTGAGCCTGTAATTGTCTAACCATACTCTCGATTAGCAAGATTCCCATTCCTTCGTTTTTGTTGCTTATGACAGAATTGACCTTGCCATTATCCTGATACTTTAGAATATATTTGTTTTCTAAAGTACTGAGTTTAAACTCTAACAACAAGCCTGCATCTTCTCTTCGGGCATATTTGAGAGAGTTGCTTATAAGTTCTGTGCATATAATTCCGATGGGCATGGTAGTTTCCAAGTTTAGATAGATGGGGGAATCTGCCTCCAAACGATACTCAAACGTTTGGGCGCTGGTATGTAAAGCCAAATAGTGTTCTAACAACTCTTTTACATAAGAGCTCAATTCAATTCTTTCAAATTCACCAGAATTATACAAATGTTCATGGATCAAGGCGATGCTTCTAATTTTATTTGCAATTTCTTCCAGATAATGAAAGTCTGTTTTGTTTTTTATTTTATTGTAATGAAGAGTAAGAAGACTAATTACAAGTTGTAGATTGTTCTTCACCCTGTGATGCACTTCTGAAAGTAATAACTGTTGGTGCTCCAAATATTTATTCAATTGATTGTTTTGCTCCAATATGTATTTTTGTTGCTGTTCAATTTTTAATCTTTTTAAATGATTATTATATAAAACAACGAGTATAACAATTATCCCCAAAATTAATATCCATAGTGCAATTTTCTGATTATTGCTTTCTTTCAATAAATTATCTGCCTTCCTTTTCTCAGAACTGATTAGAAAATCCAATTCCGATTGTGAAATTTCTGAATGATTCACTTCAGTGTTTTGCGACTTTAAGTGTTCTTGGCTAAGATTTAAGTAAAAAAGTGCAGAGTCCAATTGATTTTTACTTTTAAATATTTTACTTCTTTCATCATAAAAAGTCGCCATAAGAATATGGTATGACTTGTTGTGCTCTTTTATCTGACTTAAATAAACGGCAAGGGTATCAAACCAGTTGCCTGCTGGTGCTTTAAGATTATATTTTTTAATGGAAGAATAAATGCTTCTTGCCATATATGAAGCACCATCGTAATTTTTATGGTTAATGAAATAGTTTTTAGCTTTCCAAAAATATTGGACCGAACTATCCATGTTTTGTTCAGCCATACCCATTAACATGTATGCATCTACTGCTTGACGTGTATTTTTATTTTTTTCACTATCCTGTAATGCTAATTTTGCAAAATAGAGACATGAATCTTTAGAACCATATATCCTTTGGTAACTGGCATATCTGACCCAGTAATAACTGTATAACAAGTCTAGTTTATTCGTCTCAATTAAATCCTTTGCGATGAGAAGATGTCTAATGCAATCAGCCTTTCTGCCTATTGTTTCCATACATCTGGCAATGGAAACATGACAAGAAGCCATAAGTTCATAGTTAAATTTGGATTTTGCTACTGCGATGAGGGAGTAGTAATTCTCTAAAGCTTCTTGAAACCTATAATGTAATTCAAGTACCTCTCCACGATTATATAAAATCCAGAGTGCATCCGCACATTGTGTGACCCTCTCTGTTTCAATTCTAGATTTTATGGAATCAGCAAATGTTAAAGCACTTACCGGATTGTAGGACAGTATGAGCTTGTCCAGATGGATTCTGGCATTTTTAAGCCATGCTTTATCACAAGATTGTCCTGTTGCATTGGATAGTGTAAATAGGATTCCTATTAAAATACATACAACCAATTTTAAATGAATCCTTTTTTTCACGATAGTTGATAAATACAAAATTAATAAGTATATCCTTTGGTACTTTGATTTATATTTTATTGTACAATATGCTCTTTAATTAAATTAATCAAAATAACGTTGCCATGAATAATTTATAAATAAAATATGCAATATTTCTTTTTTTAGTTTTCAACCCAGCGGAAGGTTATAATATGTTGCTTTAAAATAAGCTTATTAATAGAAAATGATTTTAAATCTTTCCGTTCCACCCAAATAAATAATTTCAGCGTAGTAAATTCCTGAAATAAATTTTGGAATTTCTTCTGAAAATGATTTTGCATCTGCAAAAAATTTCGATAAAACAGGTTTGCCTTGTGAATCAAATAGATTAAAGGAAAGCTCACTCACAAATGGTAAATTTACATTTAATTGTAAAGGGCCCATACTTGGATTTGGGTATAGATTTGCAAATTGTAACGTTGATGTACCATCCTTGATGCAACTTAATATTTCAATTTGCTTACTGATTCTTGCTTCACAATCCTCACTTTTTAAATTCAATTCTATATTATATACTCCGGGTTTATCGTAAACAACAATAGGATCTCTATCGGAGGAATTGCCTTTATTTCCAAAGTTCCAGGAAAACACCATGGTTGTTACGGAGTCCATAAATGATCCATATTCAATGAGCCTTATGCTGTCTCCGACGCAAGCAAAACCAGATACCAAAAAGTTGGATATAAATACAATCAAGGGGTCATTGCAAGGTGCGCATTTTTCGCTAAAATTATGTTGTGTATCAAACTTAAAGCTGCCGCTTCGCCAGTTCATATCACTATAATTTTTATCATCTACCTGAATACAGCTCAAGTCAGGATTATTAAGTGCTTCGATAATGGTTATGTCTTCATTTATGCCGTTGGCAAGATTTAGAGTCAACAATTTGTTATTATAACACCAAATCTTCGTCAGACTGTTGTTCTTGTTAAAATCCAGGATTTGTAAATTATTGTCATTACACCCAATCGCTTCTAAAGATAAATTTGAATTAACTGTAAGTTGGTTTATTTGATTTTTAAAGCATAACACTTCTTTTAATTTTGGATTTGCACTTAAGTTGAGTCGAGACAGTTTATTGTTTGAACAATTTAGTTTCTCCAATTTTGCGTTTTGACCCAGGTCTAAATTTGTCAGTAAATTATTACTGCAATTGATTTCAGAAACATTAATAAACGATTCTATTCCGGTGAGATCAGAAATATTACGATTAATACAATCGATAGATTTGTCATATGATTCCGCTTCTGAGCATTCTATTTCAGTATTTCCATTGGCATTGATAGCAGTGTTTCCAAGTAAGTAGTTTTTAAAGTTAGCATCTGGTATGGTAACAAAACAAGCAGTTAGTGAAACAGAGATCGTATTGCTGTTTTGACTGATGCCCTTATTATTCCCAGCTCTGATGCGATAGTAATAAGTTTGGTTGCCAGTTAATCCAGAAACCATAACACTAAGATTATTGCCTGCGTTCAGATCGGTGTAAGTCGGTAAGGTTGTATTGAAAGAAGCACTGGTTGAAACGTCAATAAAATAGAAGCTCGCTCGGGCAGATGGCTGCCAGTTTGCTGTAAATCCGGAAGCAGTCAGATTAGTAGCCGGTAATGCGACGGGTATTTCAGGTCTGGACGAAGCATTACAGGCATCTTTAACAGCTTGTTCTGCATTGCAGCCCGGTGCATTTCCGAAAATGGATCTTTGACCTGAACCATCTAGGTATGTACATATGTTAGGGAGATCACAGATGGCGAGTGTTGTATTATTTTGAATCGTTAGCCCGGTTCCCTTAATAGAAGTTGCTGGTATATTAATCAATCCAGATATTGAGTTCAATTTAATATTGCCAATGATTTGAAGACTTCCATTGAGTGCATTTACTTTAGATAATGCATCCAAGTTTATCAAGTTAGGATTATCTTTTATAATAATTTCATTTACAGAAGTGAGCTGAGAAAGTGCTGTGAGATTGGATAATAAAGTATTGTTTTGAATAGTAAGAATTCCGTTAATTCTTGGGGCATTACCCAAAGCATTTAGGGATTGGAGCTGTGGATTATTAATTATACTTATTGATCCGTTAATTTGAGTCAATGTACTTGTTATATTTATCTGATTCAATTTATCATTATTTTGAATTGTCACATTTGGCAAAGTGGTCAGGGAAGTGTATCCTGAAATTTCAGTTAACTCCTTATTCTCTCCAATGTACATTTGACCAAAGGAAGTTAATTTATTGAATCTATTAATTTTAGTAATGGATGAATTATCTGCAATCCAAAAATTCCCACCCACTGATTTTATATTCAGAAGTCCATCCAGATTAGTAAGCGCAGAATTGCGTACGATATTTATTTGACCAGTTACATTTTCAAGATTGCTAAAACCATTCAAATTGGTAATGTTTGAATTATCGGTGATGTTTAGGTTTCCAGAGATCTGAATACAATTAGGGTAGAGTATTTTAAAGTTGTCGACCTGTGCTTGTGTGTTGACATTAACATCTCCTGGTGGGCATTGTGCAAACGACACAGAGATGGTATTACTATTGGGGCTTGTTCCGGATGATTTGCCTGCGCGAATTCTGTAATAATGTGTTGTGTTGGTGGATAAACCTGTAACTGCAAAGCTGGTCACATTGCCAACGTTCCTATTATTATATGCCGGAAGATTGGTAGCGAATGTTGCGTTTGTGGAAACATCCAAAAAATACTCTGTAGCTCCGGCTGAACTTTGCCAGTTGGCTGTAAAGCCGGGGAAAACAACATTTGTAGCAGGGAGAGCAACAGGTGAAACAGGAGGCGCACAGGCATTTTTGACGTTTTGTTCAGATTCACAACCTGTAGCATTTCCTGTAATTGTGCGTGGGCCGGAGCCTTGAAGGTATTCACAAATATTCGGCAAATCACAAATGGAGAGCAATGGATTGAACTGAATAAAAAGTCCGGTATTTTTGATATTGCTTGAAGGGATATTGCTTAATCCAAAGATGCTTATCAGCTTTGCATTACCAGCAATCTGTATACTGCCATTAAGCGTATTGAGTTTGGTGAGTGCATCCAGGTTTGTAAGTGTAGCATTATTCTGTATCGACAATTCAGTAACAGAAGTCAATTGAGAAAAAGCATTTAAATTTTGCAGAGAATCATTATTAGTAATAATTAAACTCCCGTTTATATTAGGCACGTTGCCGAAAGCAGCTATTGATTTAAGGCTACTATTATTATTGATATTCAGATTTCCATTGATTTGATTAACCGGACTGACAATATTTATTAAACTAAGTTTCCCATTTAGCTCTATTATAGTTTGAGGAAATTGACTTAAAGCATTAAAACCGCTAATCTCAACCAGTGCTTTATTATCAGATATAAATAATACACCACAAGAAGTCAACTTATTAAAATTGTTGATCCTGGAAACCAAAGCGTTGCCTTGTATCCACAAATTTCCTCCGACAGATATTAAATTTTGAAGACCATCGAGACTGGTTAATGCGGCATTACGAACGATATTGAGTTGGCTTGTTACTTTCTCAATATTTTTAAAACCGTTTAAATTCGTAATATTGGAATTATCTGCAAAATTTAAATTGCCGGAAATTTGTTTGCAATTTGGATAGAGCAATAAAAAACTATCCACCTGGCCTTGAGTGAATGCTGTATAGTCCCCCGGAGGACAGTCGGGAAAAGGTACATTTATAGTATTGCTACTGGGACTGATTCCAGAGACATTGGAAGCTCGCACACGATAATAATAGGTCTGGCTGCTCACAAGTCCTGTCACATTAAAACTTAGGACATTCCCTAGGTTACGATTGTTATAGTTGGGCAAAAGTGTGCTAAAAGTAGGACTGGCAGATACATCCAGTATATAGGCTGTTGCTCCTGAAGAGGCTTGCCAGTTTGCGGTAAAGGATGGAAAAGTTATATTAGTTGCGGCGGATGCAATTGGTGCAGCGGGTGCATTGACTGCTGTTATACCATTGATCGCAAGAATAGCAGTACTACCTGCGCTGGAAGTTTTCGAAAACGTAATGCTTGTTAATATTTTTGTAGTGAATGGTGCGTTCAAAGTAATTTGGTTATCATATAACCTCGGATTTTCAGCATTGCCAGAAAATACATCGGGTAATTGCGAACCGATGGTGGTTCTGGTCACCCTCCCAATTCCTTTAATTGCGAAATTAGGGCCATCGTACCAATCCGGTACAGAAAAACTTGCATTGGTGTTGGTTCCGTCGCTAAAATTCAATGTAACGTTAAATGAGGAAGAACCCTCAGCACTAGATCCTAGGAATGCAATTTTTGAAAATACCCCTGGCGTTTCAAGTCTCAAGGTTCCCGAACTTCCATTTGTTTTGAGTACCAAAGCATTTAATGAATCATAATGAGCCAATGTATACCTGGCCCCATTAAGATTAACACTTAAAATTGTTCTGTCAATTGGTAGGCCATAGGGCGGAGCCGTATTTAGATTATTATTTCCTCTAAAATCTTTTGAATACATGACATTGTCTCCACCAAGATTAAAATTATCAAAAATTGTCGTTGTAGTAGCTGCAGCCCGGTTGGTTCCACCGGATCCGTTCGCAATCAAATCGTGATTGAATCCTGTAACATTGACAGGTACAAAGGTTTGGGCATGTGCACTTAATATGGACAAGAAAGCACACATTATAAATAATTGTTTTTGATATATTTTTAGATTAGTCATGATTCAAGTTATTGAACTATTTTACTAGAATGGATTTTGTTTTACTTAAGGATCCTGAAATTCCATCTTCAAAATGGATTCTAACAGCATAATTGTATAAACTTTGCTGTTTTAAGTTCTCATCTTTAAAAAGAAGTTCATCCTTTGTAAGCGTTTTATAAAAATGCACGCTTTCAGATCCGGAAGATTTGAAGATTTCGTAGGTATATTTTTTATCTTTTAACTTTTTTGGTAATTCAAAATCCCATGTTAATTCTATTCCGGATTTATTATTTTGTTTGATTTTTAGATTTTTAACTACTAATTCTTCTTTAGGAAATAAAAGCGTTGCTTGCTTTAATGCAGATAATTCACTTTTATTTCCAGAGTCATCGACTGCTAAAACTTTGTAATAATATGTTTTCCCAACTTCTGTGACTCGATCTTTATATAATGTTTCTGTTTTTATAGAATCCAATAACTGCCAACTGGTATCCGAACTATTTGCTTGGCGCCGATAGATATAATGTTTGATACAGTCTTCACTTGGACTATGTTTAATATCCAATACCAAATTCAATGAATCATTATATACTTTTAAAATAGAAGGTGGAATAGGCGCAATTTTATCCAGACGCTTGACTTTCAAAATGTCTGAGGAAGCACTCCTGTTATAGGCAAAGTCCTCTGCACGCAAGGCATAATAAATATATTTATTCAAAGACTTTTCTGGAATGTAGTAGATGTAATTTGTATCCGAAATCATTTCTTGTTTAACTAAAGAAAATTCTCCATCAGGCGTATGCGACCAATACAACCAATACCCATTAGCATCCTTTGAACGACTTCTATTCCATTTTAATCGAACGATACCCATAGAATCGATGTATCCGGAAAAATTTTCTGGCGTTTGAGGATTTGTAAAATCAGGAACATTAGCCAATACCGTAAAGGAGGTACTATAATTTCCATGATCATCATACACATTCATTGCAAAATAATGCTTGCCCTCATTCATTTCATTCCAATCTCCTTTAAATTTATACTCATATCCGGCTTCGCTTAAATCAAGTGCTGAACTTATGGGCGTAAAAGGGCCTGAAGCAGTTCGGGAATGCATGATTTGAAAATGATCGAAGTCTTCAGCTAAAAGATCCAAATCAAAATTCCAATCGATTTGAAATTCTTTTAAATCTTTATCATATTTCACTTCAAATTGTGTCGGTGGAGCCGGAGGGTTCAAGTCTTTAGGCATTCCACTGGCAAGGGCAGGTTTGCTATATTCAGCAAAGGCAGTTCCGCCATAAATTTTGTAGTAATATATCTGATCATTGAAAAGGTTGAAGGAGTCAATATATTCATAGGTCGTGAAATTCTCTGATAGTTCTGTCTCAAACATAACCAGAGGTTTCTGGAGAATTGGATAAAAAGTTTTATTATCCACTGATCTTTCTATCCAATAATTAGAGAAATGTCTCCTGTTATATTCTTTACTCCATTTTAATTTCAGAAAACCGTCACCTGTATCCACCTGAAACAGATATGGAGCTCTTTGTTCTATAATTTCATTTAATATTTGTGCGTTCGTTTTAATATTTTCATTTCCAGTGATATTAGCAGTATAAAAATAAGTCTTTCCTTTCTCTACGTTTTTATCAACAAATCTTAATCCTAATATTTGAGCTGCAGATGCTGAGAATTCAGCAAGCATAAGAGCCATCCCGAAAAGCTCATTGTTGGCTTGGTTGATTTGACCTAAGTTCATGCCATTCGTGTTGATTTTTTCATCATTTAGAATGGATGCTGCCATTATGGCAAACGAGTCTGATTTCATTGATTTTGGATCAATTTTTTCTTTTGGGACTGGAAATATGGTTGCAATAGTTTTAAAATTTATATTGTCTTCACTCCTGTTTAATTGTATTCCCTTTCTTATTACATTTACAAACGTGCTGTAATCATTTGGCGCAAATCTAATTACAATAGAATCGGAATATGAACGTAAAAGGAGCATTACTTCATCATTCTTTTTCTTCTTAGGATCTATGGTATCTTGGGATTTTAACTTGCTTAATTCAAAATCTGATACGATCTCCCAATTGTCTCTTACAGATCCTGCGTATGAAATAACCAAATAGCTGTTATCTTTCATGAAGTGGTTGATCGCAAATGAATCGCTTGCAAACAAAACTATTTGCAGAAACAATGTAAATGCGATTAAATTTCTTTTATAAAATAAATTTCTCATTAACTTATTTTTTTATGCTTTCGAGATCAAATGAATTAAAATAGGGTTTGAATTTATTAATATCAATTATGATATTGGTACCCTCTGATTTTTCATTCCAATCCCAATAAAATCTTTCTTTATTATTAAATCGATGATAGCCATATTTATTATCTGAATTTATATTCAATTTTAAATCTATTGGACAAAATGTAATGCGATCAATTGTATTTAAACCCGTATCATATTCTGTAGAATTAATTCGTTTCTCAGGTGCTTTTACATAATCCTTTATTATAAATTCTTGTCCGGATGGCAATGAAGAAACAAGGAGAGTATTATCAAAGGGTGAAATTCTTGCGTTTTGAACCGTAGAATTTAGAATTTTATCCAGAATGCGTTTTTGTAAATAAACTGTACTGGAAATACCATCTTCAAGGAAAAAATCAAAATCATCATTGACCTCTTCAGGATATTTAAATACCCGATTATCTGTTTTATTTGTAGTAGTGGCAATAACTTTAGAGTTCAGTTTTTTATTACTTATCTCATTAATTGAAATTTCTGATATTTCTTGCTTCTTTGAATTGGGTAAAAACTTAAAGTATTGACTTCCTTCGCCATCAAATTCAGGGGCAACATGTCCTAAACCCAAAATATAATTTCCGTCCTTATTGGGTCTTAAACCAAAGTCCCCAACATTTTGATGCGTATAATATGTTGAGAATAATTGTTTTGTATCCCAAATATCAATATTGAGCGGATTATAATATTTTCTCAATCCACTTTTTATGGTCGGAAAATTGTCCGCAATAAGCTTCGCATTCCAGTTCATATAATTAATTGAACTTGGTTTATACGTTACATTCATATATTGATTAATCAACTCAATATCTTTGGCATCAAATCCTTCCTTATTGCCTGAAAATCCCCAATAAATATCATTTGGTACGCGCAGTTCCTTCGATTCGATGCCTTCGTCTACGATCTCTGAAATCTCTTTTTCTGGCAAGAAGATTTCTCTAGTACAATTTACAATACTATTTTGCGAAAGACCCATTTTGATATCCATATCGTTTAATTTATCTGTTAATGATTTATACTGGCTTACACCAAAATAAAATTGATATATTATGCGATTAGATGTTGACTGGACTCTCGGATAGATAGAAAAATCTACCTTGTTTCTATCGAAGTTACCCATCCTTCCTAAATCAAGTACCTTTGATATATCTGCAATAGCTCTATATAACTGAAACAAACAAAGAGAGCCGGGTTTAAATGGTATCCTATTAAATTCCGGAAAAGTGACTAGGTCATCAGGAGGGCCATACAATAATTTAAAATCAATTGGTGGAACACCTCCTGTGCTTAGGTATTTAGTTTCATTATTGATATATTTATCTTTTAATTGTTCGAAATACTGTACATAATCCCGATTCGGTGGAATGAATTCTGTTGGAACTCTGTGAAATATTTCCTGCCCATCTTGAGTGTATTCCACAACATCGATATAATAAACATATATTTGTTCATCATTCGGAGGAAAAGCATCCTCAATGGCTTTCCGATCATTAGCAGAAAGCCTTATATGTGGGTATCCATAACCTGGATACCAATACCGTTGATTTCTAGCAGGAATACTAGATTCAACCAGCTCATGTTCAATTACTTGATCAAAATGATCTCCGGTAGTAAATTCAGTGACAACTTTTTCGCGACCTATTTCCTGATCTAAGGTTAAAATTCCTGGTACTTTTTGTGCATTGCTATTATCTTTTCTCCATTCATATTCTTGAGTTACTAAATAAGTAGTTTTAGATTTAAGTTCTTCCAGAATTTCCAATGTCAATTTTTTCTTGTCAGATGACCAAACTGACTTTACCTTTACAGGTTTTTTACTTTCTTTCTCTTTTAGCCAAAAATCGGTACCTGTTGCAGAAGGATAAATGTCGTATTTAGCTTGAGTTGATGAGTTTGCAGACATGGAATTTGGATCAATTTTGATTCGCTCACTGTCGGGGAGAAAGTTTGTAATTTCTACTTTTTTCAAAAACGCAATTTTTCCTGCGCCGTCTGGTGGGTATATTTTATTATGAATTTTTAAACCGACAACGGGATCTGGAGTAATATCTAAACAAATTTTTCCACCTACACTTATTGGTACAATTCGAGAACCTTTGTAAAGGCCTCCAAATAGACTATAATCAGCTTTGATTTCTCCTTGCAAGAAAGATGGATTTGGAAATCCAAAATTTAAACCTGCCTGTAATTGTCCACTCAATATTTCGAAGGAACCGGACAAGTGCTCACAAAAAGGACAAAATCCAAGGGTAACATTTGCATCCATTTTGACATTCAATTTCAAATCGGCATATCCATTGCCCATGGCATAATAACCATTTGAAAAACCAATTTTACCGACATCAGGGCATTTATTACTTGTTGTTGATACTTCTGAAATTCTAAAATTTGCACCCAATAGCCCATTCGCATCGGTACTAAAAATTAAAAAGGAACTATTAAATTTAGCATTTAATCGGAGACCACCCATTGTGGCAAAAGAAACATTTGATTTAAGTTTTTTAAGAGGGTTATTCTTTTCTATTTTATCTACAAATTCGCTAGATCCCATCAAATAGGAAAGACTGGGCAAATCATCTACTGTGCCTTTGCTCCCTATTTGAAAATAAGCACCGGCCATTACATTGATCAGTGGGGTTTTGAAACTTGCATTGATTGGAAACATTTTTGATTTAGGGCCAAGACTCTCGGATTTACCATCTATCCGCCAGCTTCCTGCTATAAAATACTTTTCATTTTTAGATAACTTGAATAGAATTGTATTCCATTTTTTATTTTCATCATCATTAAGGCTAAGGCCAACAGAAGCACCTTCAGGAGAAAATAATCCTATTGGACCAGCTTCCTTAACAAATTTAAATTTCATGTTTCCATCAAAAGCCCATCCTTCTTTCTGATCATTGGATACTGTTATGCCTGATTTAATCACTAACGGAGCAGACTTTCTGCTTTCATAGGAATCAAATAAAGCCAAAGCTGTAACATCCAATCCAAAATTGTCAAAGTGCATTCCTGTGCTGTCATTTGATACCTGTAGACTGGTGACAATCTCGCCTGTCACTACCTGAACAACATGTGACAATTCGACTAATAAATAACCACCCATGCTTTTTCGCTTTACTTCGTAGCTTAGACCAGATAAGGATTTGCCAGGTTCCAATCCATCCAAAGCACATTTGTTATTATCAATTTGTTTGGGCACTGGAACTTTGCTTGAGTCAGGAGCAGTTAGACTTGGGGGTCGCGTTTTTGCCATATTATAGAAAAATCCACCGCCAATTCCGGTCAGCATGATACCTGTATTCGGCTCTGTAAAGAAACCAGCACCATTGTATGCAGCAAGGTCCGCAAACCAGTAACGATAGTCATCCAAAATACCAGGAGAATTTGTTAGCTCAGTTTTTACTCCTGTCTGAAACTTGGTTTGGAATTCTAATTTTTGAAATTTCAACTTGACCATGCCAAGAAAACCATTTCCCCACTTTGTAGTAGAAGCCTGTTGAATTCCGGATGGATTTTTTGTGTCCTCCCTAAATAGATTTATCCCACCCTCAAATGCTACAGGGCCAAAACTACCTCCAAGTTTTAAACAATTCAGATCTACTGTTTTAAAACCTTTGTCATTAAATACCACATCAATAGATCCGCCTGCAGTAATTGCAAATGTTTTAGTATCCTTTGCATTTTTGAATTCAGCCTTTGCAGTTTCGGCCTTGTATTTTAAGTTTTCCTTTAAGTTGGTTTTTGCTTTATCCTCTTTGGCTACCCGAATACTTTTCACATTATCCAATTTATCTTTCTTATCCTTCAGATCTTTCCGGGCGCTTTTCATTTCTGAACTTTTCTTTTTAACTTCTGTTACAGCGGCATCAAATTTGGCTTTAGAATCATTGACTTTTTTGGAAAGTTCATCCAATTTACTTTTAGCCTCTTCCCGGGTCTTGCGTGTATCAGCATTCATTCTTGAGAGCGGGATGGAATTCGAAAGTTTATAAATGACTTCTTGTTGTCTCTTTAGCTTTAATAATTCTTTCCGTTCAGAATTTGTTTTTTTAATGAATTCTTGTTGAGTCTTATAAGCAGCATTTGCTTTGTCAAAGTTTTCTGAAGTAGATTTTACATCCTTGTCAAGACTTTCTTCAGGATTATTTTGATCAGCGGCTGCTTGTTGTGAGGCTGTAAAATTGGATTCATCCCTTGATATATTTAATTCCAAACCCAAAGTCAACACTCTGTCATTGGCACTATTACAAGTAAATTTTGGTTCCTGTAAATTAATATCAAAGTTTGCGACTTTATTATATCCACCTTTCAGTTGCTTCATATACTTATTGTCTTTGGCTGAAGGATTTTTTCCTGCCTCTTGCAATGTTTTCAATTGACTTGCTGAAAAAGGCGCAGGGCTCCAGGTGCCAAAATCGATCGAATTTATACCGGCCAAAAACTCACCTTTACAAATATTTTCAACACTATAATTTAACTTAAGATTTTCAAAAGCAAGCGTACTGATTGTTGCATCCAATTTGGGTATGGTGTAGACAACTCTTCCATTGAGAAGTGCTCTTGCCATCAAACCAGTTCCTTCACTTCCGATTTCGAGACTTGATCCGTTTTCCAGTTTATACCCAAGATTATCGATATGATAGGATTCAAACAACTTATCCTCTATCTCAGAAAGGTATCCTGACACCTCCGGATTTGTCGAATACCCAACATTTAGAAAATATGGAATCCAACTATCACTATACTTTTTTAACCATTCTGCTGAAGATTCTGATGGTGCTTGTTTGAAAATCGGAACCCTTATTTTACCTTTTAGCAATAATAGATTTTCGTCAAGCTCATTATCTTCAAATTTAAAAGCAATGCTATCCAATACATAATCCCAGGTACCTAATGTTGCTTTATTCTCTTTTGCGACTGCATTTATTTTGGAATATTCTGATTTAAAACTCTGCGTCAATTGTTCAAAACTTGCAACTTTTAGAATGACATCTGTCAACGTTTCTACTTTGCCATCTGCTTTTTTCATTACTTCTAAAAGTGGAATATCAAACTTTAAATTCTTAAATACTAAGCCGATAAAGTTATCTTCCTCTTCTTCATTTTTATCGAATGGTTTTGAAAGATTGGGTGCTGATTTATTTTCAAAGACTGATTTATTCTCATTGAAGTCCAAATAGGCATCCAGCTGATCAGGAGCACTAAAAAGGATATGTTGGGCATTGTTTCCTGAAAATCGCCAGACTTTCCATGTTTGATCCTTACTGTCAAAATACTCAGATTTTAGATTTGCGGTAAAACTTGTAATCAAATCATTATTACCTGATATCGTATTCTCTAACATTCGAAACCCAAATGTTGCAGCTTCCGGTGTCTTCGTGTTCGCTTTTGTCAAGGTGCCTGAATTGACTGTATAGTTTCCGACAATATTAAAAAACTCAATTCCTTTATCGCAATTTATTTTTGCATAACTGTCTGTTGAGGAACTTGCTGGTGCTTTGGAATCCGATGTCTTGTTTCTGGTACTTAGATATCTGATATTCTGATTGAGTGCCAAATCATTCAATAAATAGAATGTCTTATCTGCCAAATCAATTTTTTGCGGACCAACTGCAATATCTTCCATTGTTGCAAATTGTATGTATTTCTTGGAGCCTTCGACATCAAGCTCACCAATTAAATCCATGGTCATGGTTGCTGAAGCAAGTTTATCTGCGGCTGAAGTTTTAAATTTTGAAATGACCAGTTTAAAATGATCAGGCAGTGGATAGGAAGTCTTAAAACCTAATGAATCCCAGTATGCTTTTGTTATTACAATAGGCAAATTCAAATCTTGAGATTCTTCATTACTTAAAAATCTGAATAAGGTTTCATCCCAATTAATTTTATCTTGAGCATATTTCTTATCCCGATAAACTCCCTGGAACACGCCATCCTTATTTTCCATATTCAGGTTTTTTCCTAAAAAAGGAATAAATATTTTATTTTCTCCTGACTGAGGAAACCATGCAATGGCGTTGGCCTTCATTTCTTCAATTTTCAATGCATCAGAAATCCCAGTCCTCCAGGTATTTTCTGTCAAACGTTGAGGCCCGGAATGTGCCTTTGTTGAAAAACTGAGTAAGTTGTCATCCTGGATGTATTGCTTTTTATAATAATCCCGTATTATTTGGTCCCATTCCTCCGATGTTGGGATTACATTCAAAGCAGCACAATTGCATTTCAATACAATATTTTTTATTTCAATGCCTTCAAATTCAAATTGGGACTTGTCCTTGTGAGACCAAACAATCATTTCTATCTTGCTTTGTCCTTTCAGGACAATGAGTTTCAAACCCAGTCTTTCTTTTCCATTGATCTCCTCATGAATAAAAGATGCATCTTTAAGTTGATCTTCATGTTGACTGAAATTCAATTTTGTGTTGAGCCGATTGATATCATCAATCTTATATTTGTTTTTCCCGGAATTGAATGGATCACTGGTCAACCCATGGATACTTAGATTACTCAAGTTGAAATCCAGTGATTTTAAGTTTAACGATTTCTCAAAATCTTCAATAATTTCAGATTTATTCTTATTCAAGATTGCTTTCCTGAATTCCTCATCGGTAAATTTGATGTTTAGACTTCCAGTAAATGAACACTTTGGTGACAATACCAAATCACTATTATTATCAACTAATCTCGCTTCAATCCTGGAATCATTCTTCGAGGTAAATTGTCCATGCCACATAGACATTTTTAGTTCAGGTTGAAGGATGGATGCTATTAGTTTTGTGTTGACCTTTTTTGATTCTTGAAACTGTGCACGGTAAGGAAATGGGTCGTCAAAAAATGGGGTCAATATTTGTCCACGTAGATTTAGGTTTGAATTTCTATCCTTACTAATATTCATCATTAATGAATCAATGCTGTATGCCCATGGACCCATCCTTCCCTTGCTAAAACTCAAAACATCTTTTTGATAAAAAAATCCTTCCTGAATATCTTTATCATCTATGATTAGGCTTCCCCTTTCCAACAATATTGGTTTGGATGGATGGACGATATTATATTTCTTCGGCAACTCCAATACCATATCGTCAATGATCAGCCCTCTCCAGGCAGGATTGCTCATTTCAGGACTAGTCTGACCGGGTAAAGCTGCATTTGGATTTAAATCCAATGTCCCGGATTTTGGAATAAACTTAAATCCTTCCAATCCATTCACCGAGAATGTGTTACTCAGGCTCACTTTGCCGGTATAAGTGCCTATGTCACTTACAGATTTTTCAGTGGTTAAGGATATTGGTGCTACATTATCCACCTGATGAATAATCTGTGGAGAAATGATAAGTCCGGTTTTTGCTTTAATATTCTGATAACCGTTACAATCACATTCTATTTTACTTCCGTCAGATTGTAGGCCCGCCAGTAAGATGGTTTCTGTTATTTTTTCGCCACCTGAACGATTGGCAGAAATATGCAATGGCACTAGATATGCTCCCGATTTTAATCCATATGGAGTCGCCGGGATATTCGTTCCGACAAAAATATCACCTTGCGTATTTCTGGAAACCAAATTTACAAACGCATTTTTAGGTGTAAAATAAACTCCTGCTACACCCACACCATCATTCGGATACTTTGCATTGGTTAACACCAGAGGAAGTGAAATTAATTTGAAATTATCCTGTGGCAAATCAGCGACCCTATTTTGGTTATCAATCTTACTGTACAATTTATCCACATAGCCTACAGAAAAAAAATCCTTCACATTTGAAGAATTGATTTGTCCCATATCCACATATAAATCCGGACTCTGCAGTGTTTGTATTTTTTCGCTCTCATAAACCCTCCCTTCCTTATTCACTTTAATGTTTTTAAATTCGACTTCCAGTGAAGACCGCAACATCGGATAATATACGATCCCTACACCCGAATATCCGGTTTGAATATCTCCGATCGCTTCTGTGATTTTCATTTTGAAATATCCCAGTTTTACATCCTGATTTGCCCCAACGATCATGGATTCATTATCAGCCTTAGCAACCGATCCATAACTGGTTTCATATACAGAACACCCCCTAGGGGCAGGATTGTCAAACGGATTCATTTCTGAGGTAGGGGAGTCTCCGTCATACAGAACAAATACCGATATTTCACTTCTGCCATCATTCTGAAATAATGTACTGGTGGGATACATGATGCTTGAAGCAGTGACACGCCAGGCATAATATTTATTGGGCTCCAATACAGGTTCGCCCTGTGAATAAATCAGGGACGTTGCTGTGGTAGTTGTATTGTAAACTTTCAATGCACTTTCAAATGCGTCATTGGCATTCATGACCCCTTGAGGCAACTCCACCAATTCAAATTTATATTCCACTGCGCCCGGATTGTTGGCACTTCCCAGGTGCATGGGCTGCCAGGAAAAAATCATGTTTTGGACAGGGGATATCTTTATTTTTTCGTTAAAGGAAGGCTTGATGATCTGCGGCGGCTGGTTCAATCTGAAGTTGGAAGTAATACAAAATTTATTGGAGACAGGCACAACTCTCTCAACGCCATACATCTGAATGCAGATGGTAAGCAAACCTTCAGGCAATGTAGTAGATCCGCGTCCTTCCGAATTGTTACCCGTGAGGGCTAAATTTGACAGGTACACACTCAATGCCGAACCATCTAATGTATATGGTTCAAACTGGATCAGTTCAAGCGGAGCTGTTACAAAATTCATGTCTGTCTGATAGATCACATTACCATTTTGCTCGATACTCAACACAGGTCTGACCTCCAGGATTTCCTCCAGTGGATCCATCAACAATACATTAAACATCAAGTCCTCTATCCGATCCGTGGTGTACACTTTCAAATCCAGAGAGTGCGGAGGAGTCATACTCCCTGTCACTTGTACCGGCCAAATCTGTTGTGACTGAATGCCTGTTAATATTAAAATAGAAAATATACAGGATAAAATGAATTTCTGATTCATCATTTTGTTCTTTTAAACTTTATGAAGGATAAAATTTATTTCTTAGATTTTTTGGATTTCGGAGCGTAGTTGAAGTTGTATTGAAGACCCAGATTACCTGTGTTTTCGGTAAACTTTGCACTGTTATCCGCCTTGGTTGTCAGTAGACTCCAGGAGAATTGAACATGCATTCCTTTGAATACCTGAAACCCTGAATTTAACTGCCCGATCAAATTAGATGATTTAGCACCATTGGCATTTTTGTTTTGGAAATAATTTACATTACTACCCAGGGATAACTTACCAGAAAAGAATTCTTTTTTGAACCCTCCCCCAAAACCTGTTCTGTTTAAACTTATACCTTGAATTTCATTTTGGTTATAATTTACCCGGATGGTAAAAGTCCATTTACTTTCTGTCTTGAACAAATAGGAAACATTTGCCAAAAATAATTTTGAACTGGTGGTTTGGACTGATTTTTCGATGTCGTCACTGACATCCTGCATATTCCCGTTCAGAGACAGAACATGTTGGTGAGGGCCTTTGAACGGCAAGGTGTAACTTACATTAACGCCCAGGTCCTGCGTAACGATTGCAGCATTTAGAGAATCCAATTGCTGATTGAGGACATACGTCACATTAGAAGAATTATTGCTGTAGTTGGTCTGCACATTTAGTTTTTTGTCAGACCAGGAAGATTGAATGTCGTAAATTAATCTCGTGGTGGTAGTGGGTTTGCTGCCATCGAGGTTGTTGGATTGTGTGCCAAATTTTAAAGAAGTATTTAGTTTGTTTTGAAGCAATCCAAAAGTGGTAAATGCCTGGATGTCCATGATGTCGCGGTTAAAAAAATAAGCTCCGAAAGTTTCAAAATCGGAATCTATTCTGTTCAGTGAAATACCGGCATTAAAGGTCCTTCCTTCATATCCCACAGAACCTTCCAAAGCATTGCCATAGTAACTGGTGGTTTTCTTCTTCAATAAAAAATTCGTTATGCTTTTGTCTGCTGCATCGGCATCGAGCGTGTTAGGGGATACTCCGCTGTTGGTAAAATCGAATTTGACTCTAAATTTTTCAAAGAATAATTTTTGAAGTTGTATACCGAGTACCAGGTTTGCTTCCGGACTGACTTGTTTTGAATAACCGGCAGGAATGTCTATGGATTGATCATCATCTTTTGCCGTAAAGAGAATGACATCCACTGAAGCCTTATCATCTCCATAACCAATCTTGGTTCCCCATCCGATCCGCTGATATACAGGTAAATTTGGGGTAGCCAAGGATAAATTAATCGGTTCTGCTTTGGCAATCCTGCCGTACATCGCACCGAACCTGATTTTACCGGGCTCCAACATCATGCCTGCACCAAAAAAATTCAAGTTGCTCATCGTGTATTTTGAAAAATTCATGGAACGGTGACCAAGATGCAACTTTGCCCATTTATAGTAAGGGCTGATCCCTATTCTGGCAAAACCATTTTTTCTATTGTTGATGTTGTTTTTTAAAGATTCCTTCAAATCAGAAATGCTAGGGTAGGACTTACTGGTATTTTTTGCGGTCAACACCATGGTAAAGGGTAGGTCTATCTGGTAGATTTTTACATTGACGTTCGCATTGATGGTATAAAAGAAGGGGTCTTGTCGCAAAGGACCTCCATTGGCATCATAGGATCGCAAATTAAGGGATAGCCCCCCTCCCAACTGGAATGGATCTCCAAAGGAGTAGAAGTCTTTAAAAAAGCCACCCAGAGTCTTTTTTAATCCCCCTTTATCCAACTGCTCAAGGTTCTCCAAGGAGCTTATCTGGCTGCTCAGGCTGCTTAGCCAAAGACTACAATTAACCAGAATACACAATACCCGTTTGATCATTATTCCAAATTTTAAATTCTTGGTTAATTGCTTGACTAAACCACCAACCTTTTCACATAACTTTTCAAAGATAAATTTATAAGCGCTTTTTGGATTGGGATTTATAAAAACTCAATTTGTTCTGAATGACCCAATATTTGATCTGAATTTCAATAATCTGATCTTTTTTTAATTGTATGGCATCGTTTTTCCCTGGTTTCACTCCCAAGGTGAGCTGAGCATAATATTCATGAATATAGGATGACCGATATTAAGTCACGACAAGTGCAACATGGTGAAAGGCTCAAATATTGCTAACTTAGGTATGTAACGCTTCATCATATAATTATCGAATAAGAAATTCAGATGGGCCTTTTTCATTTTAGCGTTAAGAAATGAAAATAGCCTGGATTTTTTTTGATTCTTTTTTGTATCAATACAAAAAAGAACAAGGATAATAAGATGGTATTTAGTACAACTTTAGTGAATGACGGGATCCACCAAACTGGTTTTTCTCCAAATTTTTGATTGCCCTTTTATTTCAAGTTTGCCGACTGTTCTGAGTGATAAAGTTTTCTTATTTTGATTTTATCGGTATCCAAATTTCTTCTTCCGAATTTGGGTCGTTGTTTTTGTATTTGTCGCCCAAAACTTCAAAATGAGGTCTGTCATCTAATTCATAGTCTGAGCCCGGCAACCAGTTGCCAAAAATGTGCTGGAATATGGAATTATCCGTATTCATGCCTTTGTAGTCAAACACGGCATAAAGTCCACCAGGCAAAACATAGGTTTCCATTCCTATTGGCACTTTGTTAAAGTCAGAAACCTCAACAGTGGCCCATTTTTCAAACTCGGAAGTAGGATTAAAATCTGCAAAGTGCTTGGGTTTATACACTTGCATGGAGATCAAATCCTTTGTAAGACCATTGCTGATTTCTCTGCGCCTGGGCATAAACGATTGCCAAAGTTCGGCGGTTCGGTTATGTGCCAAACTCATGACCAGTCGCAGGCCAACTATTTTTTTTTCTTTTAATGTTTCAATTCTTGGATTCATGGGTATGATTTATAACTCAAATTTTACAACATTAAGTGCGTTACTTTTGCAATTTGTGGTTCAAAATATGGGTTTAATATTTATTCTTTCATTTGGACACCGGCTTCTCATAAAATTATAACAGCTACCTCTTTAATTTATTTCCTTGTCTTGCTGATTTACCCAGACCGATGCTTCGTGGACATCTTATAGCCTATATCATCAGTTCCTCCTTCAATTAATCTTTACCCATATACCCCTTTGTAAGTTGTTGCTATAGTCTATATGGTTATAGGTTAGCGGTATTGCATTATTTGTTAAAATTGTTTCAATTTTTTAATCATTTCTTTTGCAATTTCATTTGTAGGATCTAATTGTAAACTTTTTTCATAATTCTTTATCGCTGATATTTTGTCGCCTCTATTCATAAATGCCTCTGCTAAACTATCAAATGCATTAAATGAATTGGGATTAGCAATACAATTCATTGTAAAAATGTTAATAGCTTCATCATATTTGTTTTGCGATAATTGTTCGTAGCCTTTTCTATTTAACAGATATTCTAAAACATCTTTTTTTGAGGGTCTGTTTTGATATTTTAACTTAGCAGCTTCTAGTCCTTTATTCAAAATTATTTCAACTATTTCTTGTGAAAAAATTTGATTGGTTTTATTGTCAGGTTTTGGAATAGTTGGTGTGTAATTTTTCTCAAAAATTATTTTTGCTATTTCAAAGTTAAGTTGGTCTGTACCTTGGAATGTTTTATTTGACATCAAAATCAAAGTTGTCTTTTCATCAATAAATCGCATACAGTCTGCATAAAAAATATTATTTGTGCCATTATGCCAAACACGATAAGTATTTCTATTTGTCTTATAAACATCCCATCCATAGGCATAAATAGAATTACTGTTTTCGTTTGCTCTGATGGAAGGATGATATAACTTTTCCTTTGCTTCATTGGATAGAATATTTTCTGTCATCAGAGATATATGCCATTTAAACATATCTTCTGAATTGGAAAGTATTCCACCATTTCCAAATAAATGTAAGAAAGGTGCTTTTATATTCCACTTTTTTTCTGTTGGTTTCCCCCATATTATATTATTTTTGCCATAACCAACTGCAATTAAATCGGTGTCAAAGTTAGGTCTGCTATAACCCGTTTTCTCCATTCCTGATGGTTTCCATAAGTTCTCGTAAAGGTATTGTTCATAAGTTAGTCCTGAAACTTTTTCAATAATAAGAGCAAGCAAACTATATCCTATATTAGAATACAAAAAATCTGTACCGACTTTAAATTGTAAAGGTGATTTCATTAACGTATCCATAAAATCTTGGTCACTAATTGGTGCATAGTCTTCGCCTATTTCGCCAACTAACCCAGATTGATGTCTTAATAAATCGTGAATTGTGATAGTTGATTTATCGACTGGGATATTTTCAAAGTATTTGGTAATGCTATCAGAAGTGGATAATTTGCCTTGCATTTCTAATTTTAGAATAGCCGATGCCGTAAATTGTTTCGTCAGAGATCCAATGTCAAAAATTGTATTTGGGGTATTTTTTTCTTTGAGTTCCAAATTTCTAAATCCATAACCTTTTGAAATGAGTTTGTTTCCATCAATTTCTACAAGTACTGTTCCGGAAAAACCAGCTTTTTCAAATTCAGTTAGGAACGTCTCAATTTGCTTTGTTAATTTAGATGTATTTTTTTGTTGTGCAAACGATATAGTATAAACAAGCAAAATCATGAATAACGTAACGAATATTTTTATCATTTTTTGTCTGTTAATACTAATTTTAGAACTGTCCTTTTGCATTAGCCAAAATGTCAGACGGTGAAATTACTATATTTTTTATTTATAAATCCTAATAATACTTTGTATAATTTTATATAACTCATTTTTAGTATGAGGTAGTTCCATGTGTTCTTGATACCCGTGAATATCCAAAAACTAAGGATAGCCAACTTATAAAATTTAAATACCTTGAAAACGATTATCCTAAAATGAATTCCTCACAGGTTTCTTATAAGTTTAAAGTTGTATCATGCAATATCACACTCACTTTATTTCTCCACTACAAGTTTTTTAGTTCCAATAAAATTAGCTGCCTGAATTTGCACAACATAAGCTCCCTTGTTAAAATCTTCCGTGTTTACTTCTACCTTTTTTGTTGCACTTGCGCTTGCTGAGTAAATTAATTTTCCATTAATATGCATGATAGTTACTAGAATTTTGTGTTGGTTGCTACCTAAATCGATGATGAGATGGTTGCACATATTTTATTTACTTTCGGAGATTTGTACAGGGAGTCTATGGTAAGTGTACGTACAAATTTCTGGTTTAATAGTAAATTTGGTTTCATTTGATGCTTCGGAATTATTGGCAAAGGAAAAAAGTTCCCAGGACAATATTTAATTGTTCATTTGTACCTCAAGGGTAACTTTTAACCATAAATACCCCAAAGTTCCTGCAGCCAGTGATGCTATAAGAATGGCAATTTTTGATTGCAAGATGAGTGCGGGATTGTCAAAAGCAAGTAGCGTAATGAAGATTGACATTGTAAATCCAATGCCGGCAAGAAGTCCCACCCCGAAAACTTGTTTCCATTTGATATCTGCGGGTAATGCGCACAAACCTATTGAAACAGTCGTAAGGCTAAAGAGAAAAATTCCAATTGGTTTGCCTAAAATTAACCCCGCAAAAATTCCAATACTGTTTGGTTGGGTTAATCCTGTCTCCCACCCGGCCTGAATGGGAATGCAAGTATTGGCCAATGCAAACAAGGGAAGGATAAAAAATGCCACAGGTTTGTGGAGCCAATGTTGCAAAATGTACGAAGGTGATTTTTCACCACCCTCACCAAAAGGTATTGCAAATGCTAATAAAACACCTGTAATCGTCGGATGAATCCCTGATTGTTGCATAAAATACCACATCACGACACCGCCAATAACATAAGGAATTAGGTTGTGAACTTTCAATCTGTTTAAGATGAGTAACAACCCAAATATTCCAAATGCTAAATACAAGTTTGAAAGTACCAATGTACCCGTATAAAAAATGGCAATGATAATGATTGCACCCAAATCATCAATAACCGCTAACGCAGTCAATAGAACTTTAAGGGATGCGGGTACACGATTGCCTAAAAGGGAAAGGATGCCGATTGCAAACGCAATATCTGTAGCCATTGGAATGCCCCCTCCTGATTGTGTTGGTGTTCCGTAGTTGAATAATAAAAAAAGTCCTCCAGGAATGACCATGCCGCCCAAAGCTGCAAAGAAAGGAAGTGAAGCATTTCTGAGGCTTGAAAGCTCTCCGATGTAAATTTCTCGTTCAAGCTCCAGGCCAATGAGCAAGAAGAAGATGGTCATAAGTCCGTCATTTATCCAATGTGTTGAACTGTGTCCGGCAAATTGAATATGCCAGAATTGAATATAAATGTCTTTGAGGAAATAATTGGCAAGTAAAAGTGAAAGGGCAGTGCAAGCTATTAGCAAAATTCCACCTGCCTTTTCGCTCTCAAAAAATTCGGTAAATAGCTTAGTTAATTTCATTTTTCTTTGCTGTCATGAGTCCAAACATCATCACCAAGACAGATAGAATGATGGTTTGTATGATCAATGATTTATTAACAAGTGAAATGCTTTGGTCAGGCTGGATAGCCAGGAACAGCAATATAGTAATGAGTCCTCTGGGTGCCACATAGAGAAGTGGAGAGGCGGGAATTTTTGAAAACATAAAGGCTATCCATCTCACTAAGACAATAAGTAGTATTATAGCAGCTGCCCAAGGGATTGTAACTGGATTTAGTATTTCGTTTGCTTCCATAAGGAAACCGAATAAGAGAAAAAAAAGTGCCCGGATAAGGAAAGTGGCCTCTGATGTTATTTCTTTGAATTTCTTTACTTCCATATCCAATTTTTCCGGTCGCAATTTCTCTATCCATTTGAATTGTTTCAACTCATCCAGGTTGCCCAGAAATAATCCGAAAACAAGGATAAAGATTAAGCCTGGTAAATGATAGACCTTTGAAATGGCATAAATGAGAATAACCATTAAAATAATGGGGGTGTAAGTGATGTGATGTTTTATGCGACTTAATAAAAATGAAAGTCCCAAAACAGCAAAGAATGATATTGCAATGATAAGCAGGAATTGTAATGCAAAGTTTTGGAAGGATTGCGCATTGATTATATAGTTAAGTGCAATGAAATTAAAAAACAACACGCCAAAGATATCAGACAAACTACTTTCATAAATAATAAATTCTTTGTTGAAAGCAGATAAGTTTCTGACACTTGGGATGGCGATCGCACTGCTTATAACGCAAATTGGAATTGCATTAACTAAAGCTATTTTAAGGGAAATATGCTCAAAGTTTTGGAATAAAAGCGCAACAATGAATGCTAAAGCAAGCATTGGAAGTAATGCATTGAGTGATGATTTTTTAATTAATGACAGTTTGGATTTATTAAGCTCAAGCTCTAATGAACCCTCCAAAACAATTAAGATTAGGCCAATGGTTCCAAGTATAGGTAATAGTGGATTTAAGTCAGGGATATGTATGTGGAACAAATCCACCGTTTGTTTTACAATCCAACCTAACAGCAAAAGAAGTATGACTGAAGGAATTTTTGTCAGAGCCGAACTGATGTCGAAAATATAAGCCAGCAATAGCAAAATACATATGGTGATGATGATGGTCGTGGTCATTTGTTATTTTGCCAGGTTTAAGAGTTCTGTAAAATTTGGTTCGTGAATTACAATGTCGGCATGATGATTTACCAATTCGTCCTTTGAGCAGAATGCTATACCAAGACCAGCCTCTTTTATCATACAAAGGTCATTCATACTGTCGCCGATCGATATACAATTTTCTTTGGGGATATTGTATTTTTCCAATATGCATAATAGGGCATTGGTTTTGCAAAGAGAATGCTTGCAAATACTTTTTTGACTGCTGAAAAGAAATGATGGAATTTTTACTTCACCGGTACAAATGCTTTTTGAAAATTCAAGTTCATTGGAAAGTGAAAAATCCATTCCTAATTTTATTTTGATATGGTTTGTGATACAGTCGTAACTGTCCGATATAATTCCGACAATATAGCCTCGTTTCTTTAATTCGATAATAATTTCTTTTGTACCTTCAATAATCTTAATGCTGTCCGCTATTTCTATGAGTTCGTTGATTGTTTTACCTTTAAGTAAAGTGGCTATTCGTTTGGTAAGGATGATGGCGTCTGTTTCTGAAGAACGAATGTTCATCAATTCTTTTTTGAAGCCGAATTTGTCAGCACAAACATCTATAAATCTACCTTTCAATAGAGTGTTGTCCATGTCGAACACTACTAATTTGTCAAGTGTGCTTAATTGATTTTCTAAGGCAAATTCCATTTGCGAGCGAATTTCATTCAACACGCCAAGTTCTTCAAAATTGTAATGGGGGTTTTTGGAAGATGCGGCTTTCAGTATGATGGTTTGAGCTACTTCTTTACTCATTTTGCCAAGAGCTTGCCAGGGTTTGCTCTTGTTTTCGAGATATCCGATTTCTATTTCTTTCATCTTTACATTCATCAGGTACATATCGATCAGAATGCCAATGTCCACCCCGTAATCATCCCGAAAGTCTAATTGCTGAAAAAGTGATTTTTTTCCTGCTATCATTCCGCTTAATGGTTGACTGAATCTGAGTAAGTCCGGAAAAAAAATACTGAGGAGCGGTTTCGCCACCAGTTCAGTTACCCTTCCTGCATTCCGATTGAATGCCGATTTTACAAAATCTACTTCTCCCTGTAAAATAGGGTCGGTTAATAATTTTATAGTATAGTGAGGATATGGGTCAATGTCACCATCTAAAAAGGCAACAATTTGATTGTTGGCACATAATACTCCATCTTTCATCGAGGCTCCTTTGCCTAATTTTGTGCTGGTGATAACTTTTGCTCCGTTATCTAATGCAATGGAAACCGTTTTGTCTAAAGACTTGTCGTCCACCACTATAACCTCTGAAACATTTGGTTGTGCTTTTGCAAAGTTCACAACACTGGCAATGTTTTCCTCTTCATTAAGTGTAGGTATTATTACGGTAATCATTTATTTTATTTATTATTATCAAAGTTAACATATGAAATGATCATCACGCCAGAAAAATCCGAATTTCTAAATAAGTTAAACGGAAATGTCAAGCATATATTTTACTCGAACGAAAAGGCATTTTTAATTCTAGATTGAATTAATTCATAATTTGATTCAAATACTAAATGCAACTTTTTAGGATAGAATTAAGGACAAGCATTCTTTTTAAAAAGAAATACTAAATTAGATTTTCTCTTTCCAGTATTTGAAATTTTCGGTTAATATTGATTTCGTCCAAAAGTACAAATTGCTCTCATGTCACCATGTTTTAAAGCTATACAATATCAGTAATGTAACAACAAGTCTATAAGCAGAATGAAATTGTATCATCTTCTTGGATAGAATTACTATAATCGTATTGTTAGAGTTAAAACTATACTCAAAAGTGCACTAAGAAAAGGGTTTGGATATCAAACTCTTTTATAGGTGCTTAATGAATTAACTTAAAAAGTCGTGGTTGGTGATTGTGTTTAGGTCATGAAATATTTTCTCCATTATGAAATAAACGAGAATTCTAACTAAATTTGTCATCTATGAAAGGATCTATTTTGCTCATCGCTTTTTTACTATGCCTAGGTAGCAGGGCGAATTGTACAAATTATTATTTCTCTTCAAGCCGGGGGAACGATAATTGGAGCGGCCGTCTTCAAGAGCCCAACGCTTCCCGAACGGATGGGCCCAAAAACAGTTTACAGGCGCTGAGCAATTTGCTGAACCAAACTGTTGGCGCAGGAGACAGTGTATGGATGGCAAGATCTGATGCCTGGACCACTGCTCAAGGCATCGAGCTTAGATCTGCCAATGGATCTTCTAACCAATACCTTTTTTTAGGAGCTTATGGAAATGGTTCTTTACCATTAATTTATTTAGAAGGGCAAGGTAATGTACTGACCTGCAGAGGTTCTGACACGGATCCATCTTCATTTCTACACATCAGCCAAATTGCACTGAGCACCCGCTTGACTGCTAACCGACCAACGGGGCTATGGGTAGGGGAGTCGTGGTATCCCAATAAACCACACCATATTTTATTAGACGGTTTGCAAATCAGTGACTGCAACAGTGGAATGATACTTTACGATCAAGATATCACCGTTCAAAATTGTTTATTCATCAACAATGGAAATGGCAATGCAGGACACGGAATCTTTTGTTCTGCAAAAAATGTCATCATTCGCAACAATGTCTTAGACAATAACGGCAGTGGAAGCGTCTTCGTACACAGCATGTACATCAGTCAATCTGAAAATGTGTTGATCGAGGGTAATGAAATCAAAAATGCAGACGACGGACTAAAGCTAAGAACCACCAATAATCTCATCGTCCGCAACAACATCATCCACGATACCCGCATTCATACCATTCATCTTGGAGGGGATGAGGGAGGGGGTATGCGCAACGTAATTATTGAAGGAAACATCCTGTACAATGCTCCCCAAGGCTTAAGAATCGCTTCAGAATCGGGAAATCAGAGGCTCCTTACTGAAAATGTGATGGTCCGGAACAACCTCTTTCCGGCCATGGTGCAAATCTCATCCAATGGTCCGGTAAAAGATATTTATTTTTTTAACAATCTCTTCCATTCGACCAACAATCAACCGACACTTTTAATTTGTCAGGCAATACAGCCAATCAATGTGCAGATTCGCAATAATATATTTTACAAAATTACTCCTCAGGCCGGACATTCATTAATTACCTTCCAGGCATCGTCTGGTTTGAGTGGTGTGATGCTCGATCACAACCTTTACCATTTTCCTGTTCAGAGTCAAAATCTGATCACGGTAGGAAATCAAAATTTTAGCAGTTTGTCCACCTTTCGCAACCAATATCCAGCGCATGAGCGCAATGGTCAAAATGGCAATCCAAATTTTGTAAATCCACCATTGGACTTTCATTTAAGTGCAGCGAGTTCATTGGCCATTGATCGCGGGGTAGACTTAACTGGAGTAGTAGAATGGGACCTGGATGGGCGTATAAGACCTCAGGATGGTGATGGCAAGGGTGGTGCAGCTTTTGACATTGGGCCCTATGAGTTTTGTTGCTTTACTTCAATTGTTGAGGAGCAAAAGAGTACTGAATTTATTAGACTTACTCCCAATCCTGTTCGTGACAGATTAATTATTAACCACCGAAGTGTGCATATAAGTAGGATTTCGATTTGCACGGTGGAAGGAAGAGAGATTAAGACTTTTGTTGCTGGACAAGAAACAACGGAACTAGATGTGAATGAACTCTTGCCTGGTTTATATTTCTTGAATGTCATGTCCGTTGATCAGCGGTCGCATTCAATTCCTTTTGTAAAATGGTAACATTATTTTTGCAACTATAGCTTAACAACTTCAGAATCTGAAATGGACAGATATTTTGCAAGAAATTATTTTCGTTTATTTATTTTTATCTGCAAGTCCAATTATTTAATCAATATTTTACCCTTGTCAACAACCTGGTTTTTATTCCATACTTGATATATATACATGTTGCCAGGCAAGTCTAAATTAATTTCTGTAATTTGATCAACAATTTTTAAATTATAGACATTCGCTCCTAATAGATTGTAAATTTTTAATTCAGTTGCAACAACATCTTTTTTGTCTAACAGGAATAAGCCATTTGATGGATTGTGGTAAATCATAATGTTGTTTCCATTGTATTCATCAATTGTTTTTACAGGGGACATAATATTAAATGATTTTGAGCATTCAGTGCCATTGTAGCTTGCTTTAAAAGTATATTTGCCGGGAATCGTGGGCAGTTTTTTGGAGGTTCCATTAGCCCTGGTTTTGCTTGCTGTTGATGAAGTATAGCTCCAACTTGCAAAGGTGGATCCATCAGGATTCACAATACTCATGTCAGCAATTTTCCCAGCTATTTCATCTCTGATAAAAATGTAAAATTTTGCAAATCCCGGAGGAAGGCCATTTCCCTGAAACGGAATTTGATAATTGTCACTTTCATTGAGTGTTTCGGTCATTGGACAAGGCGGTAATACGATATCAGTAGTGTTTACAGATACTTTGACAATGGAAGTTTCTGTATAGGGTTTTTGCGCTTCCCACCATGAATTACTGTTCAAGGAATTGCAAGTTCCTGAGAAAGGGTCGATTCTGGTTGCGATGGTGCTGCCTGCCCAAACTTCAAAATGTAAATGAGGTCCCGATGAACTTCCGGAACTTCCTACTACACCTAGAAATTCACCAGCTGACACAGTTTGGCCGATAGCTTTTTTGGTCAATGAATTTTTTTTCAAATGCCAATAATTTGCCTGTGACCCATCTGAGTGACGAACAATTATATAATTGGCTGTTAAGTTATTCCCCGCACAATTTTTATCAAATTCGCCATCATGTTTATCGAGTATGATTCCAGGAGCAGCAGCGACTACTTCGACTAAATCATGATCCATTTTATAGAAATTAAAAGGCCAAATTGAAATGTCAGTTCCACGATGGCCATCATAGGTATTAGTCCCACAATTAAAATCCTGAAAGGATCCGGTAGCAGTGTTTTGATCAACGTATGCAGAAACACGATAAAAACTACAATCCCTTAGACTGTCTGTCGCCTTCAAGGGCCACTTCAATAATACAACATTGTGCAAACTGTTTTTGATCATGCCACTTTGTTGAAGCATTTCCAAATTTTCTTTACACCGTTTTTCAATCAATGAATATTGGTCTGAAGTTATGCAGGGGTGATCCCCTTGATTCTGCATTTCGGTATCAGTTTTATCCTTTCCTAAATTAATTTCCGGACGGATTTGGCCTACAGACACATTTAGATGGAGCAAAAATGTGGAGCACCAAAATATATATTTACTTATTCGCATTTGCTATTTTTTAATGTGAAAGGTAACTAATTATTTAATCTTTATTGCTTAATCACTTTAATTGTTTGGGCCTGATTGCTCAAAGTGAATTTAACAAAATACATCCCATTATTATATTGACTTAAATCAAAAGTGAATACATTGAGTCCCTTATTGTAATCCACTAAAGTTGATTGAATTGCATTGCCGCTTAGGTCAAATATTTGAAAGTTTGCTGTAGAGGCTTCTATTCCATTAAACGCAAGTTGGAATGTACTATTCGTAGGATTTGGAAAAATGTTCAATTCGGATGCTGATTGCGTTCTGTTGGTCAGGTTATTGCATGGATCGGATAGACTAATTTTTTTAGGCGAACCAACACCACAGGCATTCACGCCACTCACTGTAATGTCGCCGGCACTATTTCCTATTAATACCTGGATCGTATTGGTACCTGCTCCATTTGTAATTACACTGCCGGAGGGTACCGTCCATTCATAAGAAGTTGCTCCGGGAATTTTTGCGATGTAATAATTTTGTAAGGTCCCTGCACAAGGATTTACCGCCCCGTAAATTTTATATGCCGCAGGAGGAGTGCCAATTACATTGATAGTTCGCATTGGACTTGAGCCACAATTATTGTTGGCAACAACACTGATGGATCCGGAAGCGAAAGTTGGAAAGGCAATGTTAACCATGGTATCATTCGGACTTGGAAAACTTGTAATGACTGCACCAACGATATTGGTTGACCATGTATAAGTATTGGCACCCACCACTTTATTTGTTTTGTATACAGAAGTTGTGTTGCAATTTGAATAAGCTGATCCTGAAATGGATGTTGGAATAGCAGGGGTGGAGTTTATAAGCAGTTTCCTGATTGGGCTTACACCACATTCATTATACTTTACGACACCCAGGGTTCCATTTTTGAAAATCGGACTGAATTGCAAGCTTATTTGATTCGTGGCCTGTCCTTGAATGATGGTGGCGCCTGAAGGAGGCACCCAATAATAGGAAGCATTGTCATCCAATGGAATTGAATATTGCTTGATTGAATTTGCACACACTCCATTATGCTCACCCATTATAGGTTCGGGGAATGAGGGTATTTTTTTAACATTTACCTCAATGGTATTAGATATTCCGGTGCATCCATTTTCATTTGTAATCGTTAATTTGTATACACCAGAAGTGGTGACCGCAATATTTTGTGTGATGGAATCATTGCTCCATAAATAAGTTGTTCCAATATTAGCACTCAATATTAATGTACCCCCTTCACAAAATGTAGTCTCAGAATTTGGAGTGATTGTGGCAAGGGGTTGTTCATGCACATTTACCGATGTTATGTTTGAAATTCCGGTGCAGCCATTTTCATCGGTTATCGTAACTTGATAATCACCTGCTGTTCCCACTTCTATTTCCCGGGTTGTTGCACCATTATTCCATAAATAGGAAGCTGCATTATTTGACTTTAAAGTCACACTTCCTCCCTGGCAGAAAGTTAATGGACCATTTGATGAAACAGTAGAAACAATTTGATCTACAACATGCACTGAGGTAATTGTTGAAGCTGAGGTACAACCATTCCCATCCGTTATTGTAACTGTATAATTTCCGGTCGATGCAACCAGGATATCACGGGTAACCTCTCCATTGCTCCAAAGATAGCTGGTAGCCTCATTTGCACTTAAGGTAACTGCTCCTCCATGACAAAAAGATAATGGCCCATTGGCTGTTATCGTAGCAATAACGGGTGCGGGTTGTTGTACGTTTATTGATAGGGTTGAAGAACATCCAGATGCATCCGTGACTGAAACCTGATACTCATTTGGCGTTAATCCTGTAGCAGTTGCATTTGTTTGCACAGGGATGGTATTCCAGGTGTAACTGAATGTATTTGGCAGTTCATAACTTACCACAATATTATCCACCGAGGCAGGGGATGGACCTCCATAATCGTAATCATTTCGCCAGCTAAATACCAACCGTTTAAATGACCCGGCGATGCTGTCAATACCAATAATTGAGTCCGTTCGATAGACCAATTGGGAATGATAGCTTCCAAGATGTGGGGGAGATAATATACGGAATAATGGCTGTACAACTTGGTCGACCGGTATAAGATAAACCCGCATGTAATCCACCCCTCCGGGTACATTGCTAAATTGACCCTCTCCTTTCCAATCGAATTTTATTTTTATGTTAGATGCGCCTGGAGGAAAATAAAAGTCTTTGTAAAAATGTACAATGGATGTTGTGTAAGTGTTGTAGGTATTATTAATATTATCTTTTGAAATATAAATGGATTTAGTTCCACCGTTTGAAGTGGCTGATCCTATTACCCAATGATTTACTTCTGAACCATTTGCAATGGTCCAATCCGAAGGAGACTCAAAATCTTCTTTGATTTCAATTTTGGATTTTGCCAATACAGTAGCCATTCCATCTTGTTCGCTAAAACATGAAGGATTCGTGACGATGCTTGACAATTCCAGAGATGGAATAGATTGGTAATTAAAATTAAACATCACACTGTCATTATTTACATATCCATCTTGCATTTGGTTGGGATTGGAATTATAGACCAGGAGGCTATGTGCGCCTCCGGAAATATCAATTTCCGGAAGGGTCACTTGTGTGGATGCATTGGGAGCTAAAGTGCCATTCCATTCATAATGGTTGATACTGTTATTGTCTAATTTATAATGAATGCTTAAAGAAGTTAATACATTGGATCCGAAATTTTTAATATTGACTTTGGGAGTTAGTTGGTATGGAGCCGTGCATTCAGAGGTATAGGTGGTTTGCAGCGGATATGAAATCGATTGAACGCTCGCATCATTCGGTGTTGCCGGTGTGCATCCATTTGAAAAGACATAAGGATGATAGGCGATGGCCAATAAAACTGCCCGAACCCTGTCTTTCTGACCCTGGGTAAATCTCATGTTTCCAGTATTGAAATTTCCGGAATAGGCAAAACTGTAACTCATTATATTGTATCTCGAATTGTCCCATATTCCATCTGAAGTGCAGGGGTTAAAAGAGCCATAATCACCTTGCTTATGAGGTGGTGTGTCACATACCCGATCACCATTATCTGCGCAGGATGTGTCTGTTGGACAATAGTGTATTCCACCTTGTGTTACATTGGTTCCGTCCCCGTTAAAAGTGTGGTACAAATTAAACATGTGTCCCACTTCATGTGCTAAAGTTACTTTTGAGGCAGACATTTGAGAGGATAGAATTGAAATTCCATTGTAAACTGAGCCTGTTTGTCCGGTCGCATATCCGCTGATGTTTCCTCCGCAAATTTTACTGACCACCCAGATGTTTAAATAGGATTCAAAAGGCCATCTGCTTAAATCTTTAACCGCTTTTTCATCTGCACAGGTATTGTAATAGAAATTGTTTATGCCTCCGCTGGAGAAATTTGGAATGACTGTGCCGTTGACCCTGTTTATGCCGGTGCTGGGATTTCCATTTGGATCTCTCACCGCCAAACAAAAATTTATTTGCATGTCTACCCCGGTTCCATTCACATTTCTGAATTCATTGTTCAATGTTTGAATGGCGCCTTTAATTTGTGCATCTGAGATATTGGTGCCAGTACCAATTGCTTCACCTAAATGAATAACATGAACTACCACAGGTACATCATATACGGGTGGTTGTGATCTGTAATTTGTTTTAAGCAATTTTGTATTGGTTTTTATTTTGGATTCTAAATCATCGATGTACTTGCGGTATTCTTCATCATTTGCCATTCTGGATTTGTGCATTTCATCGAATCCACAATGATCTTGCCCGTTAACCGTAAATGCCAACAAACCCAATAAACTAAAATAAATAAACGCAACCAATCTTTTCATGATAATATATTTTAATAATAAATAATTAGATTTATTTGAAGGCACAAGAATCTAGGCAATTCAGGTAATCATCAGGTCAGGTATTGATAAATTTATTTTATCAGCCTCTTGTTGCCTAATAAACTTAGATTCTTAATGCAGAATTTTAGAAATGTGTTACTACTGCCTGATTGAATATCTATTTCAAAGATCTGCATAAATGAGGAGTGCATAAATGCCAATTGACAATTGATGCATTTCATTTTACAAATGGATCTTTTAAACTGTTAGGCATTGGTGGGGTTAAAATATCAAATTGTGATAACTAATGGTAGTAAGATATTAATGGTATTTTGTGATGCGACTCAAAGTATTATTTTAAATTATTAATCTTTTGTGGTCGCCGACTGGTGTGCAATTGGAGATTAAAATAGAATTACTTCTTAGTGAATTGGTTAATAAAGGCATCTTTTTTGCGTTTTGAAACTTCTACCTGATCTCCATTGCTCATGATAACGTACCCTCCCTCCCCACGCACATATTTTTTAACTTCAGTAAGATTGATTAAAGCGGAGTGGTGAACTCTGAAAAAGTTATGAGTCGACAGTAAATCCTCATATTCTCCTAGGTTTTTAGAGGTAACTATGCGTTCACCTGATTTAAATACAAATAGGGTGTATTGTCGGTCAGATTTAAGGTATAATATTTCATGTACAAAAACAATGGACAAGCCTTCAGTAGATGGAAGTGCAATTTGCAAATGACCTGGTTGTTCCAGATTTTTATTTTGCATCAAAGTTTCAAATTTCTTATTTATTTGGTGAATGTGACTGTTTTTTAGCACTTTGGCAATCGCAGTCTTTAATTCTTCAATGTCAATAGGTTTTAGCAAATAATCTATGGCACTAAACTTTATGGCTCTTAAGGCATATTGTTCATAGGCAGTTGTAAAAATAATTTCAAAATTAATTTCATTAAATTTATTCAACAAATCAAATCCGCTTTCTTTTTGCATCTCGATGTCCAGGAATACAATGTCCGGATGATGAATGTTAATCAGATTAAATCCTTCCTCCACTGAGGTGGCGGATCCCATAAGGGCAATATCCGGACAATAGTCTCTGATTAAATTTTCAAGTAGTTTGACACTTCGTATTTCATCCTCAACAATAATCGCCTTTATCATATTTATTGATCTATGGGTATTTTGATAATTACCTTGGTTCCGGATGGATTTCCAAAAGTATCTTTTAGGTCCAGGATTTCCACTTCAACTTGTGTGTTGGAGCTTTTTTGGATCATATTTATTCGTTCTTCTGTAACTTTCATACCTAATGATTCGTGATGCATGGATTTAGAATCATTGATGATTCCGGAAGCCTGTCTGCCTATGCCATTGTCTTCAATGGTACACATCAATACCTGCTCCCTAAGTTCCAGGGTTATTTCCAGATGACCTTGACTTTTTTTATTTAACAAACCATGAATTACAGCGTTTTCAATATAGGGTTGTAACAACATGGTTGGGATATCGGTGCTTTCTTTGTGGATACGGTGGTCAATGGAAAAATGATAAGTAAATTTGTTTGTAAAGCGCAAAGACTCTAATTCCAAATAATATTCCAGCATGATAAGTTCATCTGCCAGAGAATTGGTTTGGTTACCGGAATTTTGTAAAACGAGTCTTATTAATTTCGAAAATTTCGAAAGATAATTCAATGCCTTTTCTTTGTCAGATTCAGAAATTAACTGTTGAATGGCATTCAAGGTATTAAAAATGAAATGCGGATTCATTTGAGCTCTCAAGGCTGTTAATTGCGCTGCTGATATTTGTTTGTTGATATTTGTTTCGTCCTCTGCAAGTTTTCGGATTTGGCTTACTCGTCTGGAATATAAATAATATATAAAGGAGAACGCGCCAGTTAAAAGCAATAATTGAAACCATTTGGTTTTCCAGTAGGGTGGTTTAATGACAATGTTAATCTTTTTTCCTTTCCAATTCCATTTGCCATCATTGTTGGAAGCAATAATATGCAATACATAATTACCGGGAGGAACATTCGTGTAAGAGGCAAATCGATTTGTGCCGTTATTTATTGTTTCACGATCGAATCCTTCTAATTTATAGGCATATTGATTTTTTTCAGGGTGATCAAAGCTCAATGCCGTCATTTCAAAGGAAAAAAAATTTTGTTGGTAGTTCAACTCAATAGTTCCTGAGTTTACAAAATCTCTGGATGAATCAAATTCTTTGTCAAATATTTTGAAGGACGAAATGCTAACTTCAGGAATATATTCATTCTGCCTTATGGAAGATGGTTCAAAAATATTAAATCCGTTAATCCCTCCGAAGAAAAGCTCTCCGGTGCTTAACCGAATTCCTGCATAACTGTTAAATGCATTGCTTTGGAGACCATCATGAACTGTGTATTGTCTGTGAAATTCTATTTCGAAATTTTGATTAAGAACGATATGACTTAATCCCTTCGATGTGCTGATCCAAATCTTTTGATCATTCTGTATGATTACTGATAAAATGTTTTCACAAAAAATATTGGAAACATTGCAATATCTAATTATCGAATCCTTTGATCTGTTCCAAAGGGACAGTCCCTGGTCTGAAGCCATCCATATATTTCCATGGCTGTCTTCTGCAAATTGATGGACAATTCCTGGGTTGAATTCATTTGAAGTTTTTATTCCGGGGATTATTTCAAACTGATCATTGACTCGAAAGATGCCGGATCGTGTCGTGGACAGCCAAATGGTTTTATGGCTGTCTTCAAATAGGGTACAATAGAATGCTCTTTTATGCTTTGCTATATTTCTATTATTAAAATGATTTTCAAATATTCCGTTTTTTGACCTGAGCTCGCAAATCATGCCATTGGTGGCTGCCCATATTTTTCCATTGGATCGCACAATAACATCCATTACCATTTTTCCCGGCAATCCGTCCATATTCTTTTCATCATAGATGTATGCACTCCATTTATCTTTTTCAGGAATATAGTGGTTCAGTCCCTCATCGGTACCTACCCAAATATGACCCAGTGAATCAATGTCAATTGCGTAAATACGATTATCAGTCAAAGAATTATTTTGAGATTCGTCATGCCGAAAACATTTAAATTTATTGTTGCGCCTGTCGAAATACATAAGTCCGCTTTTACTTCCAATCCAAAGGTTGCCCTTGCTGTCTTCGCGTGCACAGGTAATATCATTATTACATAATGAATTTATTTTTCCAGGTTGAAGAGTGTAGCTTTTAAATTTTTCCGGATTAGGACTCATTCTATCCACTCCACGGCTGGCAGTTCCTACCCACATAATACCGGATCCATCCTCATACAAGGATAAGGTTTTGTTATCGGCCAGGCTCTTGGCGTTAAATGGATCATGTTTAAAATGATCCCATTTTTGTTGTTTATTGTTAAATACAATCAATCCACCCGATGAACTCGCCATCCACATATTGCCTTTGGAATCAGAGCGCATACATTGTATGTATTTCAATTCTGAACTTAGTTCTTTATTCGGAAGTTTGACGTCGCTAAAAAGTTGAATGCTGGTATCAAATCGCATCAATTTTTGTCCATAATAATTGATCCAAATTTCTCCCTTAGGTGTCATGGCCATTGGGCCAAAATGATTGGCATTAAGGGATTCTTCGTTGCCATCATCTAATAAAAATGTGGTGTAATTATAATTTGATATTGAAAATTTATGAAGGCCTATTAGGGTGGACAGCCATAAAGATCCCCGAAGGTCAGCAATGACATCGATAATTCGATTTTTCCCATATGTTTCGAGATGAGGTCTTAAGGTATCCATTTTAAATCTTGTGAATGTTTTGGTTGATTCCTCAAAACGAGCCAGTCCCACCCGAGTTCCTACCCAAATAGTGTGATGCTCATCTTCTGTTATGCAGAAAACGTCATTGTGGTTTATACTGTTTGCGCTGGCGCTGTGTTGGAAAACATTAAATTTATTTTCATTGGGGTGATATAGAATAAGTCCTTTGGAGCCAAACCATAATCTACCCCTTGAATCCTTAAAAGCACAATTAACATGACTGATTCCATTGAGTAACGGATCGATTTGAGATATTTTGAAGACTTTTGTGGAGTACCCATTAAATTTATTCAAACCATCTTCAGTACCCATCCAAATATATCCTTCATTATCCTGTACAATACAATTCACTGCATTGTCCGACAAGCCCTCTTCGATACTGAAATGTTGGAAGGTCGATTCAGGGGCTTGAGCATATGTTGGAACACTGTAGAAAATATAAAATAACAAAATCAAAAAACTTGATGAAGGTATTTTATACAGTCTGTGTTTAACAATTTTCATCCATAGCAAAGTTAATCATAATTAAAATATGAAAACACACCTATGCGTGCATCAAATTGATAAGTGGGCCTTACCCTTTTACAACTGGCAATATTATTTCATTTATCTTCAAAGATTTGATATTTTATGATCTTTGATTTTCCAGGAATTTCTTTTGGTGTTTATGCAAAGACTATTTCGGAGACTTACTGAAAGGTTAATTCAATAAAAAATGTAGTTTTTATAACTGGCAATTTCTTTGCATGGCATACTCAGAAATAACTATTGCCAAATCTCATATAGACTCAAAAAATATGACCAATATCAGCGTTTCAACAATTTAAAACCAATTTCTCTGCCTTGACCCTGAAACATGGCGAGGTTAATCCAAAACCAGGCAAATTGTTCCATCAGTTCAAACTTGTCGTTGCCACCAATATTGTAGCATTCCGCAAAGCCTGCGTCTTTTGCTAATTGTACAGCAATTGTTTTGCCTTTTTCGCTGTCACCTGCAACAAACAAGTCAAGTGCTGAATTTCCGTAAATTGGATTGAGCATATTGTTGAAACCAGTGGTATTGAAACATTTCACGACATCCCTGGTTTGTGTATTCCCTAGAATGGCATCAGTTGTATTTTTATAGCCCACCGGCCCTCGACCCATTACTACGTTCATGGTATCTATAATAATTTTACCGGCGGTGTTGCCTAAACTTTTTACTACTTCTACGGTAGCTGTCGCCGGAGTGGAAATTAAAATGATGTCACTTTGTGTTACCGCACTTTCAATTGAAGTGAATGGATCTTGGCCAATTTCAGCTGCCAATTGTAGATTTTTATCACTTAATGGAAATCTTGCGCCAATCAAAACTTTATGTCCTGCGTGGATCCATTTTTTTGCAAGCGCTCCTCCTACATTACCGGAGCCAATAATTGCTATTTTCATTTATTTTTGTTTGTAGTTTATTTAAAGAATAGAATATTTAGTTGAGCTCTTGTAAAGTTAGAAAAACTAATAACAATGCTCATAAATCATGGCCCCAGTTTTGATTTTTATTTGGACTTTTTGGCTTGTGCCGGCTAATTAAAAGAGAAATCCTTTTTCAGCTTCTACTTTCTTCGGCAGTTCAGATTTCCCCAATATATCCCTTAAGTCTCTTTTAAGGGTATTGCAGAGGGTGGTAAGAAGTACATCTGTAATTTGTTTTAAAAAATATTTTCTAACAATGTCATCAATAATTTTTTCTACCTTCTTAAGTGAAATTTTTTCATAAAACAGTATGATCAGTTTATTTAACGGTCACTGGCACCTATTTTAATTCAAGGCAACACCCACGATAAATCCCACCCAGGGTTTATTGTTGTATATCCATATCTTTCTGTCTTGATTCGTAAGATAATCATATCCTATGGCTAAACCAAAACTGGCTATGTTCGACTCTATGAAACCTGCGATTCCCGTCTGAATGATCATTCCACTGTATTCATTGGTACTCTTATTATTGGTAGTAAACGGACTGATTAAGGTAGTGCCTGGTCCCACAAATAAACCATAATCGTATCCCCAATTACTGATTTTATGATAACTCATCCCCAAGGGATCCTTTTTGTTCCTGATAGGGAAGTAGTCATGCCTCGAGCCGAAATACAAAGCCATATTTAAATCCGTAGTCAACTGAGCGGGTAATCCAAGAACAGTTGGGCGGTATTTTAAAAGAATCGTGGTGATGTCAATGTCAAGACTGTGCTTCTTAATGATCATCGGTTTGCAAACAAGACTGTCCATTTTAGTTAATGGGATGGTCAAGAATTGATTTTTATCCGGTTGTTTTTTTGTGAGACGATAAACATTTATCTGCTCATTGCTAACATCTAAATAAATGTTTTGGGTGTTTTCATGTTTAGATTTCAATTTATAATAGCCACTGTTTAAGCCGTGCGTGGAAGCTTTCTCTAATGTATTGCAGGAAGCTAAAAGTAAAAGACCCCAAATTACAATAACAATGTTTTGATAACAGATTTTCATAATTAAATTACAGCATGTGAAAATAATTCATTTTTGTCAATTTAATTGCCGGTAGTGGTATTATTATTTCTTTCTGTACTGAGTTGTTTTTTTTGTCGCCAAATTTTTCAATCAGCCCTCGTTCCACTCCATTTTTCAAATCCCTGCTCGTCCCCTCTGCTCGTCGCGGTTTGCAACCGCGATGCAATACGCTCCAAGCATTTTTAATGCGGCCTGCTAGCACCATATTTTACACGGTTCGTTTCAGATCCTTCTCTGTTCGTCGCGGTTTGCAACCGCGATGCAATACGCTCCAAGCATTTTTAATGCGGCCTGCTAACACAAATTTATACATGGTTCGTTTCAGATCCTACTCCTCAGCTCGTCTTGGTTTGCAACCGCGATGCAATACGCTCCAAGCATTTTTAATGCGGGCCTGCTAACGCAATATTTTACATGGTTCGATTCAGATTTCACCTGAATGGCAATCTCAATTCAACTTTATAAGTAGTGCATAGTAGGACAATGAAAAGACACGAATTTAAAATTTCAGAGGTCAACTTCACCGGAATAGGGGGGCAGAATTTACATGTAGGTATAATAGATTAGGATTCGTTTGAAGTGATACCTTGTCCAGTGAATTGGGTTAATAGGGAGTTTTGTAAATCTTCTTCTATCATTACTTGATCTGGTTAATTGGTTTTCGCACTCCCCAATGAGGAAAGACTACTTGTTACAACCACTTGGCATACGCCTTTTCTAATTTTTCTTCAGTGAATTTCATTCAATTCTCTTCAATAATTCCTCAAAACATTTCGCAACATCTTTTTCATCAGGTATTGGTCTGTATGCTAATGCGGAAAGTTCAGTGTGATATTTTACTTTGAGTTGTTTCCATAAATTTGAAAAATCATTTACAAATGGAGATTCAGTAATCAATTTATTTTGCCATCCTGTCGGCTCTTCAAACATTGCTCTATCGTGTTGCAAAATGGTATCAAATTGTTTCTTAAACGAACCTGAAGCTACAAATTCAATGCACTCAGGATTTTTCATTAAGTAATACAAATCATAAAAGTGTCTTATCTTTTCGGCGATACTTTCAACAGTATTTTCCTTAAATGAAAATCGAATTAATGATACCATCTTTTCCAATAGCGTTTGTTCTTTGCTCAATACGTTTACTTCTATGGATTGGAGATTGTATTGTTCAATGTATTTTTCATTGCTTGTTTGCATCAAAAAGTCAGACACCATACTCTGAATAGTCAAACGTTGATAAGGGAAAGGATTATCAAACGAGTTTATTTCAACAATGAGTTTGTTATTTGCATTGCCTTTTTCAGTTGTAACATATTCAAAAACAGATTTTCTGAATCTTGAACCTTTACTGGTTACACTGTCCATTTGCAACTCTTTTAAATCGGGTGTGATTTCTTTTTCAATAGTGCGGATGATGGTTTTAATCTCATTTCCTGTTTTACCCTTGTCGTTTATGATGGCAATATCTACATCCTCCGAAAATCGCTCTATCAAATTATATCCTTTTGATAGCGATGTTCCTCCTTTAAAGACGGATTCATCAACATATTTACTTTTAGCCAATCGACTTAACACCAATGTTATCCAGTAATCTTTTTCTACAAATTCCAACTTAATATCCAATTGCTGTGATGCAGCCCTCAATGTGTCCGAAAATAATTTTATGTCGTGGTGCAGCTTCATATTATATTCCATTTTGCGGTGGTGGATAAAGCTTTCGTTGCACCTGTTATTTTATACTTAGTAATTGGGTTCAATGATTTGTAAAGTGGTTCTGTTGCTTTGCCATGTTGCAAAGCGTCTAACAAAGCACCTAACAAAGCCCTTGTAGCAGGTGGATATTTTAAGGCCAAGCGTACCAATGCATTTATTTCGGTCTCAGAAAATATTTTGATAATTGCTAATAGCCTTTTACAGGATGCTTCTGTATTGGTATCAGGTATTTTTTTGATGTAGCGAATGGCATCCAGTAACTGCAACAAATGAATATTCTCCTTGGTGATGGTGTTTTTTTGCTTTACAAAAGCAATCGTATAGCGTTCTCTTTTAAAATTGGGGCGAACTTGATTTTTCCCGATTTGTATGGTATTACTTACCTGTGTGGTTAAGCCCAATTGATTATATATGCTGTACCCCGTAAGATAGCCTGTGATTTTTCCGTTTTCTTCTAGTAAGTCTTTTACCATTTGTGCCTGATTGGGTTGAAGCTTTCCAAAGGGGGTATTCTCAGGTTTATAGTATTTACCTTTGGAGAGTTTGGCAATCTTACCTGAAGTTACCATTCGGTTCAGGGCTTTTATCACCGCTTCTTTTTGATTCACCTCTGTGGTAAAGTCGGAATAGGTAAATACATATCCTTTGGGGAGTCTATCTATCGTAGATGATATGTATTCTGATATTTTCATCCTTTTATTTGTAATGTAAAGATAGCATATTTGTCCAGTTTATTAGCTAAAAAACTGGACATTTATTTAAAATATGAAAAAATTCCCTAATTTGTAAATGAACATTCTTATGGCCCTCTGTTCATCGCAGTTTTAAACCGCGATGCAATGCGCTCCAAGCATTTTTAATGAGGCCCGCTAGCACCATATTTCACATGGTTCATTTCAGATCCTACTCCTCTGCTCGTCTCCTCTGTTCGTCGCGGTTTGCAACCGCGATGCAATACGCTCCAAGCATTTTTAATGCGGCCTGATAACCCCATATTTTAAATGCTTCGTTTCAGATCCCTCCTCAATAGAAGTCACAATTCAATACATTAAATAACACAAAACATGACATGATAAAAAATGGAATATTGAAAATTTGAGAGGCCAACTTGATACAGCTGTTTCTATCCATTCACCAATTATGACTTGGGCATTAGAAATTGCGTTTTGGTATTTTTTACCATTCATTTATAAATGTTAGGATTCTCAAGTCTAGAAAATTCTAGACCTGAGAATTTCAATCAAAGTTTACAAGCAATATTTTAATTTTTAATGCATCTGCAACTAAACCCATAAACTCTCGGCCAATAGATTACCAATACAGCGGAATCACTATTGATAAATCCCCTGTAAAGATATCTATCACCTCCGGGTGATGACAAGGTAGAAGTCCAGATTCCTGCTTGTTGGCCTCTGTGAATGAATGATCCATTGGGTTGTACACGCCCCGCCGGAAAAACACCAAATTGGCTACTGTCGTTGGCAATGCTTGGACTTTCCCAAAGGCTGGTGGTGCTCTTCATTTTTATTCCTGCGACATTTGGTCCACCGAGATTATTAATGAGCGTTGTCCATTCATCATCTGTTGGAATGTGCCATCCTTTCGGACATAATTTTCCGGATTCCATGGCATACCCGTTGTAGAGCTTTCCATATAAAATAGAATTACTGGAATCGCCCCTGTAGTAACACCATGCAGGTGTAGTGATTTTGCTCCATTCCTGGCTGTCTTTAACTTGTGGAAAACCATCCGTAGACCGTAGATTCGATTGCAGCCAACATTGACCACCAATGGATATTACTTTGTAAAAATTACCCTCCTCATCATATACACCCGCCGTGTCGCAAGTTCCGGGTGTATAATCAAATTTCGCAGTGTTGCTGCAAAAATTGAAATCAGTAACGGTTACCCTATAAGTTCCCGCTTGCGTAACCGTTATTTCTGAAAGATGTACGCCATTAGACCATTCATAAATATAAGGGGGGTTTCCATGCCCAATGGCTCTTAAACTATTGGCTGATTCCTGGATTATTTCTACACTGTAATACTTACACAGATCGTCATTTGTTTTGCAAGACATTACTAACAATGTAAAACTTAAAACCAGAAGTCCATAATTGATTTTCATGGTAAAATATTTTATAGACGAATATAAGATTTTTTGTTGATATTTATTTATCTATATAATTTTGAGTAGCACACAAACCACATAAATGATCCATAAACGATGAACCATAAACCTTCTGTGCGTCGAGATTCAAACTATGATCTTTGAACGCACTTGTGGAACCTCAGCCTTTGTTACATGACAAGGAAGGCCCATTTTCCTTACCTTTGAACAAATTTGTGCATTATGCCCGCAGTGATCGAAAAGTCCACCCTCCAATTTCTCAAGTCATTGGCCAAAAACAATAACCGCGATTGGTTTAATGACAACAAAGACAAATACCTCGCCTCACTTGAAAATTTGACCACTTTCGTCGATGCTTTATTAATAGAAATGAATAAACACGACCAAATTGAAAATCCCAATGCAAAGAACGTTTTAATGAGAATCTATCGGGATACACGCTTCTCAAAAGACAAGACTCCTTACAAAACTTACATGGGTGGCGGAATCGATCGGGCCACCAAAAAATTACGCGGTGGATATTACCTTCATATAGAGCCCGGCAATTCCATGGCCTGTGGTGGTTTCTACGGGCCAAACCCAGCGGACCTGCTTCGTATCCGAAAGGATATTGAACTCAATTATAAAGAGTGGGAGAAACTGCTTAAAAATAAATCACTGCTCAATACCTATGGTCAAATCCAGGGAGAAACATTGGCTTCCTGTCCCAAGGGTTTTTCAAAAGACCACCCTGCCATTGAATTATTGAAGCTTAAACAATTTTACTTTCAACGAAATTTTACAGACGCAGAAGTGTTAGATAAGAATTTTTTAAAAACCGTGAATCAGACTTTTAAAAATGTAAGACCATTCTTTGACTACATGAGTGAGGTGCTGACCACCGATTTGAATGGTGAATCGTTGGTTGATTAATAGTAAGCTTGACGAGGGGAACAACCAGGTTCCATTTTTCATTCAGATAAACGGAATCTGCCGGAATCGCTGTTTAGAGTCTATGCCGTGTGAGTAGCAATGCGATTAACTTGTTCTTTCTGTATATGAAACTTGAAATAATTCTTTTAAGAATTCACGCTTCTTTGATAGGTCCAGTTTGCCTAATCTGAATTTAATTCTTCCTGATCTTTTTCCTATAGAAACTATCTCAAAATCATTTTCTTCAATTTTATTTGTCCATCCTTCAATATCTGATACTTTAATTTCTGCCCTTACGAATTTTTGTTTAGGTAAAAATAATATAAAGTTTAATGGACGATTTCGTTTAACTAATCCAATATAATTTTGTGTATAACCCAGATTAAGTTCATTATCAATTTCTTTTAATATTTCACAACACTCGTCAATGACCCTCAGACTTTCTTTGTTTGTTTTATTATCCCAATAGTTTCGATCTTTTTTAACTGCTATTTCATCTTCATCTTCACCAACTGTTACCTCATCTAATATCTTTACGAAATTCAATACTACATTGTCATTAATTTCAAGAGCATTTAGTTGAATGGCAATTATTGGAATTTGACTATTGAATAGACCGATGATATTTAGAAATCTACTTGTTATGTTTTCAGCGACTATAACGGCGCAATGTTCGTAGTTAGGAAGTCGTTTTCTTTCATTATCCCAATATTCAATTGAACGAATAATATGACTTTCATCGATTTTTCCTAACATTATTTCAACTTCATATCTTTTCTCATTTTCTCTATCATAAAGTAATAGATCAAGTCGACCGGCTTTAGGCTGAATTCTTTCTGCCTCTTTAAGTTCAAGGTCTCCAAGTCCAATTATAGATGGATCATCTTCTATTACTTTTCTCAACCATTGTTCATCAAAATCTGGATGGTCTTTTAGTAAGAATTTTTCTGCTTTTTTTAGCGTTAATTTGTTATTCATGATTTATTTTAGTTGTTAAGTATTACTGCCAACGTTTCTAGCACTTGCGACTTGCCGCTACTTGTCTTTATGGCAAAAGTAGCAAAAATCATTTTCATAAAAACCAAAAGTGTAAATTATGTCTGTAAGCGGCATGATCGTAAGTACTATGCTATCAGCGGTTTATTCTCCTTCCTTTATTAACTTTTTAAGTATAGGCTTCGATTTATTAATAGTAATATTATTTTCTTTAGAAATATTATCTAAAAGTATATAACAATATTGCCAGAGGAATTTATCAATCTTGTAAACATTAAGTGTATTTAAATTAAAAAGGTTAACAAACTCCTTATAAATGATATAAAACTCACTATAATTTTTTGGCTCATTTGTTCTAATTTTGGTTTGGCTATTCTGGTTTAAATAACCAGTTATTAAAATCCAAACATAGCTGTCGTAAATTGGTATAGCTTTGTTGCTTAAGAAGTGAACATATTTTGATGAAAATGAAAGATTGCATCTTCGTTTATTTTTACCATTTTTAGCAATCCAATTAATTTCAGCAATTTTATCAACTAATTTAATATAATAATTTATTGAAACTCTTTGATCAATTTCAGTATTAGTAAATATCTTATCAACAACAGGATAAATATTTAAAATTGCGGTTGAATATATTTGGTTAATAGCCACAGCTTTAATTAAAATTTCGTGTTTATCCTTATTATTAAAAAATACAAATAAATTACTTAAAGCATCATTCATTTTATTTCCATCGCTGGATAAATAAATATCAAGAATCTTATTTAAGTGTTCTGTATTTGGAGCAATTAATTTTAGCATATTTTATATTTAATTGATGTTAACGTTTTCGGGCTTGGCGCAGTGGCGGATTTTCACGACAAATGTTAATACGAAGAACTACTGTTTGTGCCACCACAAAACTGTCATACGAAGCACTGAACCCGCCATTACGCCAAACCGCTGTTATAGGCTGGCGTTCTTCTCTGTCGTGGGTTACATCAATTTTTATGTCGTCAGTTTGTATCATTTGTCATGTGGTTTTTTATCTGGCGTGTGTGTCGCTTGTTTTATTTTTTTTTACAAGCGTTGGAAAAATTATTGTGAAATTCTTTCTGCGTTTGAACAAGCACACTCTTTTGCAAGCTTTGGCTTGTGTGGTGGCTTGGGCAGCTTGCAAATGCGTGTGACTGTAGCGTTGGCATTATTTGTTTGCGTTAAATCGTAAAAAGTCCTTTTGCATTATTTTGAACATTGTCCCTGCAAAGAAGTCACGAAACTCTTTGTTGTCGTTGAACTCTTTAAATACTTCAAAGTTGGTCTCTATGTGGTCAATTAGTTTTCGTTTCAATACTTCTTCAAAAGTGATTTTGGCGTTTTGTTCGTCTGAATGTCTGAAAGCGTTTGCAAACTCGGCATCTTGTGCAACGTCCGCCATTAAGTCCTCAGTCATTTTTTTAACCTTGTCCTCGTTGGTGAACTGTGTCCCGAAGCGGTCGTTAAATGCTTTTACGATGTTGGATAAATATTCCATTTCAGGCTCGGCTGCTCCGCCTCTCATGTCTGTCGGGATAGGTTTTAACTCATCTCCTTGTTGCAATTGAATATTAAATTCTCCTTCCTTTTGCAGTCGGTAGCTGTCCATGTCGATATTGTCTAGAATGCCTTGTGCCAAATCCTCGTCACGTTGCTTGCCCAGTTTGTTTTGCAAGTGGTTTAAGAATAAATACAGTCTTTCCAAATATGGATTTACAAACGGAACTATTTGAGCAAGGAAAACATACAGGCGAACATAAGTCTTGCATTTTGCTCTAAAGTCGTCTTGCTGTTCTTCTGTTAATGAAGTTCTGAATACTTCTGCTGCTGCATCTAAAATGCTGTGCAATTGGTCAACAGGAACATTGGTAACCATCTTTTGCGAAAACTCCTGAACCTGTTCGGGTGTGTAAACCTGAAAAGCATCTAAAGAACTTTGCAAGTCAAACAGTTTGTTAGGGTCAGTTGCTTCGCCTAATATGGTGGTTTCAAAGAATGGGTCAAACGATTTTTTGATTTCATCTGCATCATTGGCAAAGTCCAAAACAAATGTGTCTTTCTTTCCTGCGGTTGTTCTGTTAAGTCTTGAAAGTGTTTGAACTGCATTAACACCACCCAGTTTCTTGTCAACATACATGGTATGTAAAAGCGGTTGGTCAAATCCAGTTTGGTATTTGTTTGCCACAATCAAAAAGCGGTATTCCGATTTCTTAAACTCGTCTGGAATGGCAGCACTTGAAAAATGATTCAATGCAGCTTCGGTTTGGCCGTCTATTTCGCCTGAAAATGCTACGATTGCCTTGTATGGGTTTCCTGTATCTGCTAAATACTTGTCAAATGCCTTTTTGTATTTCACGGCATTTCTACGACTGCTTGTAACAACCATTGCTTTAGCCAACCCGTTGATTTTCGATTTACGGATTACATTGTCCATAAAATGGTCAACCATCAAAGCCGTTTTCTTGGCAATGGCGTGTGAATGGCTCTCAACAAATATTTTCAGTTTTTTCTGTGCCTTGTTTTTGTCGTATGCAGGGTCGTCTTCAATTTTCTTTAGCAAAGCATAATAGCTTTGATAGGTGGTGTAATTCTGCAAAACATCTAAAATGAAATTTTCTTCAATGGCTTGCTTCATGGAGTAAAGATGAAATGCCCTGAATTTCTCTTTTCCGTTATCGTTGTATTTCTCTCCAAAAAGTTCAAGCGTTTTGTTCTTTGGTGTGGCGGTAAAGGCAAAGTAACTGGCATTAGTCAGCATCTTTCTTCCTTTCACAATATCCACTACCAAATCTTCCGAAGACAGTTCGTCATATTGGTCTTTGTCCACAAAAATATATTCATCATCGTCCACCTGCACTTTTTCAAAGTCTTTAGCCAAAGTTTCATTTAGCTTTCCTGCGGTGTTTCCGCTTTGACTGCTGTGTGCTTCGTCAATGATAATGGCAAACTTGTTTCCGGGCAGTTCTCCAATTTCGTTTACTATGTATGGAAATTTCTGAATGGTGGTGATAATGATTTTCTTACCTTCTTCTAATGCCGTTTTTAGTTGTTTACTGCCTTCGGTAATTGCTTCTACAACGCCTTTCACTTGCTCAAACTGTTTGATGTTGTTGCGTATTTGAGCATCCAAAACTTTACGGTCAGTTACTACGATTACAGTATCAAAAATAGTGTTCTCGTTATTCTTGTCAAACAAGCCAACCAATTGATGAGCCAACCAAGAAATGGAGTTTGATTTTCCTGAACCTGCCGAATGTTGAATTAAATAGCGTTTTCCTGCACCGTTTTCTTTGGCATTGTTAAGGAGCTTATCTACGGCATCAATTTGATGATAGCGTGGGAAAATCAGTTTCTTTACTTTCTCTTTTTTTACTTTACCATCAGGTAAAATCTTTTCCGTTTCTTCTTCAAACAATTGAACATAATTCTGAATGATGTTGGTTAAACGGTCTTTTGTTAAAATGTCTTTCCAGAGATAATCGGTTTTAATGCCAATTGAATTGGGCGGATTTCCTGCTCCGTAGTTGTAACCTTTGTTGAATGGTAAAAAGTAAGTGTTTTCGCCTTTCAAATGGGTTGCCATCCAAATTTGTTCGCTGTCCACTGCAAAGTGAACCATACAGCGACCTAAGCGAAACAATTCTTCTCTTGGGTCACGATTGGTTTTATATTGCTTAATGGCATCCTTTACCGTTTGTTTGGTCAGCTCGTTTTTAAGTTCGAAACTAATGATGGGCAAACCATTGATGAAAACCACTAAATCCAAGGAGTTTTCATTTTGAGTGCTGTAATGTACTTGTCTTGTTACTGAAAAAATGTTTTGGTTGTATAGGGCTAAATCCTTTTCGTTTAGCATAGAAACAGGTTTGTCAAAAAAGAGTTTGAGTTTGATGTTATTGTCTGTAATGCCTTTGCGTAAAACCTCAATAATACCAAAGGTTTTGATTTGATTGTTTAAGCGATACAAAACCTTGCTTCTGAAATTGCTACTGTGAATGGCTTGCAATTTTGCGACTTCCTTTTCCTGTGTGGCTTGCAGAAAATTGAAAAGCAAATCTTCATCCACACAATCCACACGGTTGTAATTACTGAAATGCCTTTCTTCAAAAGCATTGACCAAACACAAGTGCTGTGTGATGTGGGCTTCTAATCCATTTTCTGTGGTGTCAGTCTTCATTATTAAATCCTTTGGCATAAATTATTTTCAATTTCAATTCTTCTGAGTAGTCTTCCTCATAAATAATTGAATTAATTATTTCAAAAAGTAAATCTTTATCTATTCTGTTATCAGCCACATCTACTGCAATGTTTTCCATTTCTGCAATAAACCTTTCTACTCGAAATGAGCAATTGTTTATTTCGAGAAAGTAAGCAGATAAAGCGATTGAAGCCCGTTTATTACCATCTTGAAAACTATGGTTTTTATTGATGGAGAAAAATAAGTGGGTAATCTTGTGTTCAATCTCCGGATAGTATAAATCATTCTGAACAAGCTCAATTACACTTTCAAGCAGGTTGATATTCAGAATGCCTAAAATGCCACCAGATTGGTTGATGATTACATCATGAACCGCTATAGCATGTGCTGTATCGAAATATGCAAATGCCATTTATCGGTCTTTTAATCTTTTAAACACTTCCAACAACTCAGGGTTTTCAATAACTCTTTGCAATAGGTCTTTACTTTTATCTCCTAAAAACCTGTCATAGTCTGCAGCACTCAAAGAGTTTATATAAGGCTTTAACCGTTCATGAACAATATTCCTTAAGCCATAATCACGGCTTGCCATTTTACTTCTTGCATCCTCAATTTGTGGTATCCAAAAACGTTGTTGGGCAAATTCATCAATTAATTCATTCAACTCGATTGGTTGCAATTTTCTTTTTAGCTTTTCTGATTTCTGCTTCATAGCATCTGCTATGCCCACTTCAAATGATGCAATCAACCTAAGCACTTCCCAATACATGGTGTCTCTTGGGTTTTCTTTTTCTTCTAATTTTAATATCACTTTATATTCAGAAGATTTTTCAAGGAAAATAGCTTTATAAATAGCATCTGTATAAACAGCATATTTATAATTCCCCATTTCTAAATATTTGTTTAATGCTTCGGTAAATTCCTTACGATAAACTGGTTCACGAGCCATAGCAATCAAAAAATCCTCTTCTCGCTGATTGATGAACTTCGTTGAGCCACCTAATTTTTGGTTTAGGGTGTCTATTACAATATCCAATATTTTGCTTCTTAGGGCTTTTGCCTTTTCACTTTCGGTGAGCAACATGCCAAGATTTAGAAATGCCCGAAAATTGAAAATGCCAAGTTGTGGAGCTTTAGCTCCTTCTTGCAACATCCAGCCAAATTCTTCTTTGAATTCTTTTAGTGCTTTCCCTTTGAGATTGATATATCCATTGTGTTTTAATTCATCTTCGCTTTGGGATAAATAGCGATCAATGGTTGAGTTATCAATGCTGTAAAAATCTGCTATTTGCTGGCGGGTAAACCTATATTCGCCCTGAAACAACATCCCTGTTATGCCAAGATAGCCTTGAATATTTTCAACAGCTTTCTTATTGTTAAGTATGTTTTGTCGGTCTATTGCCGAAACTGTCAAATCTTTCATATTTTCAAATATTGTTGATAACTTCTGATGTTTCCCTCACAAATAAGGTAAACATATCGCAAGTTGTTGTATTTCAATGACTTTAGTGGTCTTAAAGTTCTCATCAGTAGTTGTTAATTCTTCTTTTCCCCATCACCGCCTCAGCTATCATGGCTTCTTTGTATTCCCGAATAAGTTCAATTTCCCGTTCGGCTTTGGCTATGGCTGTGTCTATAGTGGCGGTTTCGGTTTTTATGTGTGATACAATTTGTTTTTGTTGCTCAAGTGTATGTGGAACTAAAACAGGCGTATTTCGTAACGTGAATAGAGAAAGATTTTTTATGGTTGTGCTTGCTGTTGCATTTAAAAAATATTTCATTACTCGGTTTGTTTGCAAATATTGAAATAAGTAGTCATAATCAACTACACTTTTACTTATTTCATCAGGTTCAATGTATGCTGCACTTTTCCCTAAAACAACTGGTTCACCATCATAAAAAGCCATATTGCCAATTGTGCCATTGATAGAATAAAGTATTGTCCCTTTTTTTAGCTTAAGGTCATAATTGTTAAATTCCTCTTCTGTAACACAATTTGTTTCATCATTCGTAACTATTGTACCATTAATAAGATTGTTTCCATTGATAAATTTAAATTCTGAATAGTCAACATATTGTGGTGTACCATGCAACCCGTCACCTATTCTGCTTGAAATGTATTTCAATCTGATGTCTTTACAAGCAGCAATATTTTTAGTTATTGAATTGTCAACCACACACTGCCTTTGCTCCTTCAACAACTCAATAAACTTTTGCTTCTTCTGAATAAACAAGTTTATCTTTTCTTCTTGTGCTTTGATGTATTGCACAATTTCGTCTTGCTCGTTTTTGGGCGGCAATACGGTAAAAATGCTGAAAAACTTATCGGTGTATAACCGCAACCGGCTGTCAATAATACCTGTGCTGTGTCTGCGAAACTCGGCTTTAAACAAATTGGTGGTAAACAAATAGCCAAAATACTCAGGGTTGTTGTCGCCTTTAATTCGGTAAACACAGTAAGCAGGGCTTGTTATTCCATTGTATGGTGAAATACCCAAACTGCCGTTCCAAGCCAACATGATATTGATAACCAAATCGCCTTGATGCACCAATTTATAACCCACCAAACTTTCTGCATTGGTCAGGTGGTCGTCTTCGTTTTCTAAACTTTCCCGTTTCAGCGTTACGCCTGTGTAATGGGAAACCGAAAGCAGTTCTTCGCTGCCTGTTTCGCTTCGACTATCCATTTCCTGAAACAGATTTTTAATGCGAAGCACTTCCCAATGAGCAGGAAACTCACCTAACCAAGCCGTTTTTGTATTTTCTAATGCCGTTTCTATCATGCTTCAATTATCTCTTTTAGTAAACCGTCTGTTTCTTGTTCTATTTCAAAAATATCTTTGGCAATATCAGTCAAAGCCCTTGGCGGTTGGTGTTTGTAGAAGTATTTCGCAAAGTTTATCTCGTAGCCAATTTTGGTGTCTTTCTTATCCCACCAAGCATCAGGAGCAAAAGGCAACACTTCACGTTCAAAAAATTCCTGTATATCTTCTTTCAATGGAATGTTTTCGGTGTCTTTTAGTTTTGGGTCGGGCTTTGGTTTGCCTTTGCTGTCGGTTACAATTTTGCCTTTTTCATCTTTCAAAGGTCGGTTAACGGTTATTTGGGCATAACCGAAATCTTCATTGTCAAATATTTTGCTGTATTCGTTCTCTTCAAAATTCAGGAACATTTTTTCAATCACAGGAATATGTTCGGATGAAAACTCCACTCGCTTTTTGCCTAATGGCTTCCGCATTTTGTAATAGAACTTTTCAGAAGTGGCATTTATCAATTGTACTTTGCCTTTTCGGTTTTTTGCTTTTCGGTTGGTGAAAAGGAAAATGTAAGTTGGTATGCCTGTATTGTAAAACATATCGTTGGGCAATGCTACAATGGCTTCCAATAAATCGTTTTCTATAATGTATTTGCGGATTTCGCTTTCGCCTTGCCCTGCATCACCTGTAAACAGAGCCGAACCATTATGAACCGAAGCAATTCGACTGCCTAGTTCGGTATCTTTCATTTTACTCAGCATGTGCAACACAAACATTAACTGTCCGTCATTCACACGGCTGGTAACAGCTTCTTCTTTGTAGCTGCCTTTCAGCATAAAGCGTTTGTCGGTGATAGCTCCTTTAGGTCCAACTCCCAATGCTTTTTTATCAGGAGCCCAGGTCTTTCCATAAGGCGGATTGGTAAGCATAAAGTCAAACTTCAAATCCTTGTCAAAACCATAAGCACTCAATGTGCTGCCGTAAGCGATTTTGTCAGGGTCTTCGCCTTTTATCAGCATATCGCTTTTACAGGTCGCATAAATGAAAGGCGTGCTTTCCTGACCGTATAAATGAACGGTGGCATTGCTTTTAATCAGTCCATCTGGATTGAGCAAAAAGTTTTTGGCAATGGTTAACATACCTCCACTACCCACACAAGGATCATAAATCAAATAAGTGCCTTGTTTTATTTTGTCTTTTACAGGTAAGAACACAAGGTGCGTCATCAAATCAATGATTTCCCTTGGTGTAAAGTGTTCTCCTGCTTCTTCGTTGTTTTCTTCGTTAAATCGTCTTACCAAATCTTCATACACATAACCCATTGCCAAGGGTGGCAACTTGTCGGGGTGCAATTCTACTTTTGGAGAGCAGAATTTTTCAATGAGTGAAAACAGAATGTCTGCTTCGTCCAACGTTTCAATTTCATTTCTGAATTTGAATTGTTTGATGATGTCCTGCACATTTTCAGAAAAGCCGTTCAGGTAATTTTCAAAATTACTTCGCAGGTTTTTCGGGTCGTCAAGCAGTTTTTTTAAGGTAAACTTTGAAGTATTGTAAAATGCCAAACCAGAACCGTGTTTGTTGTTGGTCAGCAAACTGTCTAAGTTTTGAAGTTTGGATTTGTATTCATTGAAAGTCTTTAAGACCTGTTCTTTCGTTGGTTCTAAAAGCAAGTCCAGTCTGCGTATAACCACCATGGGCAGGATAACATCTTTGTATTTTCCTTTTTGGTAGGTATTTACCAAAACATCATCCGCAACTGTCCAAAGGAAGTTAATAACGGGTTGCAGTGATTGTGTATTTAAGCTCATTTCGTATTTGTCTTTTCGTTAATTATCGAGGTTCTAAATTACAATTTTAAGTCGCATAAACGTCTTTTGTGCGTTGGCAAAAAACGGTTCTTTTGGTCTAGCAAAGGGGCGGCTTGAGGATCGGCTCAGGTGCTGCCCAGTTGGAATATGGTCTATTTGTTGCAGGTTGCCTGTCAAAACTAGCGTTTCATTTTATGTTTAGAGTTATCTGTTTATTCGGTGTTGTGTCGTCTGATACGTTTGCCCAAGACGCCAGACTGTAAAAATACCATTTTTTTATTCGAAAATATTTAAAATCCCTCGTGTATCCTCATGTAACGCAATTGAATGGTCATAACAATAAAAATTTCCTTTATTATAGGGTGACATCTGCCAGTATGCTATTAGTCTGCAGGACATGCTTCTGCCGGAATGGCAGTTTCCATTCATCACCCTAATTAACCCAAAACATGCCAAGGATAAAGACTCTAATTTTGCAAATTCGAGAGGCCATCTTCCCTGGAATAGGAGGGCAATTTGAAACGGATTAATCGGGGGTGAATACTCTGGAATCTACATTTGTGATCCTGGTATACTAGTTAATTGATTCATTATTTATAAAAATGCAAATCAATAGTTATGCATTAAATAAATTTATTATTTATATTCAATTATTTATTATTACAACCTGACGTTTTGACATACTAGAAGGACAAATCTATCACGAAGGTTTACAGTAGATAAAAACTTCAAATATTTTCAAAATTTTCCACTTAAACGTTTGCTGAGCCTTTAGGTTATGTCATGTATGCTGCAGAGCATAGCTACTTCATTTCGAGTAACAATTTTTAATAGTAGGATTCGGCATGAAAGGTGTAATCATATATTTCTTTTCGTTGAATTTAAACTTTAAATTAATCAGAACATCCATTTTTAGACCGACATCTCTTTTATGGATTTCTTGCCTTGAAACAAAATATAGTTTAACTTCTGAATAGTCAATATCTAAAGGGTTTCTAAATCTTGTCTTGATAAAGTTGTTTAAGGTGGTCTCGAATTTTTGTTTTACATTATCCAAATCAAAGCCTTTTCCAGTTTGGATTTTTTTTAATTCAACTAATGTTAATCCATAACCACCATTTATACATTTTCTCACAATCAGACAATCAACTGATGCAGGAGTTTCCTTTCCTAAGTGTTGTGAGTTATAAAAATTGTCAACTTTGATAATTGCATATGAGTTGGCTGAAATTGCTTTATCAAAGGTTACGCAGATTTTATTTTCACAACATGAATCTTCGACAAATTTACTAAGTGTTTTATGAGTTTTAATTCTTTTTATCATGATTGCCCTCTAAATAATTTAAGCGTTCATAATAAAGTTTTTCAGAAATATCTTGAAAGTTATCATCATTAATACCATCCTCAGATACTTTCATTTCACTATTTACTGTTGTTCCATCATCACTTCTAACCAAGTGATATACCATTATTTTATTTCGGTCTATTTCCTTTTTTATTAAAAGATTGTTCAACTTGTTAAACATGTAATTACTATGTGAAGTAATAAATATTTTCAAATTCAATGATGATAGTTTAGCAAATATTTCCATGAGTTTTACTTGAACTTCTGGATGGAGATGTGCTTCTGGCTCTTCAATAAAAAGTATGTCATATCCTTTTTCCCTTTTCCTTTTATTAATTGGGTCATAAATAAATTCTTGAAAAAAGAAGTCTCGTCCTTTTGTAGAAGCATACTTGTTGTTTAATATATGTTTAAAATAAAGTACCAAAGGAGAAAGCTCTGCAACCATTGATGAAGCCTCAGAAAGATTTAGTTCTAAGTCAATTCCCTTTGGCTTATAATGAATTCGTCTAGTCTTGTCATTATATTCAACCTCGCCACGAAGAATATCATTTTGCAACAACTTAATTATTTCGCTATACTCCATATTGATGTTTTTTTTGTCAACTGTAGATAAATCTATGAAGTAATCAGCTAAAGGTTCAGATAAGGATGGAAGTTCAATACTTTTACTTTGCATAAAGAACCTACTCTGAGTCAACTCTGCAATTATTGGAGTAAATGCGTTAAGTGCTTGATACAATCCTGATCGGCTTGCTGGTAGATAATATATATCACGTATATTGAAGTCTAACTTGCGTAGAATTTCATTTACTTTTCCAATGGTATATCTTATAAAGTCTCTTGTAAATTCTTCTTCTGTTGGCCATCCAAACTCTTTTCTACTGTTGATATAGAATGAAAACTTTGTTGACTTTGTAGTTTTTTGAATTATTTCCACTAATTTAAGTTCGTCTTCGAATTTCAAATCTAAAATTCCGTCATCATTTGAGTAAATCGTAAGTTTCTCATGTTTGGAAATAGAGATAACCATTTCATAATTCTTATCTGAGTATCTATTTTTAAGATTTTTAAGAGATGAGAATGTGTTAAGTAGTGAGTTCTGAAGACCCTTTAGAATTATTTCCTTGAGTTCGCCTTCAACCAATTTTAGAAAATCTTTTGTGCAAATAATAGGCTTTTCTGCTTTGATGTTTTTTATCTTGCTCTTTATGAACCTTTCAAAGGAACTTTCTTGATGTTTTTCATAGAAGACATATCTCTGATTTATAGCCTTATTTTTAATGTTTTTCAAAAGACAATAGATGCAATATGTTGCATATGACTTACCAATTGCATTTTGTCCATAAATAAGGTGAAGATCCTTATTTAGGTCAAATTTCAAATTGTCAATTGGTCCAAAATTTTTTATTTGAATTTCCATTTGTTTTGTTACTGGTAGTTGCAAAGTTAATGTTTAATTGTTATTTCAATTTATGAATATCTTTATTTAGAAAAGTCATTTTAGCATAGTTGATTTCAAGTTAGCGGTGTCTCCATTTCTTGTATATAAAGGTTCATAGATCGATGTTAGTATAGTTTTTTGGTTGGCTGCAAAATATAAATCTATGATATCAAATTTACGATTTTTACTAACATGAAAACCGAATTGATCTACTTTAATCAATATCATGGTAGAGGCATTTTCTCTTTAACTGCATGTCCAGTATTCTCATTTACTTTTGGGTCTGTTTCTATCCAATTTCCGTCACTGTCTATCCAGCCTAATTGTAAATATAATTCAAATTGACGAATTCTATATTGTGAAGTCATTTCAACTTCATCTCTATCATAACAGACAAACGTGTAGTCTGTTGCTAATGATGCTTTTTGTGCTGCATAATTTGGTTCGGCATTTTTGTTTTCTAAATTGTGTATGAAAACAACGAATCCTGTTGTAAGATCCCATGGATATGCATTCCACTTTACGCCACATATATAATTAATTTTATTACATACACTCATCATATCTATACCTACTTGCATAAGTCCTCCCTTACAACATGCTAAAAGGAAAATAGTGTCATCATTTAAAATCCCATTTTCACAGAGTTGTTGTGCAAATTGGCTCCAAGATATTGAAATTTTATTTCCACTTAAGTCAGTTTCAAATCCATCTTTATCACCGTGGGTACATAAGTAAATATAATCAAAGTGAGTGCCTGAATTTAAATATTTCTCAACCATTTCTTCAAGGGCATGTATTGTTGGAACATCTTCTTTATACACTTTCATACCTAGAAGCTGACAATGGCTAGTTACAAGGCCAACTTCATCACCACAAATGTCAGTAGAAGCTCTTAATACTAAAATTGACTTCATTTTTTTTAATAACTAATATTGATTTGCAAAATTGATATTAACTAATTGCATGTTTGTATAAAGTAATGAGATTCCAAAATTATTGCCACCTATGTCTGATTTTATCCCAGACTCTATTTTTTAAAACAATATTCATAATTTTATTAACACTTATTTAGTTTCTATCTCATGTTTTGATTCATACAATCTTTAATAGCTCCGGTATCTAGAATGTCCATATATTAACTTTAGTAAACTTAGTTCACAATCTTTGTATTGGAGTCTCTATTTTTTCATAATGGGCGTATTTAGGTTTTAAAATCATCGTGTTCTGGGTGGGTAATACAGAAAAAATTGCGTCGGGATGCTTTGGGACAGCAAAATACACAAATTTCAGATTGTTAATAATTTTTAAAGATATTTTTGTTGAAGGGTTATATTTAGCGTTCTGGCTGGTTTTGGCTTGGGTTGTTTTTCTTGCCATCAGGGCATGTCCTAAATTTCACCCACACAAAAACCTTGTATAAATACTTTTCATATATTTGTTCATCTTTAACCTAACCAAAATCAAAGAATGAAACTCCTCCATTCCTTTGTCTTTTTACTGTTCATCGGTCTGACCGCTCTGCAGGGTCAGGATTTCCGGCTGGTTTGTCCGGGCGATGTGACCATCTCCTGCACCGAAAATTACAGCGACCTCAATAAATGGGGCAAGGCCTATACAGACGAAAACGGCTTCATTAAGTGGCAGCACGACTGCAAGGTGGTGTACAACATCAACGACTGTGGGGTAGGGACCATCACCCGCACCTGGGGCGTTGAGAATCCCAACAACTGGCAATGGCTTACCTGCACCCAGGTCATCACCCTGAGCAACGCCAATGCATTCGGTTATCGCGACATCACTTTCCCTCAGGACATCACCATAGAGAGCTGCAATCCACAAGACAGCGTCAAGCACCTGCCAAGACCTTACGACAAGCCCACCTGGAAGACCAATAAATGTGCCCGCCCTATGGTGAATTATTCGGATGAGGTGTTCAGGGTGAACGATGGCTGCGTCAAGATCATCCGTACCTGGAAGATACTCGACTGGTGTGTGTACGACCCTTATAAAAATCCGGGCATAGGCATTTTTACCGCCCAGCAGGTGATCAAGTTGATCACCATCGATCCAGATGCCAGAATATCCTGTCCTAAAGACACCATCGTGGTGGCTTCTCAGGACTGCAACGGGGTGTATGTGAAGATCGATCCTGCTACGGTAGTTTCTCCCTGCAAGATGCCTTTCGTCATCCACAACACTTCCAAATACGCCGACAGCACCGGCAACGATGCCAGCGGCTTCTATCCCAATGGAACCACTAAGTTTTATTACATCGCAGAATACGGTTGCGGATCAGAGATCAAGTGCGAACTGACCGTCATTGTCAAAAATACCATTCCACCGACTCCTTATTGCCTCACCGGGGTAATTGTAGATCTGATGCCCGTGGATCAGGATCTGGACGGCATCGCAGAATCAGGGATGATAGAGGTCTGGGCCTCGGATCTGAACAAGGGCAGTTTTCATAAATGCCCTAAACAGAAGTTGCGCTATTCCTTTTCCAAAGATGTACTCGACCGCGCCCGCATTTTTACCTGTGCGGAACTGGGCGAAAACGAAGTGGAGATGTGGGTGACGGATTCTCTCGGCAATGCAGATCTGTGCAAGACCAAGATCATCATCCAGAACAATCTTAATGTGCCGGATTGCAAACGCAAGGACAGTCTGGGACATGTGCGCTACGACCTGTCCATCAGCTTCTGGGACGAAACCCGCAAGCAAAAGAAAACCAATCTCAGGCTCAGCCTGGAGAACATGGTCAGCCATGTGATCACCACGGCTGCTCAGGATCAGCATGCCTCCTACATCCTGAACGGATTGCGTAAGGACCAGGAATACGAGTTGAAATATGCATTTACCGGAACGGAGATCAAAGGCATTGACCTCTTTGATGTACAATTGCTGGAAGATCATCTGAAAGGCCGCAGGACCATTAACGATCCTTACAGATTGCTTGCTGCGGACCTTAATGCGGATGCGATCATAGACCTCACGGATCTGCAGCTACTCAAAGACCTGATCGGGGGAGTCCTAAAACCTTCTTCGTTGCCGCAACCCTATAAGATGATTCCGGAAGGCTTTGGCACCAATGCCACCACCATCTTGCAGGATTACGCCCAATTGAAACTAAGGATTCCTGTTCACCAGGAGACCAGTATGGAGAAAAATTATCTCCTCCTCAGAACAGGCGACGTTTCCGCCTTTGGCCCTGCCCTCAAGAAAGTAAAACTTTCGGCATCGGATACGGAATAAATAGCTAGAAAGGCCTGGATGGATAACACTGCAGAATAGCTTTTCCGGGGTGTTGCCTTATTTTGGGATCAGGTAGTTTTTTTATGGGTACTAAGTAGAAATTCAGCCGGCCTTTTTCATTTTAGCTAAAACTGATTTAAAAAGCGTTAAAAACAAAATACTGTTTGAGCCCGCATGCAGATAATCTAAAACATCTATGACAGTAAGGCCAAGAGCTAAGATTTCTGCCTAAGGCGAGTTTATTTTGTTTAGCTTTTCAACCCATATTATGTATTAGGGTTTCGTTATGAAAGGCAAATGGCCAATAAAGACAAGCGCTCCCATGAATGAACGATCTTTGATTACCATCAAAGTAATGAACGACAGTTCATTAAGTGAATGAACATCGTCAGATGGTGGGTGGGTTTTGACAAGCCATAGTAGATCCTATGGTGCTGGATGACTGACCGATTTCCGCAATGCGGAATGAAGCACGACAGTGCTTCAAGGGAAGGAACCGCGAAAGCGGCTAACGAGAGAATAAGAGAATTTGAAAATTAGCTAATTAGCTAATGGATGACTGACCGATTTCCGCAAAGCGGAATGAAGCACGACAGTGCTTCAAGGGAAGGAACCGCGAAAGCGGCTAACGAGAGAATTAAAGAATTTGAAAATTAGCTAATTAGCTAATGGATGACTGACCGATTTCCGCAATGCGGAATGAAGCACGACAGTGCTTCAAGGGAAGGAACCGCGAAAGCGGCTAACGAGAGAATTAGAGAATTTGAAAATTAGCTAATTAGCTAATGGATGACTGACCGATTTCCGCAATGCGGAATGAAGCACGACAGTGCTTCAAGGGAAGGAACCGCGAAAGCGGCTAACGAGAGAATTAGAGAATTTGAAAATTAGCTAATTAGCTAATGGATGACTGACCGATTTCCGCAAAGCGGAATGAAGCACGACAGTGCTTCAAGGGAAGGAACCGCGAAAGCGGCTAACGAGAGAATTAAAGAATTTGAAAATTAGCTAATTAGCTAATGGATGACTGACCGATTTCCGCAATGCGGAATGAAGCACGACAGTGCTTCAAGGGAAGGAACCGCGAAAGCGGCTAACGAGAGAATTAGAGAATTTGAAAATTAGCTAATTAGCTAATGGATGACTGACCGATTTCCGCAATGCGGAATGAAGCACGACAGTGCTTCAAGGGAAGGAACCGCGAAAGCGGCATGAGGAAATACTTGTATTTAACGAAACAGCGAAAGCTAAAATTCTTTGACTTGGAATAGAAGGTTTCTCAAGACAAAAAAGAACAAAGACGAAAGGATGGAATTTAGTACACCTTTAGTAAAAAACGGGTTCCTTTAAACTGCTTCCTCCCCAAATTTTTAACTTGCCCCTTATTTTTTACTGCGAATGATCTCTAATACCTTCTCCAATTGCTGTCTGCGATCCAGCAGACTGTTGTCAATCACAATGGCATCATCTGCCTGTCGAAGCGGGCTGTCCTCGCGGGTGGAGTCGATCAGATCGCGGTGTTGCAGGTTTTTTAGGACGGTTGGCAGATCGGATTGAATACCTTTGGAAGCCAGTTCGAGCAATCTCCTTTGTGCGCGAATTTCGGGATCTGCGGTGATGAAAAACTTAAACTGCGCGGACGGAAAAACCACCGTGCCGATGTCTCTGCCATCCATGACCAGAGATTTGTGTTCGCCGAAAGTTCTTTGCTGGGCGACCAATTTTTTTCGCACTTCCGGAATCACGGAAATTTCGCTGACCCATTCCGATACTTCGGGGGTTCGGATGGCTTCGCTGACATTCTCCCCGTTCAGGAACACTTGTAAGACGTTGTCAGGTTGAAGATCGAGCTGTATGCCATTCAAAGCTTTGATTACATCCTGTTTGTGATCCGGGTGTATGCCATGGCGAATACAAAACAAAGTGATGGCACGGTACATTGCTCCGGAATCTACATAGAGAATGCCCAGCGCTTTGGCAAGTTCCTTGGCAAGCGTACTCTTGCCGCAGGAAGAATAGCCGTCTATGGCAATGATAAGATGGTCGGTAGGCGCAATGTGCAAGCTCATCAGGAATAAGTCCGGTGAAAATAAAAAATCCTACCCGTAAGTGGGATAGGATTTTTGTTCTATTCTTTTTAACCTGTTGGAGTTAATACTCATCTTCGTTGAAAAGAAAATCATCCTTTCTTGGAAAATCAGGCCAGATGTCTTCCATGGATTCGTAAATCTCTTCGTCATCTTCCAGCTCCTGTAGGTTTTCGATCACCTCTATAGGGGCTCCGCTTCTGATGCCGAAGTCGATCAACTCATCCCGGGTGGCAGGCCAAGGCGCTTCTTCCAGATGATGGGCTAACTCTAAAGTCCAGTACATATTGGTATAATTATTTTTATTAGGTAATTAATTTTAATAAAATAGAAAAGATTGTAAAAAGTTCCGCGAAATTAAATAATTAACATACAATCTCCATAACTGTAGAATCGGTACTTTTCATTGATCGCCATCTGGTATGCATCCATCAGCAATTCATGTCCCGCATAGGCGGATACCATGATCAGCAAACTGGATTTTGGCAGATGAAAATTCGTGATCATTCGATTGGCAATAGAAAATTCGTAAGGCGGATAAATGAACAAATTGGTCCATCCTTCTGCCGGCTTCAATTGCTTGGAAGCGGACACGGAAGATTCCAATGCCCTCATCGAAGTAGTGCCTACGGCAAATATATTTTTACCCAAGGCTTTGGTTTCGTTGACCAGGTCGGCGGTTTTAGGATCTATTCTGAAATACTCTGCTTCCATTTTATGCTTGGAAAGATCTTCCACATCAATGGTGCGGAAAGTGCCCATGCCCACATGCAGGGTAACTTCCCCAAAATTCACGCCCTTTATCTCGAGCATTTTATAGAGTTCCCTGCTGAAGTGCAAGCCGGCAGTAGGTGCTGCTACCGCACCAATTTCACGTGCAAATACGGTCTGGTATCTCTCGGTATCGCTGGCTTCCGCCGGACGGGTAATGTATTTTGGAAGGGGAGTCTGCCCAAGTTGTCTCAGGATGGCCTGGAAGGACGCCTCATCGCCATCATGCAAAAATCTTATGGTTCTGCCTCTGGAAGTAGTATTGTCCACGACCTCAGCCACCAGTACTTCTTTGTTGTTTTTGTCAAAGAAATACAATTTGTTGCCAACTCTTATTTTTCTAGCGGGATCCACTAATACGTCCCAAAGTCCCACTTGCTTGTTAAGTTCTCTGAGCAGGAAGACTTCTATTTTGGCCCCTGTCTTTTCTTTTCTGCCGAACATGCGCGCCGGGAACACCTTGGTATTGTTGATGATCATTGCATCTTTGTCTTCGACATAGTCGAGTAGATCTTTGAAGACCTTGTGTTCAATTTTACCGGTATCCCGGTGGATGACCATCATCCTGGATTCAGATCGCTCTTCGGCCGGATATTGTGCAATTAAATTTTTTGGTAGGGTAAAATTGAATTGAGATAGTTTTGTACGCATGTAGTTGTGCTGCTTAAATTTCGGCAAAAATAAAGAATTGGAATAGCCAAAAGCAAGTAAGGGGCATTCTAATTTTATATTTGTTTCTATATCAATGATAATCAGCGTGTTTTTGTTGTGTGTTGATCGAATAAATCAGCCGGATAATCTATATTTTCACAGATTTTGAGTCGCAACGCGTAATTTTAGGCAACTTTAGCAGCGTATGATCGTATTCAGAGTACTCAAAGAAAGTCTTCGTCAGGCAGAGCAGCAATTGGTCAGCAACAAACTGCGCAGTTTTCTGACTTTGCTGGGGATTACCATCGGTATTTTCTGCGTCATCGCCGTACTCTCTGCAGTGGATTCTCTGGAAGACAATCTGGTGGAAAGTTTTGAAAAACTAGGCAATGATGTACTCTACATCGACAAGAACACCTGGACAGAAGATCCGGGAAACAATTATTGGAAATACATGGCCAGGCCTTCCCCAAATCTGGAAGACCTGAAAGCCATCCAGCGCAAATCCAAATTGGCCCAATTCGCCTCCCTTTCTGTTTTTATTCCCAGCAGCCAGATCAAGACTGGCAAAACTTATGTGGAGGGTGCATATTTTGCCGGCATTACAGAGGATTATGACCGGGTCATCAAGATGGAGTTTGAAGATGGGCGATATTTTTCCAGTGCCGAATTTCAGAATGGATCTGACCAGATCATTGTAGGGAACAAATTGGCAACAGGCCTCTTTCCCAGAGGGGATGCGGTAGGTAAAGAGGTTAAAGCCATGGGACGCAAATTTACCATCGTAGGAGTACTCAAAATAGAAGGGGCTTCACTGATCAACATCATGCCGGTCGATGAAGCAGCATTCTTTCCCTACAAAACCATGCGCAAAATGATCAACATCAACAGCAACTCCAATTGGGGAACAATGTTGAATGTAAAGGCTAAAAGAGGGGAGGATCTGGAAGAAATGAAATACGAACTGGCCAGCATCATTCGTCCGGTACGTGGGTTGAAGCCAAGGGATGAAGATAATTTTGCCATCAATCAGGTGACCATGCTGACATCCATCATCGAAAGCGTTTTTAAGGTACTCAACATAGCAGGATTTGTCATAGGACTATTTGCCATGCTGGTAGGCGCTTTCGGCGTAGCCAACATCATGTTTGTATCGGTCAAAGAAAGGACCCCGCTGATCGGTATTAAAATGGCTCTTGGGGCCAAGCGTTATTTTATTCTGCTGGAATATCTTGCAGAAGCGGTGATACTTTGTTTAGTAGGTGGAATCGCCGGACTCCTGATGGTATGGGGAATTCTGTCCTTGTTCAGCATAATCCTGCATTTTGAGATGTACATCTCCATGACCAATATCCTGATCGGCTTGATTCTGTCCATCATCATTGGCATTATCTCAGGAATTGTGCCTGCACTGCATGCATCAAGAATGGATCCCGTGGAAGCCATCCGAAAGTAATTAAACTATAGGAAAAAGAATTCAGCAGAAATTAATCATATTTTAGTTTCGGTATTCAATAGATTGAAAAACCTAATCATCCCAAATTAGAAATTGAGCCCGGCCTTTTTCATTTTAGCGTTAAGAAATGAAAACAGCCTTGATTTTTTTTGGTTCTTTTTTGTATTTAGACAAAAAAGAACATTGTTAATAAGAGGGAATTTAGGAAAACTTTAGTGAATAACGGGAACTTCAAAACCGGTTTCTCCCCAAATATTTTAATAACCTCTAAGGTCTACTGTAGCTATAGTAAACCAAAGGCCATTTATCCGTACGTAAATCTAAAAGGAATTATCCCTGAATTTTCTGGACGATTGCTTTGAATTCATCAGGATGGTGCAAGGCCAAATCAGCCAATACTTTTCTGTTCAAAACAATGTTGCTTTTATTCAACTTGTCGATAAATCGGGAGTAGTTGATACCGTAAGGTCTTACGGCAGCATTGATCCTGGCGATCCAAAGTCTTCTAAACGCGCGTTTCTTTGCTCTTCTGTGGATGAAGGCATATTTCATTGCCCTCTCTACAGCATTCTTCGCTACCGTATAAACTTTTGATCTTCCGCTGAAATAACCTCTGGCGGCTTTAAGGATCTTTTTTCTGCGCTGTCTGGATGCGACGGCGTTGACTGAACGTGGCATAATTTATAGTTTTTGGCGTGTAAGGGATTCCTGCAAAGGAATACTTAACCTCAGACACCGGTTAAACATACTTAGAATATTCCCAACAATGCTTTTAGCCTACTTTGTTCGGAAGGGTGGGCAACTACACTACCTCTGTTGCGTCTTTTAGACTTCTTACTCTTATTACGCATAAGGTGAGAGGTGTTCGCCTGGAACGTTTTAACCTTTCCTGTTCCTGTAAGCTTCATTCTTTTCTTGGCCCCTGAATGGGTTTTTACCTTTGGCATGGCCTTATTTTTTGAGCACGCAAAGGTAGCAAATATTTGAACATAACCTTATTAATGCTGATTAATTTTTTGCAACACCCTTTTTAGGGGAAATGATCACATACATCCGCTTGCCTTCAAGTCTCGGCAACTCTTCCGCAGCACCATGGGTAAGTAGCTCATTGATAAACCTCAACAGGATGAGTTCGCCTCTGTCTTTAAAGACAATCGCACGTCCCTTAAACTGCACATAGGCCTTAACCTTGGCTCCTTCTTCCAGAAATTTAATGGCATGCTTGATCTTAAATTCAAAATCGTGATCGTCCGTATTGGGACCGAACCGTATCTCCTTGATGACCACCTTGGCAGTCTTGGCCTTAATTTCCTTTTCTTTCTTTCTCTTGAGATAAAGGAATTTATTGAAATCTATGATTTTGCAAACCGGCGGATCGGATTTGGCGGTAATTTCTACCAGGTCCATGCCCAAGTCAAATGCCCACTTCAAAGCGTGCATGGTGTCATAAATTCCGGGTTCTATGGTTTTTCCGGCAACCTGGGTAAGTTCATCAAAATTATCGCCAACTAAACGGATAGAGTGATTCCTGATTTGTTCGTTGATTCTAAATTGGCTCCTGAGTTCGTCAAGATAGGATTGAGGCTTCTTTCTAAGATTCAAATTAAGGTTTTTAAAAATTATCCTGCAAAAATAACAGGGATTTGCACATTAGGACGAGGATTTTTTACCAACTCCGCTTTTTGAAGATTGGGAAATAAGAACCTGATCTTTTTCTTTGTTAAGTACTGCTTTTAATTTAGTCCCCGGTTCCGGATTTTCATTCAAAATGTACTCTGCCAACGGGTCTTCCAGATATTTCTGAACCGCTCTGTGAAGAGGTCTGGCACCAAACTGAGGGTCGTAACCTTTCTCAGCAAGAAATTCCATGGCCTCCTGTGTGATGGTCAGTTCCAGTTTCATTTGTTCGATGCGCTTGAGCAATCCACTCACCACCAGATTGATGATTTGGAAGATTTGTTCTTTCTCCAGACTGTTGAACACCAACACATCGTCCACACGGTTGAGGAATTCCGGACTAAAAGTCTTCTTCAAAGCATTCTTGATGACGTTCTTGGAATATTCATCCGCATTTTCCACACGGCTCGCTGTAGCAAAACCTACACCCTGACCAAAATCTTTCAACTGTCTGGCGCCTATGTTGGAAGTCATGATGATGATGGTATTTTTAAAATCCACCTTACGGCCTAAACCATCGGTCAACTGACCTTCATCCAATACTTGTAGCAGGATGTTGTACACATCCGGATGAGCTTTTTCTATTTCGTCCAGCAAAACCACGGCATAAGGCTTTCTCCTTACTTTTTCGGTAAGTTGGCCGCCTTCTTCGTAACCAACATATCCCGGAGGTGCGCCGATCAATCTCGATACGGTAAATTTCTCCATGTATTCGCTCATGTCCAATCGGATCAGTGCATCTTCCGTATCAAACAGGAAGCGGCTCAAGGCCTTTGCCATCTCTGTCTTACCTACGCCCGTAGGACCTAAAAAGATAAAGGTTCCTATCGGTTTCTTTGGATCTTTTAGACCAACCCGGTTTCTTTGAATGGCTTTCACAATTTTGACCACCACTTCATCCTGGCCGATGATGGACTTCTTCATATCGTCCGCCATGTTGACCAATTTCTTGCTTTCGCTTTGGGCCACTTTCTTTACCGGAATGCCGGTCATCATGGCCACCACTTCCGCAATATCTTCCTCATTCACCGGAAATCTTCTGGTTCTGGATTCATCTTCCCAGGCCAATTTGGCAGATTCTAATTTCTTTTGAAGTTTGGATTCCAGATCTCTCAGGTCTGCAGCTTTCTCGTATTGCTGACTTTTGACCGCCACATTCTTCTGTTCTTTTATGGTGTCGATCTGGGCTTCAATTTCTTCAATATGTTTTGGAACATGTATGTTCTTTAAATGCACTCGGGCACCAACTTCGTCCAATACATCAATCGCTTTGTCCGGTAAAAAACGATCGGTAATATACCTGTCGCTCAACTTCACACAAGCCTCAATGGCTTCCGTGGTATAAGATACAGAGTGAAACTCTTCGTATTTGGATTTGATGTTGTGGAGAATAAGCATGGCCTCTTCCGCAGTAGGCGGATCGATCATCACTTTTTGGAAACGACGGTCAAGTGCACCGTCTTTCTCAATATGCTGTCGATATTCATCCAGGGTAGATGCTCCGATACATTGAAGTTCGCCTCTTGCTAAGGCAGGTTTAAATATATTGGATGCATCCAGAGAACCGGTGGCGCCACCTGCACCGATGATGGTATGTATCTCATCGATGAATAGAATGACATCCCTTGATTTTTCCAGCTCATTCATGATGGCCTTGATGCGTTCTTCAAACTGACCGCGGTATTTGGTTCCTGCAACTAACGCAGCCAGATCAAGCATCACAATGCGTTTATTGAACAGCGTGCGGGATACTTTCTTCTGCATGATCATCAGGGCAAGTCCTTCCACGATGGCGGTTTTACCCACACCGGGCTCACCGATAAGTATTGGGTTATTTTTCTTACGTCGGCTAAGGATTTGAGATACTCTTTCGATTTCTCTTTCTCTTCCTATGATTGGATCCAGTTTTCCGTCTTCTGCCAGTCTGGTGATGTCGCGACCGTAGTTATCCAAAACAGGTGTCATGGATTTGGAGCCGGATTTTTTAGAAAATGAGGAAGAGGCTTGCTCTTCTTCATAAGAATCCGGGTCGCTTGCCGCAGCAGTGATTTCCGGAAACTCTTCCATACCTCCATTCTGACTCAGGTAATCCAGCTCTGAACGGAAATTATCATAATCAATGTTGAATTGTTCCAAAACAATACAAGCCAGATTGTCGTGGTGCTTAAGAATGGACAACAACAAATGTTCAGGATAGATTTCATCTTCCTTGGTGATCTTGGCTTCCAGGTAGGTGAATTTCAATACCTTTTCTGCCTGTTTGTTTAGGGGAAGATTGCCCACCTGAAAAGAGGTTTCCTCTCCTTTCCTCACAGGAATGGCTTCTTCCAGTTTATCTTTCAACTGACTGAGGTCAACCTTCAGGGACTTGAGTACACTAACTGCCAAAGTATCCCGCTCAGCAAGCATGCCAAGGAGAATATGTTCGGTGCCGATGTAATCGTGGCCCAGACGGATGGCTTCATCACGGCTGTTTGCCAATACTTTTCTGACTTTTTGAGAAAATCTCTTATTCATTTTATCGGTTATTCTGTTTGGTCAAAACTAACACACATCCAAATAACATTAAAGCCTTATTTTTTGTTCTATTGGTTTAAAGAGCCTATTTATAAGCTAAATTGCAGGAAAGCGTTAAAGTTTTATAAATTTGCTTTCTCAAAATTAGATAAAAATCGACATTTGGTAATAATTATTTGTTTTTATAATAATTAATTGCCTAAATTTTAAAACATTAAATATATTAATTTATTCATATCTCATGAAATACCAGATTGATAAACAAGAGCGATATTCTGTCTTTACCCTGGAAGAACCTCAATTAAATTCCATGATCGCTCCTCTTCTTAAATCAGAATTTGTCTTCCTGCATAACGAAGGCGTCAGAAATCTGATTTTTGATCTTCAGCAAGTGGATTACATCGATTCATCAGGCCTTAGCTCCATCCTTACTGCCAACAGATTATGGAAAGACAATGGCTCTTTTGTACTGACCAACATGAACAGTGAAGGCGTTCGAAAATTAATTGAGATAAGTAAACTGGATGGCATATTAACCATCATCCCGACGATTGACGAATCCGTTGATTACATTTTTATGGAAGACATAGAGCGGGATCTGAATGACGAAGAAGAATAGTCATCTCTTTGAACTTCTTATTCTGGGAAGTTCATCTGCCATACCCTCTGACGACAGGTTTCCAAGCGCACAATTGCTAAACATCCGGGAGCAACTTTTCCTGATTGATTGTGGCGAGGCTACCCAAAACAGGCTTTGGTCTTTTAAAGTCAGATGGAGCAAAATCTCCCACATCTGCATCTCACATCTTCATGGGGATCATGTTTTTGGCTTGCCGGGGCTGATCACCAGTTTTAGTCATTTGCAACGCAAGGAACCACTTACCATTTGTGGTCCCGAAGGAATACAGGATTTCTTGGAAGGCACACTCCGACACAGCAGGGCGCATTTGAATTTTGAGATCCATTATCTCGAACTCGATCATCGGTCCGGTACAAAATTCTATGACGACGGACTGCTTTCCATTACTTCATTTCCATTGAACCACAGAGTGCCTACCATAGGTTATGTATTCAAAGTGGAAGAACATTACAGAAAACTGAATATTGAAAAAATAAGTCAGTACGCCATACCGGTATCTCAATATAAAAAAGTAGTAGCTGGAGAAAGCATTTCAGATATGGAAGGTAATGTGTACACTGCAGATGAATTTTCCGCACCGGTACATTACCTCAAATCTTATGCTTATTGCAGCGATACCCGCTATGATGAATCCATTATTTCATTCATCAAAGACGTAGATGTTTTATACCATGAAACAACCTATCTGGAAGCCTTAGCCCACAAAGCACAGGAAACAGGACATTCCACTGCACACCAGGCGGCCATCATGGCGAAAAAATCCGGAGTGGGCAGACTCATCACAGGTCATTATTCCTCACGTTACCACGAACTGAATGTATTCCTTCAGGAATGTCAATCTGTTTTTCCGAACACCATTTTGGGAAAGGAAGGATTGCTGGTTCAAATCTAAGATCCAATCAAAAATTTACTATCTGAGTGAAGTTTTTAAAAAAAACATCAATCCATTTTGACCAAAGAAAACTTACTGGACTGTTTGTTTTTTCTTAGCGAGAGAACATAATTTCCGGCAGGCCATTCTTCACTGATAATTCTCAATTGGTAATTGCTCCTTTGCATTTGAATTTGACCGGACTGCCAAACTTTGCCCAATAAATCTACGACCTGATATTGAATTAGCTCTTCTTTTAATCCTGAAATTTCTGCAACAAACTGGCTTTTAAAAGGATTGGGTTTAATGTTCACCTGGAAGGCATTTTCTTCCGGGTTTTCATCCACCACATCAACAGTATTTACTTTCTCCGCAGAAAACTGAACTTCTGCAAGACCGTAACAGGAATCTTTGCCAAAATTACTTTCCGCTGTAAGCAAAATGTATCGTGCATCCGAAATGTTTACATCCAGCCAATCCATGCCTTCATAACGGTTGTGTCCGGGTGCCTTGTCTAAATTGATCAGACTGATGCTGCGCCAGGATGTGCTGTCTTTGGAATAGTCAATTTTCAATTCTCTGATACCCCAATCCAAATGCGATGGATCGTTACTGTTCCAAAATTTAATTCGATCAATTCTATACCTCGTACCTAAATCGAAAAGCATCCAATGGCCCGATTTATTCGCTGGGTTGGGAGATGCCTTACTTTGACAAGATACCCAGCCATCAAACCAATTCGTGGAATGACGATCCGGATAGCACTGTGCTTCTAAATGAAAACTGATCAAAACCAGAAAAAATATGTTGATGAATTTCATAATTGCAGATTTAGATATTTAAAAATCCAAGCGGAGCCTTGCCTGAGTTAATGTTATAAAAAGTACTCAGATTCGGTAGAACATAAGACAAATCTGATGGTTTGACACCCATCCACAATGCCAGTTCCCCAAAGTACTGATCTACTGAAGTTGTCGGGATAATAACGCCATCGTACACATTCAAATCATCTTCAAGATCCAGAGATGGATAGGTTCCAAAAATTCTTGAACCAATAACATCACCACCCATAACAAAAACATTTCCACCCCAGGCGTGATCTGTTCCATTCCCATTGGATGGCAATGATCGGCCAAATTCTGAAATTGAAAAAGTGGTGACCTGTTTACTTAATTTTAATTCGTTCATGGCGTTGTTGAATTCTTCTAGTCCATCAGAGACCATGGTCAGCATGTCTTGCTGATTTTGAAGTACTTCATCATGGTGATCCCAACCATAAAAGTTGATATAAAATATCTGTCGCTTGAAACCTAATTTCTGGTGAACGGAAATGGTTCGTGCAATCATCTTAAGCGATTCAGAAAATTCATTGTCTGAAAACTGGGTCCGAATCTCCACACCATTGTCCAATGCTTCTTTAAACTTAAGATGGCCATCTCTTGCGCCTCGGATTACTTCTGTATACGTTTTTTGAAAAATATCGCGGTAATTATAATCCAACAAACTGTCGATTGCACCTGATTTTACAATGTTGAACTGATCATACATGTTGTCCGGACGATAGCCATTGATGCCGATACTTCCATTTCTTCTGTCGATCACATATTCCACCACTTCATTTCCTGTCTGCAGCAGATTACTTCCGGAGAGACTAACGTTCATGGAGATTTCCTGACTGGTATTCATGTCTCGGATCAGATCAGCCATTCTTCCTGCCCAACCGATGTTGGTGCGCGATTGTGGAATACCGGATTGCCAATGTTGTGATTGATCAGAATGCGAAAGCAATCCCAGGGGCAATTTTACTTTGTTGTTGTAAAAATCATCCTTTGTTGTTTTTTCCAAAAGCGTCCCGATATTGGAAATAAAAGCTGCATTTCCCTGGTTAAATATTTTTTGTAAACCTTCCATTGCCGGATGAAGACCAAATTCTCTCCCCGGTGTATTCATCACGGAAAGATTCAGTAATTCGTTTTTTGGAATGGCAAGATTTGCTCTTGTTTTTTTGTAGGTATTGTATTCGCTGTTGGAGGATGGCACAAGCATGTTGAAAGAATCGTTTCCACCACTGAGATTGATGCAGACCAATGCTTTGTATTCCGGATCAAGCGCACTGTTGGCCGCAGCAAGTGCATTAATGGCCTGAAGATTGATCATGGAATTGCGAAATGTGGTATAACCAAGTGCGGCACAGCTCACCTGACCTATAAATTTTCTTCTTGAATTATTATTTTGATTCATGATTTTCTTATTTAAAAATGGCATAATCCGGAGACATCATCACAAGGTATAAAGCAAGACGCGCCCGATCATTTCGGTAATTGCCGGAACGCATTCTGCTGACGGCATTTTTTATAATTTCACGAGACCTGTCCGATAGGTTTCCGTGCGTGAGCAGGATGTCAATTCTGTTTACCAAAGCCTCCGGATCTCTGGCTAGTTCTTCTAATTCTTTGGTGAGCAAAATTGTAGGCACATCATTTGCCTCCCAGGAGTACATGACATAATCCATAATCCAGTTGTTCACCTGATTCAAAAATCCAATACTCGTTCTGGAGTTGTGGATTTGAAATTCTGGAGCGGATAGATTTTTAGCAGATATGGATCCCTTTGGGGCAAAATTGGGAAAATAGAAATTAAAAACTGTTGGCGCCTGCAAAACGTGTTGCCCGGTATTGTCCAGAAAATCAAATCCTGAATTCCACAACCGGCCATAATATTGTTCGACTCCTATCGCATTCATAAAATGGGAATATCGAATCATTGGTTCCCGAAGTTGCCCATTGTTAGGATCCAGAGACCAATCGCAATCGCGGGCTTCTTCATCGAGAAGTATAGCCTTTACCACTGCTGCCAGATTTCCTCTGACGCCGGTTCCATCATTTATAAAAACTCTGGCAATACGCTCCACATATTCAGGGCTTGGATTGGATTTGATGAGTCTTTGGATCAGTTGTTTGCAAATGAAAGGTGGGGTGTTGGCGTGATTAAATAAGTTGTCGATGGCATTGTCGATGTCCTTCATGCCATCTTGTCGGCGAGGCGTAACAAAACCATTCAATAAATATTTCGATCCGGGTTCATGCCAGGCATCGAACATTCTCATCGGTTTGGTAGGAATACCTAAGTACAGGGTTACGCCAAATTGTGGGGTATCTATCCATCGATTGGGCATGATTTCAGAAAAGCTGAGACCGGTAAATATTTTTGCAAATTCCTGAATGTCTTTTTGATCATAGGTAGGAATGCTGTTGCCCAGAGAATCTTTTTTATGGGTACCGTCCAGATTCAATTCATACAATCCTATCGTAAACAATTGCATGATCTCTCTGGCATAATTTTCATCCGGTCGGATGTTTTCAATGGTATCTGTTTTGGGATTGTTCAAGTGTGAAAGATAAGAGCCCATCGCAGGGTGGAGCGTTACTTCTCGAAGCAGATCCCTGAAATTGCCAAAAGAATTATGGATTAATACATCGTAATAATTGGCCATCGCCCTTCCATAACCGCCAAGGTCGCCATTTCCGGAAACCACAAAAATCTCACTGAGTGCGAGCGCTACCCGTTGACGAAGTTTGTCCCTGTTGGTAAGATTCATCTGCCACCAGGCATAATTAAAATGTACTGCCCAGAAATAATCAGGTTGCTCTGTAGAATCACCGCCATTCAGATAAAACCAGTCGATCACTTCATCAATAACCTGGTCATACTGACTGGTCATGTTACTGGGTTTTAGCTTTAACTGCTCGTCTATCCATGGGGCGAATCCCATGCTTGCTGTGCGCTTGATCTCATCCTCTGCGGAACCAAGGGTAGCCTGATACAGAAAACGGCTGGCATTAAACAAATCATAATTTAATCCTGATCCGTCAAATACGGTTCGGGCATAAGCGGAATCCTTCCAAAACTCAGGATGCCACTGATCGCTGGTGCTTATTTTGATTTGAGGGGATTGTCCCCCTCCAAGAATTACCTTCTGTGCCTGAACAGAGAAGTACAATAATGCAATCAGCAGAAAGGCCGATTTCTTTAAAAATGACATATGGTCTCGTTTTATTTGATCACTTGAATAACTTGACTCAAATCTATAGGTCAAATGTTGCTTTACCTAATATATTCTTTTTAAAAATATAAAAATCAGTGTTTACCCTGATAATTTAACATTAAAAACTAAGGGTTTCTACCTAGATCCTCCTGGTTTAATCTGTGTAAATTATTGATTTAATTTCTTGGATTATGTTTTTTTCTCGTGCTTTATCATTTTAATTTATAAGCAAAAATCTCCTTCCTCGGGATTGTCAAAAAATCTTTAACTATGCACAAAATAACCAAATGATCATCCTGGTATCTCCCTCAAAGGATTTGGATTACAAAAACAACGTGGACCGAGATTCCATTGAGATTCCACGACTGTGGGAAAAATCCTGGCCCATCATCGACCAACTTAGAAAGTATAAACCCAAAAAGTTAGGTGCCCTTATGGACATCAGTGCCAAACTTGCTGAGGAAAACTACCAGCGGAATCAGGCATTCAGCCCGGACTTCAACAAAGAAAATTCTCGGCCTGCCATTTTTGCATTTTCCGGAGATGTATACAGGGGGCTAGATGTCAAGAGTCTGGACCATGCATCCTTTGACTATTGTTCTGACCACTTACGCATTCTCTCCGGACTATATGGTGTGCTGCGCCCGATGGACCTTGTGCAGCCCTATAGACTGGAAATGGGCACTGCATTAAAAGTAGGGCGGAAGAAAAACCTTTACCAGTATTGGGGTAGGGAAATTGCAGATTTAATTCAAGCAGATATAGAAGCACAATCGGCCAAATATCTCATCAATCTGGCTTCTCAGGAATACTTCGAAGCAGTACAGTTGAATGATATAAAAGTGCCCGTCATAGATATTCACTTCCGAGAATTTAAAAACGGTAAAATGCAGTTTGTATCTTTCAATGCAAAAAAGGCACGAGGCCTGATGGTGCGATACATGGCGCAGAATAAATGTGCAGATTTGGAATGCATTAAAGGATTTGATTTAGAATCTTATACATTTGAAGAGAAAATGTCTGAGGGCAATTCTTTATATTTTATTCGTTAAAAAATATCAAGCATGCGATTTTTAAAAATATTAATTCCAATCATACTGTCCTTAGGTTGGATTTTTTTAATGACTCGTTCTATAAAAGTTGGCGAAACCAATTTGCCTCCTTTGGGTAAGTTCATTTGTCCTTCCACCGGTTTTTGGCAAAATGTCTTGGCTGCAGGTAAAACGGTAAAAAAAGAGGATGTTCTTTCTGCTATACATGGAAAGATTCATCTAGACAGTCGTGAAGTTCCACATATTTTTGCCGGATCCATGAAGGATGCATTTTTTTTACAGGGCTACATGCATGCTTATCATAGATTGTGGCAGATGGATTTTGCTACTTTGGCTGCGGAAGGGAGAGTGAGTGAAGTTGCCGGTGTGAGGGCCTTGGACTTTGATAAAATCAAGCGGAGAAAAGGCCTTGCGGAATCTGCCAGAAAGAGTATTGAAGTATGGAAAAAATTTCCGGAAAGTTTTGCATTGGTAGAATCCTATACCGCGGGGGTGAATTTTTTCATAGACCATCTTGATCCTAAGGATTATCCTATTGAATATAAATTGATGAACGATGCACCCAGAAGTTGGTCGCCATATCGGAGTGCATTGTTTCACAAATCCATGGCAGAAATATTATGTGGCAGAGAACAGGATATAGAATTGTCCAATGCAAAATTGGTGTTCGGAAAAGATTTCGAATTGCTTTTTCCGGAGAACAATCCACAGACTGAACCTGTAATTCCGCCCACTACAGATTGGGGATTTAAAATGGAAAATCTTGATCCCGGCAAACCTGGTAAAAAGGAGGATATAGGCTATCTGGACATCATTCGGGAAAGTTCGCCAAGTGGACTCGGTTCCAATAACTGGGCGGTGAATGCAGCAAAATCTTCCACAGGTAACCCTATCCTGTGCAATGACCCGCATCTTACCCTGACCTTACCCTGCATCTGGTATGAACAACAAATAGTCACCCCGGAAATGAATGTCTATGGGGTAACTTTTCCCGGTATTCCGGGCGTAGTAATAGGTTTTAATCAGGATATTGCCTGGGGTGTGACCAATGCGGGCTGGGATGTATTGGATTGGTATCGGATTCAGTGGAAGGATGCTACACATCGTGAATATTTAATCGACGGAACGTGGAAAGTAGTGCAAAACAGATACGATACGATCCGGATAAAAAATGAAAACTTTGTCATCGATACCGTCAAACTTACCGATTGGGGACCGGTAGTTTATGAACACATGAACAACCCAAAAGAAGGGCTTTCCATGCATTGGATTATTCATGAACCATCGGTGGATTGCGAACTGGATGCATTCGTAGGATTGGGCAAAGGAAAAAATTACAGCGACTACAGGGCAGCCATACGGAAGTTTCCATATCCCGCACAGAACATGGCATTTATCAGCAGATCAAATGATATTGCCTTAACCGTGCAGGGATTGATGCCAATCAAGACAGGTCAATTGGGTAGGTTTGTTTTGGACGGAACAAAAAGTGAACATAATTGGAATGGTTTTCTGCCGCTTGAATTCAATCCGCATTGTTTGAATCCATCCAGAGGATTTATTTCTTCTGCAAATCAGAAATCTACAGATGCCAGCTTTCCAAATTATTATAACGATGGCGATTTTAGATCTTACCGTGGAAATATGGTCAACAGACTCTTGCGTGAAAAAGATAAATGGAGTGTAGAAGACATGATGCATTTACAACACAATACACACAGCCTTAAAGCAGAGACTATATTGCCTTTAATGTTGAAAATGATGGACAGTGTTCAAACAGATGCAAAAAAACAGTCCGTGATTTCAGCGCTTAAAACCTGGAATTATGCTTACGATTCCACTTCGGTGGAAACAGTTTATTTCGATGTTTGGTTTGACGCATTGCATCACTTGATGTGGGATGAAATCACCATGGATACCAGCAGAAAAGCTACGGCTATCCCATCTGAAGAGACCACGGTGACCTTAATGCAAACCAATCCCGGGCTGAGCTATTACGATATAAAATCCAGTGTTGAAAAAGAACAATTGAAAGATCTGGTATCCATTAGTTTTGACTCCATGATGACAAAGATTTCATCACCTGAAATAGCAGGAAAAAACTGGGGAAATTATAAAGCATCTGCGATTCCGCACATGGCAAGAATACAGGCTTTTGGCATTCCGTTTATTTCTACCTCAGGAGGTAAAGAAATAATTAATGCGCATGCAAAGACTTTCGGCCCTTCTTGGCGGATGATTGTCGAATTAACCCCTGATGGTCCAAAAGCATTCGGGGTATATCCGGGTGGACAGGACGGCAGACCGGGAAATCCAAATTTCAAAAACATGGTGGAGGATTGGGCAAGAGGGAAATATTATTCACTGGACTATTTAATGGACGAAAAGGATCAGCGAATTTCTTCATTCTCCACTTTAGAATTTAAAATGAAATGAAAAGTACAATAGCGTATACAGGTTTGTTGAGTGCGTGCAGCATTTTAGTTGCTTTGTTTTTACCTTGGTGGGTATTGATGTTGCTTTCTTTTGTTCTGGCTTTTTATTTTAGGCCATCTGAAGGGAAAGCATTTGGAATTGCATTTGCAACGACCAGCGTACTCTGGTCAGGAATGGTGTTTTGGTTGGATCAGTGGAGTCAATCCCCTCTAAGTGCTATGGTAGGGCAAGTTTTTAGGGGCCTTCAACCTTCGCATTTATATTGGATTACAGGATTGGTTGGAGGGATCACTGCAGGCCTCTCTGCCTGGGCAGGATCAGCAATTGGTTTGCTTTTATTCGAAAAAAAATAGTGTATCCTTTTCTATATTTATTTTTATTAACCAGTCTGTGGGCTCAGGCTCAGTCAGGTAATTTGTCTTATTTGGTTTATGGGAAGGGACAAGGGGATTTCAGGCTTTTCAACAGCATGTATTTTGAGAAAAACAGTGAATTCAGCGCGCCGGAGGAATATGTCTTTTTTAATGTTCAACCTGAATTTTTATACGGTATTGGCGCCGGGTTAAATCTTGGGGCTCGATTGAGATTGCGCAATGTAATACGTTCCAATAACATCACTGGAGCGGACCTTCTTTTTTTTAAACAGAAGGGAAAAAATGGTCTGAATTATCAAAGATATGGCATCAGCGGAGTGGATATTTTTCTAAGGCATGATTTAGGGCAGCATCTTTCTTCCTGGTCTGTTCAGCATACCATCGGTTTGCCCATTGGAAAGGATTTGGAGGGGACAGAAATATTAGGGTATTTGGATTGGTCCGGTGGGTCTTACCATGGACAATTGTTTTACAATGTGCTTTGGGATAAGTTCCAACTTTTTACAGAACTGGGCATCCGCTTGGATAATCTGACAACTGGGATGTTCAAAAAAGAAAGTGATTATTTCGTTTATGCCGGCTTACCCATGAGTGTTTTGCCTGGATTTTTAATCCATCCGCAACACTTTACCTATTTATTGTTTCAAGCCAATCCACGATGGTCTTTTTCCAGACCTTTTTCCACGACAAATCCTAAAATTCTATTGGATCCTTTTGCACAAATTGGTCTTGGATATAAATTATTTTTTGCACGGCACATGGAATTTGAAACCATAGGAACTTTATTTTTTTCTGACTACCAACATAAGAATGCATTTACTTGGAGTTTGGGATGGAGATATTATTTGGGTAGGGATTTATATGGATACTAAATAGGAATAAGCAAAAATTACGAAGGCTAATTCTACAGTTATAAAATGGATTTGATGCTAATTTAATCCAGTCAATTCATTCGAAAAGCATTTAGCCGATTTAGGCATAAATTCACTTTTTTAAGGAATGTAAATAAATCAAAGAGGGAAGGAAGCACCAAATAAAAGATTCCATTGAGAAAAGAAAAAAGATTGGTGAGCTTTATCTGTAGAGAACTGTGTCGTCCTGATGTCCGGCAAATTGATGAATCCTTCTTTGAATTCCGATTGAATACAAAAGTATTTCCAGATGGGAATATTAACGCCAAGGACTGCACCAATACCATATCCCGCGAGATGAAATTCGTCGTTTCTCATTTGATTCAACAAGGTGACATCGGATTTTGGCAGAAGCACACCACCACCGATTCCTGCAGTTAGGTTTAGTTTGATAAATTTATCTTTTATAATCTCTTCAAATCTTCTGAATTCGAGGTTGATGTAATTTAATCCATCTGTGTGTTCGAAGGCCAAAAAACCTTCTTTGATTTGGATAGATTCATTGCCATATTGTCCATCGTATTCAGATCCGGAATGAATGTAGCCGGAAATTTTTACATTCTGCAAATCTTTGACCACGTATTTCATATGATCCACACCAATGGATATGCTATATTTGGGATGGATGAAATATCCAATTCTGAAATTGTATTGTGGAATGGTGGCTTTGGTGGGATTGAAATAGGTGTTGAGATTAAACTTGGTTTTCTTATCTATGGATCTTACATTTTTTAAGGTAAAATCATAATTGTTGCCATTAAAGCTTATGTCGGATTTACTGTACGCGGATCTGTTCCAACCCCAGAAAATGAATAATTTTCCTTTATTGGATTTAGTGGACGGAACAACGGCCTGAGCAAAACCGCTGTAAGCAAAAAACATAAAAATCAGTATACCAGCTGTGCGTTTCATTTGGCAAAAGTAGTTTAAATTAGACTAGACAAGAAATTAGCCTTACAATTCTTGCTTTCGGAAAATGGGATCTGATTTACTTTGAATGAAGAAAAACTTTTATACATCCATTATTGGTTTTAACGAGATAGACGCCTTCGTCCAGATTCTCCAGGTTTAGGTTTAAGGCAGACTGTCTATTCTGATATACAGACATCCCGCTCAAATTAAATACTTCAATTTGAGATTGTGGCGTTTCGAAGTACAGCTTGCCATTTGTTGGGTTAGGGTATACACTAAATCTGTGTTTGATTTTTGAAGTAACCGTATGGGTGGAAATTTCTGCATCATACATCCAAATCTTACCATCTGTTGTGGCCATAAATACTTTATTACCATCCACTGCCAGAGATCCTTCTGCCTGGGCAAAACTTGCGTTTATTCCGCTTAGTCCATTATTCATCATCTGCCAACGAATGCCATCTGTGGAGGTGTAAATTCCCATACTGCCAGGAGCATTGGGGGTATTTCCCGAATGTAAAAACATACGACCATTATCTGTAGTCACTATTTTGGTGACTTGCAGTCCCCCGGTAATAAGATAAGCGGGGAGACCTATACTTTGAGTTACCGTATGATTATTTAAATCTGCAAAGCCAAGGCAGTTTGACCAATTAAATTGCCACATGTTGGTCCCATTGAAAACCAGATTGTTTTCATTTGTAAATCCCAGTGCACCCAGGTTTCCGGTATGAGAAAGAGGTTTCATTACACTGTTGGTATCTTTGAGATCTAGAGCTGCTGTTTTGCAGGCAAAAAAATCAGCGGGGTGCCAGCTTGTTCCCTGATCTTCTGAATATATTATTCCTGCACCTTCTGTTCCGGCAAAAACTCTTCCATTCTTGTCTACATTGATGCTGTAAATAGCGCCATCGTTTGGATTGCCATTCCAACTTGGATAATAACATGGATACATTTTTTTTAAAATGCTGGACTCATCAATTCTTTCAAAACTTTGACCATCATCCATGCTTCGGTATACATAACTCCATTTAGCACCTATCCAAATGGTCCCGTTTTCACTTATAGCGCTGCAAAAAGCGCCTAAGACAGGAGGGTGGTCTACTTCAACCACTTGCCAGATTTGAGCGGCTAAATCAAAACGAAACAAAAAGGGTTCAGAGGCATTGTTTCTAAAAATACCGACTATTGGTTCGTTATTAAGATTGCAAATTATGGTTTGAATATTGTTAACCACACTGATGGATAAAGGAATTTTTGGTAGGGCAGAAAACGAACCTGAAGCATCCATTGTATTGCTTTTGTATAGGATCCCTTTTTCACCGGGAGTACCCGTCAAACCATAGTAGATATCGTGATTTTTTGCAATACTTAATTTAGGATACACACCCGAAGGAAGATTTTTAGCCCATATAGTCCATGCATTGACTTGGGAGTTTCCTATAAAAGTGCAAAAGAAAAATATCAGAAATTGAAAGGAGCAAACCAAATTAAAAAGTTTCCTATTAAATTTTGAGGAATTTATGCTTTGAAAAGTTATGCGCATGGAGTAAGTGAATTTGAAATTTAAAAATCTTCAAAAATCAAAATCATCTAAATGGTACTGCGATACCTAGCCAAGGTAAAATAATGATTCTATCTAACTCTCCACCAATCGGTATAAACCCACCAAAATCAATGGCCAAATGTCTTGCCATAAATCTGGCACCACCTGAGATAAATCCTATGTTGGTATCTCCGCCAGCTGCGATCAGGTAGTTTTCTGTGATAAATGCCCATCTTCTGGATGTTCTGATCATCCCACTTACAGAAACTGTTGGATAGTTTGCAAATCCTCCGTCTTCACCTGTGAGATAGCCATATCCAATGCCTAAGGTTAATTGCCTGTCCCGGGTACCAAAGGTGTTTGTTCCGTAAAGAATTCCTGCAAATTCATTGGAGCCACCAGCTAAACCAAAAAGAATTGTACCGGCACTGTAAGCACCCTTTCCATTCTTATATTGAAAATTAACTTTTGGGGTCACCCAGAAGGGCGTTATTTCAGAGGCAAATAAAAATAAGGGAACCACCCCAACACCAAGCGTGAAATGATCTGTAAAACCATAACTTGCCTGATTAAAGAAGACCCAAATATTCTGATAATATCCTTCTCCTTTACGAAGGCCATATCCACTTGGTCCCCAAAAATGTCTGCTGGAATGTGGGTTTTCAGGCCAATACTCGCCCTTGACCATTTCTTCATTCTTAGGAAGGGTGATGGACCGGATCATTCTTTTAGGAATGGTGAGAACGCCAAGGTTGGTAGTAATCTCCACCAGAGAGTCTTGAAGATATTTTACAGTTCCCACATAATTATTACCATCCTTGGTTTCGACAATTCGCACGGTGTCACTTTTATTTTGACTGGATGCAAGGTTTGAAAATCCAAGAAAAATGCTGGATATTAAAATGGACCATTTGAATATGCTCATCTACATTTTATTTATTTGGAAAATAACAATCTTAATCCCTGTAAGATACATTTTTTTTTTGATCAGCTACTTAATTATATGGAATGTAAGAAAATAAATCAGTTGATAAATTTCCATTGGATGGAAACTCTCAATGCAAAGTCATACATCGGGTATCCTTCTACAAAACTGATTCTCTTTTTATCCCAAAATGCATCCAATTGTTCAAATTGAATTCTTGCCGTAAAATCATCTACTTTGAAAACCATGAAAGCGCCAACCAATGGTTTTGTTTGAATGGAAAAAGTGCGAAGTGGGTAATACTGTAAAGTGAGAGAATGAAATCCAAATAGCTGGGTTGGGTCATATATTTGGGCATTCACCCCAAAGGTGGCATGTGTTGCTCTTTTAAAAAAGGAAGCTTTGTAACTAAGGTCGTGGTAAGTATACCATCCGGTCCAACCTGCAGGGTCAGGGCTTAAGTGATGAAGATTCAATTCGTGATGGCTATTCCATCTTTTCAAAGTCAGGTTCTCTTGTACTCTTATATGAAGATGCTTCAGTATTCTGTTGTCCTGAGTGAATTGCTTAGACACATCCATGTAAATTAACTGATCCACCAAGGCAAACTTAACTTCTAATTTTGGTAAAAAAGAATTCTTGGGTTCAAAGTCAAAGGAGTAAGTATTTTTCAATACATTTTTAAAATCATGGTTCCAAATTTCTCTTTTATTGGCAATTAAATAAAGTTGTTGCCAACTCGGCGTAGCAGATTCCCATTCAACTTTCGCAGTTAATTTTCCAAATCCTTTAATTGCCGAATTTATGCCAACCCAATGCAAATTGGCTAATCTGGTGTCGTTTCCAATCCACTGTGTGTGCGCGAAAAGTTCGAACCCAGAAACTTTTATTTTTCCATCTGCATTAAACCGGACTCTAAAAATATTTTTTTCCACGGTATCAATAAGAAGATGGTTGTAGTCAAAGCCAAAATTTCCATTCAGACTGGTAACTTGTGAATCAAAAAACTTGATGCCACCCATTCCGAGCCAGGAATACTGTTTGTACGTTGCACTTATTCCGGTAGTGTCTAATGCAAAGAGAGAACCATAAGCAGGCAGTGAAGACCTTGAATTTGCATCCATAAACTCATGAAGTAATTCTTTGTATGCAACCATGAAGTTAAAGGCAGGTCTGAATGCACCCCACTTTAATGGAGTCTTGTAAAAACCATGCGTGCCATATTGTCTTATGGTGTGATTGGTTGTAGCTGATGTGGAGTTTACCGGAACAGATTCTCTTATTCGGTACTGATCCAAAATTAAAAAACTATCACTTTTAATTCCATTGTTGTGTTGCAAGGCATCCGAATTACTCACCAAAACAAAATTGATTCCAAGTGTTTGTTTCTTATTGTACCATTGCAGGATTGCTCCTAAGGAACTCAACAGGTTTCTACCGGACTGATAAATCCCTTTATGATTGATTCTGTTGTAGAATAAATTTACATGGATATTGTTTCTGAATGAAGCAGCCAGCATAGCATCCACAGTCAGGTTATCGATCAAAGAGGAGGTAGAACTGGAAGGATACATACCTTGAGATACAATCACCTCCGAGTAAGCTTTAGAACACAGGTATAGAGGAAGCTGGTCAAATTTCTTATGAAAAAAATCGGTAGAGTGAAAGCCATGATCTACCATGGTGTTGAACTGAAGCCCTTCACGTGCAGCGAGAATGGGAGCACCCAAATTGTTGGTGCTGACAAATCCTGTATTCCGATATGTCGTCAAAAAATATTTACTGGTATCCACATCTGATAAAATATCGGCGGATGAGCTGATCCCGGATTGGACATGAATAGGCCTGGCCAATAATAATTTTGCCAGTGAATCTTGAGTCCTTTGTAAACTCGTGTCAATTTGTATCTGGGCTCCTATAAATTCAGGACAGGTAAAGCTTAGAATTAAGCCAACAGTGAGTTTTAGTAAATTGCGAAGTTTGGTCCCTTTTTCCATTCAATTCCGGTGCAAACATAATGGATTTATAATATACTATCTATGGGTATTTCAATACAGACCTTACTTTCAAAGACTTATCTAGTTGCAGGGCAAACTTTCATTAGCGTTTAGAAAGTTTGATAAAATTTACTTTTCATCATTTTCCGGGAATAACCATGGCAGAAGTGAAAGCAAGGCTCAGAACATTCTTTTGAAATGGATGCATGGACTAGATTCTGTTATTCTTCTTTGAGAATTCTTAAAGTACTAAATCGATCTTCATCAAATAGATAATCTCCGACAACATATTCTTTAGCAATGTGCTCTGCATCGGAAGTTGTGGAGTAAGTAATTGGAAATCTAATTCGTACTCCTAAACCCTTATCTAAGGCTTCATATTCAGTAGATTCCTGGGATAAAATAAAAGGGTTTTTTATCTGGGTCTTTGCCCACTTTTCCGCAATGGGTCTGGATTTGTCCATCCATGAGATCAATCTATCGGATTCTGTATTGAATTGCCACAGGGTATTCAACGAGTCATAATCTGTTACATATCCTGGCGGAAGGAGGAGTTGGAGGATTGAATTTTGTCGCTGCCAGGTGCCAGATCTAAACCAATGTGCCAAGGGTATGATTTCACCAAATTCTGCACCATAAGCTTTGGCCTCCATAAAATCAATGCCAAGACCATAATTCAAAGCAAGCGGCAAGTCTGAAAGTTTGCCAACCAATTGCTTCAAACGTTCTTCACGGATTTTTTTTAAAGGATCTTCAAAAAGTAATATCCTGATGTCCCCCTGATAAATCCCACAACTGAAATTAGTCAAGCCATTTGCTTTTAATATTTGAAGGAGGCTTCGCGTGTCGAGAAGTTCCTTTTTAGCCTTTACCACTGAGGAGTCCACCTCAGACTTTAATACACCTAAATCTTTCTGGCGCTTATCCCAGTGCACCCTGAACTGGATCAAGGTGTCTTCCTCACTGGCAACAATCGAATTTTTAACCTTAAAACTTAACTGCTTTATCGGATCGTCTGTTCGTGTTTCAATTACGCTAAAACTTTTCGGATAATGGATATCTAACCAGTCCTGAAGGCTTTCTATGCCTTTTTTTTTGGTTCTGCAGCCCAACAGATAAGCACTAACTACTAAGAGCAACATGATTTTTAACAGTACCGACCAATCCATCATGCAATTATATTCAGCGATAACATACGATCCATAAGTTTTACAATGGTATATATTTTTAACAAAGGATCATAATGAAATTTATGTTGACAAATAAATTTGTTTTAATAAGTTCATTTAAAGTGGGATGAATATTCGCAGTAGACACATTTCAAAAAACATTATCGTCCCATTCCATGGGACCTTTCAAATGACAACCAATAAAAAAGATTAATTAATCTATAATATTTAAAATTGTCTAAAAATACAAATTTGTAATTTCATCGATTTGATAAGGAGTTGCATAATTGTACCCATGCTTAGAAGGGCGCAAAAGTTTTGCAAAAAACCAATGACTAAGGACATTTTTTTCTAAAATTCCTTGCAATATATCTTCAATTTAGATACCTAATTATTGAAATTCAGTATATCCAATCTCCAAATATATCCTTTAAAAGGATTTAAATGAATCACGATTCCCCGATACAAATATGCTTTTCTTATTCAGAAAAAAGGAAGTGTAAAATTATAAGTTGAGCAGGGCAGGGCTCATTCCCATGGAAGAAAAGCCGCCATCGTGATATAGATTTTGCATCGTCACCATTCGGGTAAGATCGGAGAACATGACCACACAATAATCCGCACAAGCTTCTGCAGAAGCATTGCCCAGCGGACTCATCTTATCTGCATATTCAAAAAATTCCTTGAATCCTTTAACGCCTGAACCTGCTGTTGTCATGGTAGGGGATTGAGAAATGGTATTGACCCTGACTTTCTTGTGCACCCCGTAATGATAGCCAAAGCTTCTTGCAAAGGATTCAAGCAGGGCTTTGGATTCAGCCATCTCGCTATAATCTGGAAAAATACGCTGTGCAGCAATATAAGTTAAAGCCATGATTGATCCACCATCATTCACAGCATCCAACTTATATGCTGTCTGCATGAGTTTGTGGAAGGAGATGGATGAAATATCAAAGGTCTTCTGCATGAATTCATAATTCAAATCTGTGTAAGATCTTCCTTTTCGTACATTTAGAGACATCCCTATAGAGTGAAGTATAAAGTCAATTTTTCCACCAAGAATTTCCATGGATTTAGTCAACAGATTCTCTAGATCCTCTACCGATGTAGCGTCAGCAGGAATTACCTCAGCGTCCAGCACTTTACCCAATTCAAAGATTTTTCCAAAACGCATGGCCACCGGAGCATTTGTCAGCGTAATACGCGCGCCTTGGGCGACACATCGTTCAGCAACATGCCATGCGATGGATTGCTCATCCAGTGCGCCAAAAATAATTCCTCTTTTTCCTGATAAAAGTTGATTTGACATAAATCTTATTTTCTGTAATGATAAATGATATTTTTTAATTTAAAGCAATTAGTTCACTGGCATTTTTTAGAGCTGAATCCGTAGGTGGATCACCACTTAGCATTTTGGCAATTTCTATAGTTCGGTCTTGTTTTTCAATTTTTTTCATTCTGGTGTTCGTAATGGTTTTTGAAGAGTCTTTGTACACGTAGAAATGATGAGCAGCTCTCGATGCAACCTGGGCTGAATGGGTTATGGTGATTATTTGTTGATTGCCGGACATTTCTTTTAAAATGTTACCCATCTGAAGCGCCACTTGTCCCGATACTCCGGTGTCAATTTCATCAAAGATCATGGTCGCCAGTTGGGACTTTCTTGCCACCAATGATTTCAATACCAGGTTGAGTCTGGATAATTCTCCGCCGGAAGCCTGATTTTTTATTGGTTTTGCAGATGAGCCTTTGTTTGCAGAAAAAAGAAAATCTATCTCGTCTATTCCACTTTCTGTAAACTCTTGTTTTGCATTCAATTCAATTTTAAACTGGGCAAATTCCATTCCCAATGAGCGGAGCAGATCGGTTGCTGATTTTTCAAGTTCTGAGATTTTGCTTTTTCTTTTAGCAGACAAAGCTTGAGACGATTTTTTTAAATCTTCGGTAACTAATTTTATTTGATTTTCGCAATCGATTATCTGATCTTCCAGATCTGTGAAAGACTGAATTTTACTTCTCGTTTGTGCCATGAGTTCCATCAGTTCATGATCCGTTTGCAAACGATGTTTTTTGAGTAACCGGTTGATTAAATCCAGTCGTTCCTGCATTTGATTAATCTGTTCCGGACTCATTTCGGTATGCTCATTCAATCTCTCCAGTTCATCGCCAATATCTTTAATTTCTGTGCGCAATTGGTCGATTCTTTCGTAGCTCTCATTAAGGATAGGATTGATGCGCACTGGTTTGAGTAATTGAAGACATTGTAAGAGTTGTTCGGATATTCCCTTTTCCTCATTCAGGATTTGAGCCACCTGCCCTGCATTTTTGATGACTTCTCCGGACTTTGTAGCAAGGCTTAATTCCTCTTCCAACACAGCATATTCATTTGGCTTTAAGTTGGCTTGTTCCAATTCACTTAATTGGAATTGTAGAAAGTCCATCTCTGCCTGACTTTTTTGCTGACTTTCCAGGAGTTGTTTTTTTTGAATTTGGAGGGTTTTGTAGCTTTTGTAAATGGTCTGATAGTTTGCCAACAAATCTTTGCATCCGGTAAAATTGTCTAAAATGTCCATCTGTACGTCCTCTTCCAATATGTCCAGATGATCAAATTGCTGATGGATATTGATAAGATACGGCGCTAGGAGGTTGAGTTGACTGACCAGTATCGGAGAATCATTTAAAAAACTACGTGACTTTCCATTGGGTAAAATCTCTCGCCGGATGATGATCTGGTCCGGATTTTCGCCATCCAGCAAATCGAATATTTTTGGTTTAATTAGATCAAGCTCATTGAAAGTTACTTCTACGATGCACTTTTCTTCAGGATTTCTCAAAACTTTGTTGTCCGCTCTCGCTCCCAAAACAAATTGAAGTGCGCCGATCATGATGGATTTACCGGCACCGGTTTCTCCGGTGATCGCGATGAGACCACCCGGCCAATGGATCTCCAGGGCATCAATGATGGCATAATTCTTAATCAATAGTGAAGCCAGCATCCTGTTATTTGTTGGGGGTGAACAAAGGTTGAGCCTCATCTACTTTTTCACCCAATCTGCGTGCCTGTTCCAGATCCGCTTGTGCTTGACTGGTATTACCAAGACTTTGATGCGTTCTTCCTCTTTCCAAATAAACGAGACCATACCGAGGATTGATTCGCAAGGCCCGGTCATAATATGTGATGGCTTTTTTACTGTCGCCTATAGCTCTAAGGCATCTGGCGCCCTCATACCAAAGATCTGCATCATTTGGCTCCAGTTGGAGGTATGCGTCAATATCTGCGAGTGATTTGTCGTATTGACCCAATTGATTGTAAATAATAGATCGGTTTAGGTAGGCCACCTTCCAGCGAGGGTCTAATTCTACTCCTTTATTCAGATCGTCTAGTGCCGCCTTCAGATTTCCTGTTTTGGCATATGCCGCACCGCGGTTGGTGTGATATTCTGCAGATCTTGGATTTAATTCGATGGCTTTGTTGTAATCGAGAATGGCTTTTTGATCTTCATTCTTGTTGAAGAATAATTTAGCCCGGCTATTGTAGGTGGAATGACCTGCTTTCAATTCAATAGCTTTATTATAATCTTCCAATGCTCTGTCGAACAACTTCAAATCCCTAAGATGATTGGCCCTGTTGTTAAAAGGTAGGGAGGTATTGTCATAAAACTCAATAACCCTGGACCATAAAGTTCCCGAGTCCTTCCAGTAATGACATTGTTTAAAAGATAAATAGCAAAGAAATAATAAATAGACGCCAAGGGAAAAGTTTAAAGCTGAAGATTTTTCTTTGTTTTCCTCAAAAAACGCTTGTAAGTAGTAAGCGAAAATAAAAAATAAACCGATGTAAGCTATGTAGGTAAACCTGTCAGCCAGATAACCCTGTCCTGCACCCAGAACTTGCAAAAGGAAAACAATATTTACAAAAAAGAATAGAAATCCAAATACCACAGCCTTGTTGTCTTTTTTGTATGCCCAGAAGACACCAAAGAAAACCAATAATGCAGCAGGCATGGATAGATAATGCCAAATGCTCAATTCCTCCGGATAAGGGTAGAGGGGAAGCATTCGGTAAGGAATTAGCCATTTAACTAAATAGGTAATCAAACTATAACTACCGATAAACAAACGGCCAATTCCGGCATGTGTCACATTTGCTTCCAGCGAACCTTGCTGCTTTAGCATGTAGATTCCGAGAATACCCACGGCCAGAGCGCCAAGGAAAAAGGCCCATTTTTCGAGGACCAAATTCAAACCGATTTTACGACCTTTCCAATAATCTACCGCGAGCATGGTGAGCGGTAGAGCCACCATCTGAATTTTGGCGAAAAGACCGAAAGCAAATAAAATAAATACCCAAAACATTCTTCCTGCTTTTGGCTCATCGAGATTTTTAATATACAAGTATAGAGCCGGAAGAAAAAAACTGGAAAAGAGCACGTCCTTCCGTTCGGTGATCCATGCCACGGACTCCACCCTTAAGGGATGAATCCCGAATAAAAGTGCACCCAAGGCAGCAAACCAAATACTCAATCCCAATCTCTGAAAAATTTTAAATGCGAAAAAGGTACAAAGCAAATGCAACAATAGATTTGTCCAGTGCATCGCTTTAGCACTCATCCCGAACATCTCATGTTCAACGGCAAAACTCAAAATACTCAATGGATTATAGTTCCCTATCACCGGAGTTTGGAAAATAGCCTTTACGTTTTTGGCATTCAAGTCCTTTATCAGTGGATTTTCATAAACATTCCGGTCATCGTCCCAGTTTACAAAGCCATTTTGGAGGCTAGGGGTAAAAACCAAAAAAGTCAGGCCGAGTATAGCCCAGATGACCCAGGATGGACCGGTAGGCTTGTCGGGAACTACCGGTGTTTTTTCTATCTTTTGTTTGGCAGATTTCTTACCCATAAGTTTATCGTGTGAGCAAAATTAGTCCAATTTTTTATTTGTCCTCCATTGCAGGAAGCCTTTATGTTCTAAAGCTAAGGATATGGGTTGAATATAAAACATTCCTTGTACTTTTGCTTAATGAAAATCAAAGCAGGCGAATTAGCAAAGCTTGTACAAGGAACTTTGATCGGGGATCCAGGGATTGTCCTTGATAAACCGAGTAAAATTGAAGAAGGCACACCCGGAAGCGTATGCTTTTTGGCTAATCCTAAGTATGAACACCATTTATACACGACCAAAGCTTCCTTGGTAATCGTGCAAAACGAATTTGAACCTAAGGAACCTTTGCAGGTTGCACTCTTAAAAGTAGAAGACGTGTATCAGACTGTAAGTCAACTTCTTGCAGCTTTTGAAACCAAATCCGCCAGCGATGGAGGTGTGCATCCCATGTCCCAGCTTGCAACTTCTGCTACAGTTGATCCTACCACAACCATACACGCTTTTGTGGTGGTAGAAGATGGTGCTGTCATTGGTAAAGATTGTGTCATTCATCCTCAGGTTTTTATTGGGAAAAATGTCAAAATCGGTCATGGGACTGTAATTCATTCAGGGGTCAAGATTTATCATGAATGTGAGATCGGATCAAATTGCATCCTGCATGCCAATGTGGTCATTGGAAGCGATGGCTTTGGTTTTGCCCCCAAAGAAGACCGGACTTATACCAAAATTGCCCAGATTGGGAATGTGGTTGTTGGGGATGATGTGGAGATTGGGTCCAATACCTGTATTGACAGAGGTACCATGGGATCGACAGTAATAGGGAAGGGCACTAAGTTGGACAATTTAATCCAAATAGCACATAACGTCCAGATCGGTGAACATACCGTTATTGCTGCACAAGCAGGCATTGCCGGCAGTGCTAAAATTGGTAATTATTGTGTGATCGGTGGCCAGGTAGGCATAGTTGGACACATACAAATTGCAGACGGCACTAAGGTCCAGGCACAGAGTGGGATGGTGAGCAATGTTCTGGATGAAAATACCAAATGGTATGGTTCACCTGCCCTGGATTATTTTAGTTTTTTAAGGTCCTACAGTGAGTTTAAAAAACTGCCTGAACTTGGGAAAAAAATACACGAGCTTGAAAAACTCCTTAAGAATTCTGAATTGACCAAGAGTTAGATATGAAGCAAAGAACTATTGCAGAGGATATTTTAATCCAGGGGGTTGGCTTGCATACAGGAGCCAAAGTCTCTATGCGTTTTATGCCTGCACCTGCCGATCACGGGATTAAATTTAAAAGAATTGATCTCCCGGAACAACCAATTATTCTCGCAGACACCTCCAAGGTAATTTCAACCAACAGAGGAACTACCCTGCAGGAAGGTATTGCTCAGGTTTGGACAGTGGAGCATACCCTTTCAGCACTCACAGGAATGGGCATTGACAATGTCATGATTGAGCTGGATGGACCGGAGATACCTATCCTGGATGGAAGCGCAATTCAATTTGTTCAGGCCATTGAAAAAAGTGGTGTTCGGGAATTGGATCAGGAGAAAGATTATTTCATCATCAGTGAATCCATTTCTTTTGAAGACGAAGATACAGGTGCAGAATATATGGCCATACCATCGGACCATTTTGAATTGACCTCTATGATTGATTTCAATTCTAAGACACTCGGGCAGCAATTTGCCTCACTGGATGGATTGGAACAATATAAATCCGATATCGCACCGTGCAGAACCTTTGTTTTTTTACATGAATTGGAGCGCTTACTGGAACAAAATCTGATCAAAGGAGGAGATTTGGACAATGCCATTGTGATCGTAGATCGATTGATGAATCAAGAGGACCTTGATGAATTGGCAAGAAAACTAAATAAACCGTCGGTTAAAGTAGAACGGGAGGGAGTACTGAATACCCTTACTTTACATTTTTCCAATGAGCCGGCCAGACATAAATTATTGGATGTGCTTGGTGATCTTACCCTGCTTGGGAAACCTATTCTTGGAAAGATTGTAACCAAGAAATCAGGACATAAATCAAATGTTGAATTTGCCAAAGTCCTGAAAAAGAAGATGATTGAGCAAAAGAAGCTTAAAGGCTTGCCTGTCTACGATCCGGACAAAAGTCCTGTGTTCACCACGGTAGAAATACAATCCATGCTGCCACACAGATATCCCTTTCTTTTGGTAGATAAAATCATAGAAGTCAGTGATAGTCAGGTGGTTGGGGTAAAAAATGTGACCATGAATGAGGCCATATTTATGGGGCATTTTCCAAATAATCCGGTCTTTCCGGGAATGCTGCTTCTGGAAGCCCTTGCACAAACAGGAGGGGTTTATGCTTTGAGTCAGCAACAGGATCCACATTTGTGGGATACTTATTTTCTAAAAGTCGATAATGCCAAGTTTCGTCAAAAAGTTGTTCCCGGAGACACTTTAATACTAAAAATGGAGTTAATTTCGCCAATTCGTCGTGGTTTGGTCCAGATGGCCGGCACAGCGTATGTGGGCACCAAGGTGGTTTGTGAAGCCGAGTTGACCGCGCAAATTATAAAGAGAGATTCATGATTTCTATCCAGACCAACATCAGTCCGGGAGCCAAAATAGGTACCGGCACCTCCGTAGAGCCATTTGTTACCATACAATCAGACGTAATTATTGGTCAAAACTGTTGGATTGGTCCTTATGTAACCATCATGAATGGCGCCCGGATCGGGAATAATGTTAAAATATTTCCAGGGGCTGTCGTAGGAGCTGTTCCACAGGATCTTAAATTCGAAGGAGAGAATTCACTGTTAGAAATTGGCGACCACACAATAGTTCGAGAGTATTGTACCTTGAACAGGGGAACAAAAGCATCCATGACGACAAAGATTGGTTCCCATTGTCTCCTGATGGCTTATGTGCATGTGGCTCATGATTGTTTTGTCGGCAACCATGTCATTTTGGCCAACAATGTAAATTTAGCTGGACATATCGACATCGGGGATCATGCCATTCTTGGCGGATTGACCGCTGTTCATCAATTTGTAAAAATAGGGGCACATGTCATGGTGGGAGGAGGGTCCCTGGTTACCAAGGACATTCCGCCATTTGCTAAGGCAGCAAGGGAACCTTTGATATATGAAGGTGTAAATGCAATAGGGCTCAGAAGAAGGGGTTTTGAAAAAGAACAAATTGATCGCATCCATGAAATATATCGCTACCTTTTTATCAAATACCGCAATATTTCTAAAGCCGTAAACATGATTAAGGAAGAGCTTCCGGAGTCTGCTGAAAAAACTACCATTTTGGAATTCATTCAGGGAAGCAATCGTGGAATAATGAAAGGCCACCGCCGCTAATCACCATGGAAATATCTGCAGAGCATCTTTATAAAAGATACTCCAACAATTATTGGATAATCAAAGATCTTAACCTGAATCTTACGCAAGGCAAAGTTTATGGTCTGACCGGCGCAAATGGTTCCGGAAAAACAACCCTGATGCATTTATTGGCCGGATTAATTGTGCCAACAAAAGGAAAAGTCATCTACCAAATCCACGGAACACAAATAGAGGATCACCTCTGGTTTCGTCATTTTTGTTTTGCTGCACCTTACGCCGATCTCTACGATTACCTTACGGTAAAGGAATTTCTGGAATTGTATTTATGCAATAAAGAATTTACTTCAAATTTAAGTTTGGATGATTTTTTGAAAATCTGTTTCCTGGAACCACACAAGGAAAAATTTATAAAGAATTTTTCTTCCGGAATGAAACAACGACTAAAATTAGCATTGGCACTTTTGACTCATTCGAATGTTGTATTCCTTGATGAGCCATTATCTAATCTCGATGACTTTACTAAAAACTGGTATTTTAATTTATTGGAAGAATATAAATCAGGTAAGATCATCGTCATTGCATCCAACGATGAGGCAGACTTCAGATCAGTGGATATAAAAATTAATTTGACCAATTAAGTAATCAATCAATAATCACTTTGCTATGGGTTTTTGGGACATGATCACAGGGGCTGACCGGGAAAGGGATCGCAACTCAGCTATTCGGAATTTTGCCTACAATGCAGGGATGGTTTATAGTGAAAATGCTGCAGTCGGAATGCTCAAACAATTACAGGCTTTCGAACTTTTTAAACAAGGAACCCAAAGAAAAATTAAAAACCTGGTGATTGACCGGGAGTTGGATCCCGAACATTTTATGTTCGATTATGAGTACACGATATCTACCGGAAAAACTTCTCATACCTACACACAAAATGTTCAGTTCTTTGATTCAAAAGCTCTGTCACTACCTCAATTCAGACTAAAACCTGAGAATTTTTTTGACGTATTGCTGGATTGGTTTGGATTCAAGGATATTGATTTTATTACGCATCCGGAATTCTCAAAGGACTTCAAACTTACCGGAGAATTTGAAAGTGTTATCCGTTATTATTTTGATGCAGATATATTGAATCTGATTGAACGACAGAAAGAATTTAATATGGAGGGAATGAATTTTTATTTGGTCATTCATACCCATCAAAAAGTATTGCCTGTGCAACAATTGGATGGATTTAAAAAATTCGGCACAATGCTGTTTGAATTGTTTAAATTAAGATCTCAGAAAAGTATGGAAGACTTTAATAGCTAAATGGTTTTGCAATGAATATCGAGTCAGGCAAATCTTAAGGAGATTAAGAAGAAATTAAACATCTTTATTGTTTGGATAAAATAGACTCAAATACACCATCATATAATATCGAATGAGAAATTCAGATCGGCCTTTTTCATTTTAGCAAAAACGGTTTTAAAAAGCGTTAAGTACAAAATAATGTTTGTGCTCGCATGCAGATAAGTTAATGAATTTATGAAAGTAAGGTCTAGAGCTGTGAATGCCGTTTAAGGCGAGTTTATTTTGTTTAGCTTTTTGGATCAGTTTTAGCGTTAAGAAATGAAAACAGCCTCGATTTTTTTTGGTTCTTTTTTGTGTCAAGACAAAAAGAACAATGTGAATAAAAGGATGGAATTTAGGACAACTTTAGGGAATAAAGGGGGCCGCAAAACTGGTTTCTCCCCAAGTTTTTTTTGACCCGACCCCTAAATATCTTTTAGAAAATGATTTCCTGTTTTCAAAACACAAATTGTCTCCATTTGAATTTGAAGATCAATTATAAATCATGATAAATTACTTCTGCAATTCTTTTTTCGGTATCCGGAAGAATCAGTAATTCATGAAGGGCACTGTAGGCGTTTTTGATTTCCTGATATTTTTGTGGCTCCAGTAACTGAGTTAATTCATAACTTATTCTTTCAGGATTCATTTCATCCTGGATAAGTTCTTCAATGATTTTTTGATCGGCAATAAGATTGACCAAACTGATGTATTTTACTTTTATCAGTCGCTTGGCAATTTGGTAAGATATCCAGTTTCCTTTGTAGCAGACAATTTGCGGGACCCCGAAGAGCGCCGTCTCCAAAGTGGCAGTTCCGCTGGTTACCAACGCGGCTTTACTGATGGATAACAAATTATAAGTCTCTTGATAAATTACTTTACAATGGATATTACTTTTCTCGATGATTTCCCGATAAAGTTGTTGGTGATGGGGTAATCCTGCAATCACTAATTGATAAGACTTAAAGTTTTCAAGGCCCTGTAAAAAAATCTTCAACATGGTCTTGATCTCTTGTTTTCTGCTTCCAGGTAACAGAGCAATGACCGGTCTTTCATCCAGCTGGTTTCTTTTGAGAAAATCCGGATCTGCTTTAAATTCTTTGATGTGGTGCATTAAAGGATGTCCAAAATAATATGCATTTATACCATGCCTGGAGAAAAATTCCTTTTCAAAAGGTAAGATGATAAATAATTTGTCTACATATTTTTTGAGTTTCAAAACGCGGTTTTCCTTCCATGCCCAAGCTTGGGGAGCAATATAAAAATATACTTTAATGTTGTTTTTTTTTGCCCATTCCGCCATCCTGAGATTAAAACCAGGATAGTCGATAAGCACCAGTGCATCTGGTTTGTCGCGGAGGATACTTTTTTTGGTCAGATTAAAGAGACCCATTATTTTTCTAAGATTCAGGATCACCTCTGCAAATCCCATAAAGCTGGCTTCTTCATAGCGGACATCCAATGCAAAACCCTCGGCGGCCATTTTCTCGCCTCCCCAGCCTCGTGCCTTAACTTCGGGGTCGATGGCATGCAATGCAGCCAATAATTTGCTGCCATACAAATCACCGGAAGCCTCTCCTGCAATGATATAAATGTGCTTGGACACTAGTATTTTAATAAATCGTAACCATACAAATACATCCAAAGGATTACATAAGCCAGAGTAGGAAATATAATTCCACGCATGGCTTCCAGCCAGTGGCGCTTGTTGAAAATTTGCATGGGGATTACATTTAGAATCAGAGCTATAAGTCCAATGGTGCGCTCTCTGAAATTTGGGGACATTCCCAAACTGCTGATGATGTCCTGATCATCCAGAAAATCATAAATCATGAGTAGGATGGCATAGCCAACAAAGGGTAATATTAATCCTACAAGTATCCCTAAATAGACTTTGTTGTATGGGTGATTGGAGGGTGGAAATAAATTCATATGGTTTGATTTTCTAAGTGCGCATTGGAAGGAAGTGCTTTATGCACCGTGAGATCATGTCCGGAAGGTACAACACTTATGTAACCATGATCCAGAGCCCACAGGTCTGTGTCGTGGTGTGGATCATCCCATAAAAACTGTCCGGTCAACCAATAATAGGTTTGATTTCTTGGGTCTTTGCCCTCTTTGAATTCCTCCACCCAGTTCCCCTCAGACTGTCTGCAAATTTTAATGCCTTTAATCTCCTTGCGGGTCAATTTTGGAATGTTGACGTTTAAAAGTTTGCAATCGTTAATCCCTTCACGGAGAACTTTGCTAATCAAAAAATCAATGTAAGGCATTGCTTGCCAAAAATCAGCATCAAAAGAATAATCTAACAGGGAGAAACCAATACTTGGGATTCCCTCTAAACTGGCCTCCATTGCAGCAGACATGGTTCCGGAATAGATGATATTAATGGAGGCATTCGATCCATGATTGATGCCCGACAGGCAAAGGTCAATGTTCCTTTCCTTGAGCAACACATTTTTGGCCAGTTTCACACAATCCACTGGCGTTCCACTGCATTCATAAGATTCGATATCCTCAAAAACATCAATTTTATGCAGTCTTAAAGGCAGATTCATGGTTATCGCATGTCCCATCCCTGATTGTGGTGAATTAGGGGCAACTACCACCACCTCACCGTGGTTTTTGGCAATTTCTACCAGCGCCTTTAAGCCCGGAGCAAAAATGCCGTCATCGTTGGTGACCAGGATTAACTTTTTATTCATATTAATTTTGGATGAAAGCCCAAAGATAGTCAGGTCCTGTTTAATTTTACGGATTGGATTAACAACAGGAGGATGGATTATCAGGCTATTTTAAAGGATTTTGTCAGCACTAAGGTTAAGCCGGTTTATTTTTTGACCGGAGATGAAGATTACTTCATAGACAGTCTGGTGAAAGAGGCGGAAAGTCATCTCGTTCCTGAGGCCCAAAGGGATTTTAATCTTCAGGTAGTTTATGGTAAAGACACAACGACCAGAGCATTGGTAGAGTATTGCAGACAGTTCCCTTTTATGGGGGATAAAAAATTGGTTGTCGTCAAGGAAGCTCAGGATTTAAAAGATTGGGATGTGCTGGAGACTTATTTCAAACAACCGGTACCTACTACAACTTTGGTCATTGCTTTTAAAAATAAAAAACCCGACGGGAGATCAGCCTGGGTGAAAACACTGAAAGAGAAACACGTTTTTTTTGAATCTAAGGGAATTTATGATTCTCAGCTTCCGGCTTTTATTTCGAATCTTGCTTCAGGGCTAAAACTCAAAATGGATCAGGAAGCTTCTATGCTGGTTGCAGAATACATTGGCAACGATCTCAGCCAAATTAACAATGAACTCCAGAAGCTTAGAGTAAATCTGGAAGATGGCAGTAAAGTGAACAAGGATATGGTGTCGGAACACATTGGCATCAGTAAAGAATACAATGTATTTGAATTGTGCAAGGCGTTCTCCCTAAAAGATAAAAAAAGAATTTACCTGATCACCAAAAATCTGGTTCTGCATATCAAGACAAATCCACTGATTCCTTGTATTACTTCCATCTTTAATCATTTTTCGAAAATTTGGTTGACCAAACACTATATGTCCAAGAGCGATCAGGAATTGATGGCATTATTAAAACTTTCATTTATTTCTTACATCAAGGAGTATAAAGAAGCAGCCGCTAAGTATAGCATTACAGAACTCGAACAAATTTTTTCAGTCTTAAAAGAATTTGATTTAAAATCAAAGGGCGTTGACGTGGCATCGGTTTCACAAGAAGATTTATTACTTGAATTGGTACTCAGAATTTCACCACAATAAAAATATCAAAGCATGAACGGAATGAATTTCACAAAATACTTAATGTTTTTCCTCTTACTTAGCTGGTCATGTAGTAAAAAAAGCTCCGTAGATTTTTTAAAAAATCCTCAGGCTTTCCAAACTTACATCAATGGGATTCAGGCTGGTAATGTAAAAAGAACAGATGGCATAAAAATTCATTTCAATCAAAGTCCAGTGGACGAATCTCAGATCGGCAAGGATGCTGATCCAGGCATACTATCCTTCACGCCTTCACTAAAGGGTAAGTTATCCTGGACAAACGCTTATACATTGAGTTTTATTCCTTCATCGGATAATGTGCTTACTTCCACAGAATACGAAGCAAAACTTCAAATAGGCAAGTTGTTTAAAGATGTTCCAGATTCTCTGGCCGAAATGAATTTTAAATTTATCATAGAACCTGTTTCTGTTCAGGTGCGATGGAAGAATCTAAGGGCTGATCCGGAAATGGAAGGAGCTATGTTGTTGGAAGCAAATGTACTTCCCAGCGATGATTTGTCCGAAACAACCATGGCAAATTTGTTTGAAGTAAAACACAGTTCAGCGGGATCACTTAAATATCAATTTAGTAAAAATCCGGGTGGTGAAATAGTGTACAAAATTTCTGCCATCCCAAGAACTGCTCAAACGGAATCCCTTATTATCCAGTGGAAGGATGCTCCGGAAGAGAAGACAGGTGGACAGGAAAGAAAATTTGAAATACCGTCTTCATCAAGTTTTGTTATTACTGGTATAGAAACCGGTTCCGAAATTCAAAAAACGGTAACCGCTTATTTTTCTGATCCATTAGATCAGACCCAGGATCTGAGAGGCTTGGTAAGGCTTGATCCAGACAGCAGTAGTTTGGAATTAAGACGAGAAGCGGATCTGATTCATGTAAAGTTCAGTGATCAGTTTCAGACCGATAAGGTGAAATTAATCATGGACAAAAACATTAAAAGCAAAAGTGGAAAAACATTGGATCGTGATTTCAATTTTGAATTTAGTTTTAACGAGGAAAAACCAAAAGTAAGATTCACTTCACCGGGAAATATTCTTCCTGTCTCAGAAAATCTGGTCTTGCCGTTTGAAGCCATAAATCTGAAAAAAGTAAATGTGGAGATTTTTAAAATTTTCTCCAACAACGTATTGTATAACATGCATCTGGAATATCAGGAAGATATTTACAACATGATAAAATTGGGCCGGATTATCCATCAGCAAACACTTGTATTGGAAAATATCAACCCAAATTCAAATCGTCAGACTTGGTTGACCTACGGATTGGATTTAAGTAAAATGATAACCCCTGAACCGGGCGCCATTTATGAAGTCAGAATTGGATTTCAACCGGACTATTCCAATTTTCCATGTGTGGGCGGCAAGAGAAAACTGGTCCTGAATGAATACGATGATTTCAGCGGCACTCCTGAGTTTACCTCCATCTGGAGTCCCTGGGGCAATTATGCGTATGAAGATTCGGAATCCAGCATGAGTTGCTATGACTATAATGATCCTTGTTGTCAGTCCTATTATTCTTCACATAATTTTGCCCGCAAAAGTGTTCTGGCATCCGATATTGCCATGACCTGTAAAAGTGCAGGAGATGCAGGACAAACCTTTGTTTCGGTTTATAATATCCATGAAGGTCTTCCGGTTAAATCTGCGGATGTAACTTTCTATGATCAGCAATTGCAGATAATACAATCCGGATCTACAGATAACAAAGGCATATTCCATCCTCAAACCAAAAATATGCCTGCCTATGCAGTAGCTAAATTAAACAACCATTACGCCTATTTAAAACTTCAGGAATCGGTCAGTATCCCATTGAGTGAATTTGATGTGAGCGGTGCCAAATCAGAATCCGGACTCAAGGCATTTATTTATGCAGAAAGGGGTATATGGAGACCAGGAGATACCATTTTGCTTAATGCGGTATTGGCACAATCCGGAAAGTCCATTCCGGCCCAGTTTCCGGTAAAAATGGAAGTAAAATCACCAAATGGACAAACCATTTTTAGCCAGCAATCCAGCCAAAATTTATTTGGATTATACGCTTTTAAAATTCCTGTCTCTCCATCCGGTATAACAGGTAATTATAAAGCCAGTTTGCAGGCTGGCCCCATTGTTTTTGAACATACTTTGAAAGTGGAAACAGTCAAGCCAAATCGATTTAAAGTAATGCTTGATTTTCCAACAAATTGGAAGCCGGGGACCGAACTTCCTAAGGTGCCATTAGCTGCAGAATATTTGCATGGCGCACCGGCTGGTGGAAAGCAGGTTAAAGTAGAGCTTCATTATGAACAAAAACCACCGGTATTTAAAAAATATAAGGATTTTAATTTTGCCGATCCTGAAAAGTCAGAGGTAACTGGTCAGATCGATATCCATGATGGATCTCTGGATGCGGCTGGAAAAACTCTGTTAAGCATGGGAGATTTAAACAGATCTATGTTTAATGGGGATCTGCAAAGTGTTTTTGTGTCCAGAATTTTTGATGAAGGGGATATGAGCACGGATTATTATGAAAAAACCATCAAGATGTTCCCGGAATATGTGGGCATCAAATGTCCTGAATCCAATTTTGGAAAATTGTATCCGGTCAATGAATCTCAGGACTTTGAAATTGCTGTTTTGACCGATGCAGAACAGGGCGTTGCGAATAGAAAACTCAAAGTAGAATTGTTTTCAGTCAATTGGGAATGGTGGTATGAGATTAGATCACAGAATGGACAATACACCCACAGTAATTACAGAAAACTTATTTCTCAGAAATTGACGCAGACTGATGCCGGTGGAAAGGCAAAGGTGAGCTTTACCATGAAGGATTATGACCGGTATTACATCAGAGTAACCAACTTGAATACAAACCAAACTTCAGGTGATCATTTTTATACCGGATGGCCTTATGAAGAAAATGATCAGAATAAAGATTTTGTACATGTGCTGAATTTTAAGGCCGACAAAGAATCCTACAAAATAGGGGAGAAGGCAACGCTCTACTTACCGGGATCAGCTTCCGGACAATATCAGATTTGTATCATCAAGGAAAATAAAATCATCAAACATTATCAGATTCCTGCCCAGAAGGACAGAACAAGTTTTAGTTTTGATATCGAAGACCAAATGGAGCCAAATGTTTATGCAGACGTAAGTCTGATCCAACCGGTTAAAAATATGGCAAATGATTTACCGATTAGAATGTTTGGTGTCATTCCAATAATGGTGCAGAACGATAACCGTAAGTTGCAACCGGGCATTCAAATGGCAGAATCCATAAAACCGGATCAGGAATTTGAGATTGAAGTCAATGAAGCTGCAGGAAAGGAAATGGCTTATCAGTTGTTTGTCGTGGATGAAGGGCTGCTGAACCTAACCAGATTTAAAACACCTAATCCTTACGATTTCTTTTTGCAAAAGGAAGCCATGAGGATGATGACGTGGGATAATTACAATTCTATCATTGGTGTGCATGGTGCCTCTTTTCAAAAAATATTTAGTATTGGTGGAGATCAGCAAGTCTCTGCAGAAGATCTGGCAAAAATGAAGAGATTTTCGTCTGTGGTTTTATCTACCGGCATTCAACATCTTAAGGCAAAGACTAAAAACAAACACCGTTTTACAATCTCAAATTATATCGGCGAAGTTAGAGTAATGGTGGTAGCCAATAATCAAAATGCTTATGGCTCTGCAGAGAAACAGGTTAAAGTAAAAAGCGAATTGATGAGCAGCATCACTTTTCCAAGAGTAATGGCCACAGACGACATCATCCAGGTTCCGGTAACTGTTTTTGTTCATGAAAACAACATTCGGAAAGTAGATGTAAAATTGACTGCAAAGGATGGGATTGAAATTTTAGGTGCAACTCAGAAGACTATAAATTTTGATAAACCGGGAGAGCAAAAAGTTTATTTTGACATCAAGGCAAAAGGTAAAATCGGATCATCAGGTTTGGACGTCGTTTGCAGTTCAGGAAAATATTCGAATGTATCTTCTGTCGCCGTTTATATAGATAATCCAAATCCGATAACCAGAAACGTTACGGAAGTTTGGGTTGAACCCGGGCAGTCCATTCAAAAGACAATTTCTTCTTACGGATCTGCAGGAACAAGAAAAATCTTGCTCAATGTATCCTCGTTCTCTGGCGGATTGTTGTCGGAGTTTGCGGAGAAATTAATCCAGTATCCGCACGGTTGTGTGGAGCAAACGGTATCTGCTGGATTTCCACAACTCTATCTTGCTGACGTGATGGAGTTAAGTCCTGAACAAAAAAATCAATGTTCTGAAAATGTTCGAAAGACAATACAAAAATTAAAAGGATTTCAGCGTTTCGATGGAGGTTTCAGCTATTGGCCTGGCGAAGCGGCAACGTATGATTATGCATCCTCCTATGTAGGTCATTTTTTGTCAGAAGCAAGATTGAAGGGATTTAATGTTCCGGAGGAAATGTTGAGCAATTTGAATGAATATCAACGCAAAGCCAGCTCTGCATACAACAGATCAAAATCTTCCAGTGCTAATTACCTTGAGTTTAATCAGGCTTATAGATTGTATACCATGGCTATAGCTGGCAGATCTGATTGGGCAGCAATGAATAGGTTGATGTTGCTTCAGGAAAAAAGTTTGATGTGTAAATGGTTACTGGCAGGCGCATACGCATTATCGGGCAAAAAAGACATTGCATCCAAATTGATTGAAGGTTCCGGAACTGAGGTTCCTGCTTACCAGGACGATTATTATAATTATGGTTCTGAGATGCGAGACGAATCCTTTATTGCAATGGTATTAAATGACATGGGGAATAAAACAGAGTCTGCTAAATTGATTCAGAAAATTATCAAGCGCATTGCTGCTGAAAAATATTTTTCTACCCAGGAAATGTCTGTTTTACTTTTAAGCATGGGAAAGATTTTGAATAATAGTGGAGCCAATTCATCAGAAATGAAATTCACTTTTGATTGGAACAAACAACCCAAAGAAATCATTTCCAAATTTGCAGCCTATCAGCAGACATTAAATGATCAAAGTCAAAATTATTTGATGTTTAAAAACAATTCTTCCATTCCACTTTCAATTCAAATTATTCAATTTGGAAAATTAGAATCCTCCGTAAATGTTACCGAATCTAATGGCTTGAAATTGCAGGTTTCCTATCTGGATAAAGAGGGAAGAAAAGTGGATCTCACTAATTTGCCTCAGGGCAAAGACCTTGTAGCACGAGTGTTGATCAGTCAAAACGGAAAATTGGGTAATCTCAAAAATTTGGCATTGACCGCTGTGTTTCCATCAGGTATCGAGATCAATAATCTAAGAGTAGGAGGTATAGAAAGTAATCGCACAGACATTAAGTACCAGGATTTTCGGGATGACCGGGTGATGTATTACTTTGATCTGTCTGCGGGCAAGGAACTTACCTTAAATATTCCATTGACGGCTTCTACTGCAGGGACATTTTCTTCACCAGAATTTTTCTGTGAAGCCATGTACGAGCCATCCGTTTTTGCAAGATATAAGCCAGGTAAAATGATCATAAAATCAATGAAGTAGGAGGAATGATCCTCAGAAGAATTGCCTGGATTTTAGCGGTGTGTTCGATCTTGTGGCTTGGATCCTTAATCAAGGCAAGTTATGCATTGGATCAATTTTGTTACTCCGCAGTGCTGCTGGATCGAAAGGAAGCCTTCCTATCTGCTAAAGTTGCATGCGATGGGCAGTGGCGATTTCCCATTACAAGGAAACTGCCGGAAACCTATAAACAATCCTTGATATTTTATGAGGATAAAAACTTTTACCGTCATCTGGGAATTGATCCAATTGCCTTGATAAGGGCGCTTTACCAAAATATTGAATATGGCAAGGTGATCTCCGGTGCGAGTACCATAAGCATGCAGTTGGCGAGATTATGTCTGAAGAATAAATCAAGAAATATTTTTACCAAGTTGGAAGAAATGTATCTGACCATTGGGTTTGAATTTTTATATTCCAAGGAAAAAATATTGCAACTCTATTCCGGATTAGCACCATTCGGATCGAATGTGGTAGGGTTGGAAACGGCCATCTGGAAATATTATCATAAACGACTGGTGGATCTGAGTTGGGCGGAGGCAGCTTTGTTTGCTGTACTACCTAATCAACCATCTATGCTTCACCTCTCTAAAAACAGAGAAAAACTGCTTGCCAAGAGAAACCGGTTGCTGAAGGATATGAATCATTCAAAAATGATTAGCAATGAAGTCTATGCTCTGTCCATCGAAGAACCATTGCCGGAAAAACCTCTAACTCTTCCAAGAAATGCTCCACATGCCCTGGAATACGCAATCAAATTGAATGGCGTGGCTTCGATTTTAAATTCCACCATCGATCTGAATTTGCAAAATGAAGTAATACGGATCAGTAGAAATCATCATCGGATTTTTAAATCCAATGAAATTCATAATCTGGCAGTTCTGGTTGTTGAAAATAAATCCGGGAATGTATTGTCATATTTGGGAAACAGCATGGATACAGGTGTGGTGCGAAATGCAGACGTGGACATGATTCATGCACCCAGAAGTTCTGGTTCTGTTCTAAAACCTTTGCTTTTAGCTGGGATGATGGATAAAGGATTATTGGGACCAGGTTCTTTAGTCCCCGATGTGCCCACCTTAATTAATGGATTTAGACCGGAAAACTTTTCCCGGCAATACTCAGGTGCCTCAAGTTGTCAGGAAGTCATCCAAAAATCCTTGAATGTTCCGAGCGTGCTGATGCTTAAAGAATATGGCATTCCAGTTTTTTTTGCAGACCTGAAAAGAATGGGATTTTCACATTTGTTCAGGCCGTGGGAGGATTATGGTCTGTCTTTAATTCTAGGGGGTGCAGAAGTCAGCATGTTTGATTTAGCCCGCGTTTATGCCTATTTAGCGCATACACTAAATGTGTTCCAGGATCAACAACAAAAGTATCCGGACTTTTCTGATTATCATTTGCAATTGTTCGGGAATACCGCTTCAGATAAAATTAAACTGAATTCAAGTCCTGAACTTTATTCTGCTGGCGTAATTCATCACATGTTTCAGAGCATGCGTTTACATGGTCTGAATCCGGAAGAATTTAATGTCCAGACCCGCAAAACCCTTGCGCCTATTGCCCTGAAGACAGGCACATCCTTTGGCTACAAAGATGCCTGGTGTGTGGGTGTGAATCCTGATTATACCGTAGTGGTTTGGATAGGCAATGCCAATGGAATGGCAAGGCCGGGTTTAATAGGGATTCAAACTGCTGCACCTTTGGTGCAGGAAATCATGCAATTGCTTCCGGCAGAAAGAGAGTGGACGATCCCTTATGACGATATGATAAATATGCCTGTCTGCAGTCAAAGTGGTTATTCGCCCGGATTGTATTGCCCTAAAATGGATTCGCAATATCTGCCTAAAGCATGTTCCGCTTTAAAATCCTGTACGTACCACCAAAAAATATTTTTGGATGCCTCTGCAAGTTTTAGGGTGTTTAAAGACTGCGCATCAGAAATTATAGATACTAACTGGTTTGTTTTACCTCCGGCTATGGAATACTTTTATGCATCCGCGCATCCGGAATTTCGACCACTGCCGCCGCTTAGGAGTGATTGTCTGGAAAAGGGAGGCGAACCATTCAGAACCCTTGCTTTTATTTATCCGAATAACAATGCGCAAATATTAACGCCCGTCGATTTGGATCTGCAGAAAAATCCGTTGATTTTTAAAGCCACCCACAGGGATCCGGGAGCAGAAATCATGTGGTTTATGGACAACACATTTTTAGCCAGCACAAACTATCCTTTTGAACTTACTTTTATTCCTCCTTTGGGAAGACATTTCTTCATGATTATGGATAAAGAGGGTCATTCTTCCGTCATCAAAGTGGATATATTAAAGTGAAAATTCCGGGCTTGCAGATATTTATATTATGGCCTGTTCTTGCCTGCAAAGGATGCATTTCCTAAAATTCCTTTAGCTTTGCCAAATTTTACAGATATAGAAAATTCTTATATGGCCAATAAATTGCTGATTGTCGAGTCCCCAGCCAAAGCAAGTACCATTGAAAAATTTCTCGGAAAGGAGTTTAAGGTTAAATCTTCCTATGGCCACATCCGAGACCTGGACAAAGGCCCAAAAGGGATTGATATCGAAAATAAATTCACCCCAAGTTATATCGTTTCTCCTGATAAGCATAAGGTTGTCAAGGAGTTAAAAGAATGGGTTGCAAAAGTAGATGAAGTTTGGCTCGCGACGGACGAGGACCGGGAAGGGGAAGCAATATCCTGGCATTTGTGTGAAGTTTTGGGTTTGAATCCAAAAGAGGTCAAGCGCATTGTCTTTCGGGAAATCACCAAAACAGCAATCCAGGATGCCATCAAGCATCCAAGGACAGTAGACCTCGATTTGGTGAATGCCCAACAAGCCAGAAGGGTCCTTGATCGACTGGTGGGGTTTGAGTTATCAGAGATTCTTTGGAGAAAAGTAAAAAATAAATTATCAGCTGGAAGGGTGCAATCGGTTGCAGTAAAGCTGGTAGTAGACAGAGAAAGAGAAATCCAGGATTTTAGTCAGGAAGCTTTCTTTAAAGTAGATGGCGTTTTTCAGGTAAAAAGTCCAAAAGAAGCCTTACTTAAAGCTACCCTTGACCATAAGTTTAAAACCGCACAGGAATCGGAAGAATTTTTGAAAATATGTAAAGATTCCACCTATAAGGTAGATGGGGTAGAAGTGAAACCGGTAAAGCGTTATCCGGCTCCACCATTCACCACTTCGACATTGCAACAAGAGGCAAGCAGGAAACTGGGGTTTAGTGTAAATAGAACCATGTCCACCGCACAACGATTGTATGAGTCAGGAAGTATAAGTTACATGAGAACCGATTCTACTTTCATCAGCCAAACAGCCTTGTCGGCTATGGCCATTGAAATTGAAAAACAATTTGGAAAAGAATACGTAAATACCAGACAGTACAAAACTAAAAATTCAAATGCTCAGGAAGCGCATGAGGCCATTAGACCTACTTACATGGATCTTCGTAACGCCGGAGAGACCAGCGACCAGCAAAAGTTGTATGAGCTTATCTGGAAACGCGCCATGGCCTCACAAATGTCTCCGGCTGAGTTGGAAAAGACTATTGTCCAACTTTCTGTCAGTAAGTCAACTGCCCACAAATTCGTAGCCGAAGGAGAGGTGTTGCTGTTTGATGGATTTTTAAAACTTTATCTGGAGTCTTCGGATGAAGAAGAAGATGGCCAGGAAGGAATGTTGCCGGCTGTGAAAGCAGGGGATGTTTTGCCTTACAACCAGATTACGGCTACAGAAAGATTTACCAGGGCACCGGCAAGATATACGGAAGCAAGTCTTGTTAAGAAACTGGAGGAATTAGGTATAGGTCGACCTTCTACCTATGCACCTACCATCAGTAAAATCATGGAGGAAGAAAGAGGTTATGTGGTCAAAGAATCCAGAGAAGGTGTGGTGAGAAATTTTAAAAAATTCAACCTTGCCAATGGAAAGATTGTGGCCACTACAGAATCTGAAAATACAGGAGCTACTAAAAATGTCTTGTATCCAACAGCCATTGGAATGGTAGTCTGCGATTACCTGGCTTCCCATTTCGGAGAAATCATGAACTACGGTTTTACCGCTGAAATAGAAAAGGATTTTGATGAAATAGCTGACGGAAAGCGTAACTGGGTGAAAATGATAGATGAATTCTACTGGCCTTTTCACAAGGATGTAGAAAAGGTGATGGCCGAAGGCGAAAGGGCTAGAGGGCGAAGAGATCTTGGCTCAGATCCGGTCTCAGGAAGGAAACTGATAGCTCAGTTAACTCGCTTTGGTCCGGTTGTACAGATCGGAGATGTAGAAGAATTGGACGAAAACGAAAAACCGCGTTATGCCAACCTGCGTCCGGGACAAAGTCTTGAAACCATTAGTTTTGAGGAAGCCATGGATCTTTTCAAATTGCCAAAAGATTTGGGCACTTTCCAGGATTTGCAGGTATCCGTTGGTGCTGGTAGGTTTGGTCCATATGTAAAGTTCGGCGAACAGTTTATCTCTATTCCCAAAGGTACCGACCCTTTAGGATTGAGTATGGAAGATGCCATCACCCTGATTCAGGGAAAACAAAAGGAAGATGCACCCATAGGACATTATAAGGAACTTCCGATCACCAAAGGGAAAGGGCGTTTCGGACCTTTCATTAAATGGAATGGAATGTTTATCAATGTGCCGAAAAGAATAAATCACGATACCCTGACATTAGAAGAGGCAATTCCATTGATTGACGCAAAAGAGGTAAAAGAATCCAACCGATTTATTCACAACTGGCCGGAAGATAAAATCAGTGTGGAGAACGGTCGTTGGGGACCTTACATTAAGTTTGGAAAAAAGCTTATCAACATTCCGAAGGTCAACGATCAGAAAGTAACCTCAGAAGTTGCAGCTACCATGACCAAGGAAGATTTTAAGAAAATTATTGAAGCCCAGGTTCCCGGTGCTTTTGACAAAAAGGTAAAGGCAAAACCAGCGGCAAAAGCAACTGTGAAAGCAAAGGCAAAAGCCCCCGCAAAAAAGAAATAGGAGTTAGTTTGGGTTAGTTAAATTTTATAGGGATTAATCATAAGCTAAACATCTTTAACCGCTGGATGACTGACCGATTTCCGCAACGCGGAATGAAGCACGACAGTGCTTCAAGGGAAGGAACCGCGAAAGCGGCTAGTAAGAGAATGAGAGAATGAGAAAATTTGAAAATTAGCTAATGGATGACTGAAAGATTTTCGCAAAGAGAAATGGCTTGCGACAGCAAGACAAGTGAGGAACAGCGAAAGCTGAATTTCTTTGACTTGGAATAGAAATTCTAATGCATAGAATGGGTATGTCAAGACAAAAAAGAACAATGAAACCAGGATGGAATTCAGGACAACTTTAGTGAATAACGGGGTCCGCAAAACTGGCTTCTCCCCAAATTTTTGACTTGGCCCTAAATAGATTTCAATACCACATCATATATATTTATCGAATGAGAAATTCAGATCGGCCTTTTTCATTTTAGCTAAAACTGATTTAAAAAGCGTTTAGAACAAAATACTGTTTGAGCTCGCCTGCAGATTTGCTAACAAATATGTGACAGTAAGGCCTAGAGCTATTGCTGCTGATTAAGGCAAGTTTATTTTGTTTAGCTTTTTAAGTTAGTTTTAGCGTCAAGAAATGAAAACAGCCTTGATTTTTTTTGGTTCTTTTTTGTGTCAAGACAAAAAAGAACAATGAAACCAGGATGGAATTCAGGACAACTTTAGTGAATAACGGGGTCCGCAAAACTGGCTTCTCCCCAAATTTTTGACTTGACCTTTTAGTTTCGGGGGTATTTATTTTATTTGGTTGCACAATTTGTTTCAGGCACTGACTATTCTGATGATGACCTCAGAAGCTTTTTGCATATCCTGAACACAGACCCATTCTTTCTTGGAGTGGATACCGTATTCTCCGGCAAATAAATTGGGACATGGCAAACCCATAAAGGAAAGCCGGCTGCCATCTGTTCCACCACGAATGTGACCTTTTATAAGTTTTAGTCCGGATGCTAGAATCGCATCTTCCGCCCTTTTGCATACTTCCGGATGCCGGTCCAGCACTTCCTTCATGTTTCGGTATTGTTCCTTACGGCTTATCTCAAAGTCTGAATTTGGAAAGGATTTCATCACTTGTTGACAAATGGAACTTAGTTCAGCAACATGGTCATCTAATTTGGCCGTCACAAAATCACGTATGATAAAATCAATTTCAGCATGCTCCAGATTGCCTTCGAGTCTGGTGGGATGGACAAATCCTTCATAGTCGTTAGTGGATTCAGGAGACATACGATTCTTAGGTAAAGCTGCAAGGATCTCACCTGCAATTTTTATGGCATTTTCCATCTTGCCTTTGGCATAGCCGGGATGTGTAGAGACTCCTTTTATTTTTATGGTACAGGCATCTGCCGAAAAGGTTTCATCCTCCAGACTTCCGATTGGTCCGCCATCCAGGGTATACCCAAAATCAGCACCCAGTTTTTGTTTGTTCACATGATCGACTCCATGTCCAATTTCCTCATCGGTGGTAAAGAAAATAACCATTTCTCCGTGTTCAATTTCTGGGTGATTCTTTAAAAACAATGCAGCTTCCATGATAGAGGTTACTCCAGCCTTGTCATCTGCTCCAAGCAGCGTATGGCCGGAAGCGGTGATTAAATCCAGTCCGATCTTTTGCAGGAGGTCAGGAAAATCATTCGGACTGATAATTACCGTGGGGTCGTCAGGCAAGACAATGTCCGCTCCGTTATATTTTTTATGGTGAATGGGTTTTACATCCGTTCCGCTGCAATCCGGAGCAGTATCTACGTGCGCGCAAAAAAATATTTTAGGCCGGGGTGTGGTTGTGTTGGCTGGGATTCGTGCATAAACGTACCCAAATTCATCCGTTTCCGCTTGGATTCCGGCAGTGCTTAACTCCTGAAACAACAATTGGGATAGATTTTTTTGTTTGGCACTCGATGGGCTGGTGGAGGATGCCGGATCTGCCTGTGTGTCTATCTTCGCATATCGGATAAACCGCTCAGCGGTGGTTTCAAAAGCTTGGTTGAAGTCCATGTTTTCAATTTTTGCCAAATATAGCTGCTGCATTTTTTATTTAAGAAACTTAATTATAAAGTTCTTGTTCTAAAAGCATGTGGCCCGACTTTATTCCTACCAATAAAATGTTGCTCCTTTATGATGGAAACTGTCCACTTTGCATAAGATCTGTAAGATTTCTGATGGCCAGAGACCATAAAGACAAACTTCGTTTTGCGAGTTTACAGGAAGCCCGGTTGAGGACATTTTTAGAAAGTGAAAACCTCCATACGATGGATACGCTGGTTGGCCTGCACCAAGGCAAGATTTATGTTTACAGCCGGGCGGTTGCAATGGCACTGAATGAAATAGGGGGATTGTGGAAGATAATGGGAAGGATGGTCCTCATTCTGCCCAAGGGTCTTGCCGATTGGGGATATCGCATGATTGCCAGGAATCGGTTAAGGATTTTTCGGAAGAATGCGCATTGTCAAATTCCGGATAAAAGCAATGAAAATAAATTTATCAGGTTTTCATAAAAACGGGAACTAAACCAGGCCAATTTGCAGTTATTGGGTTACTTGTAAAAGTATAAGGGGCTGACTGGAATCGACAGGAAATGTGATTGGTTAGTAAGCATGCCGTAGGATGATAGTACGCTACGTAAAAAACGATTATCAAACCACAAATGGCAATACAACTTTTGCCGTTGCAGCTTAATTCTAGGAATTAATTTGCTTCTGTGCAATGGAGCTGAAGTCTGATAAGCTCCTGTCGCGCATCAAACCTTTTCAGACTGGTCGCTTGCAAGTCCCGGGTAAGAGACAAGATTAAGGGAATACGCTTTGGAAAGGTGGTTTCTTAACCTACTCCTTCGCCGACAACCGAATAGGAAACTAAGCATGTAGAAAGTTAATGGGTTCTTTCTCTGGACCGGGGTTCGACTCCCCGCAGCTCCACAAAACTTATAAATTCGACTGCCGACTATTAGTCGGCATGGCGACCACGAGAAGAGTGCGTCGTTATGCAGACGCTCCGGTCAGCATGAAAATTCAGAAGCCTTTGAATTTTCATCCCCGCAGCTCCACAAAAATTAATTGAGGTGTCTGTTCCTATTTTAAAATCGGAATAGATTCACGGAATGGTTGCGTTTAACGCTACTTCCGTAGTTTTATTATTTCCAAAATGGATTTTGACTTCCTTAATTAATTGCTCCGTTTCATTTTTGCAATTACATTTTAAGGCCACGTTTTGGTTAAAACCACAAATGTGAACACTTAACCAGTTGAGGGGCAAATGTTATTTTGAATCTCCAGGCAGCACATGCAAATGTCCTTGTGTCTTGTCTTAGAAGGGCAATCAATCATTCTTGACTCTTCAAATATTCAACAACATGAGCAGGTTTCCCGTTTTCTTTTTGCAGTGCCTTGGTTTTATGCTTTTAAATTCAAGTTTAAGTTTTAGCCAGTGCGTTCCTCCTTCAGCCGATAATTGTAATGAAGCCAATGTTCTCTGTTCTCTCGATGAAGTAAATGGCTACAGTTGCAGAAATCCCTCTTATTCTAATCCTACCGGCTGCTCTCCTTTGTGTCCATCTGGTGGAACATCCTATAATGCGAGCTGGTGGGCGTTTGTTTGTGATGGAGGACCGCTTACCATTACCATAACACTGAGCAACTGTTCAGTAAATGGAACGGGTGTACAGATGGGTATCTGGGGAGATTGCGCATGTGGAGAATCTATAGTCTGTAATTCTGATTGCAACGGCCCTGGTACATACACCCTAACCGGCAATTTGAAGCGATGCAAAACTTACTACTTATTTGTTGATGGTTGCTCAGGGGATGTTTGTGATTTTACTTTGACAACGTCTGTTGGGGCTGCTCCAAAGTTGCCACCATTAGGAAATATTATGGGTCTTCGTGATGTCTGTGTTGGGGCTTGCAATGTTAAATATTCAGTTCCAATGGGTAGTTGCATCTCGGGATATACTTGGACCATAGATGGTGTAGAAATCGAACAGGAACTAAATGAAATTACCCTAGATTTTCCAGATGAAGGCGATTTTACACTTTGCGCAAATTCCTACATCGGCAATCCTCAATCAGGTTCATTATGTGATCAGTCCGGTCCAAAATGTATTGTTGTAAAAGTACGCACCAGACCACAATTCTTTGGAACATCAAGAATCCTCTGCAGCGACGAAATACCCTTTAATTGGCATGGAGAATTAATCAGTGTCTCCGGAGGGTACAGTCATGAATTTAAAGACATTAAGACTTGCTGCGTGTTCGATTCCATTGTGTTTTTTAACATCGTCCACATGGACAGTTTATTATGTCAAGGCCGTAGTTTTATAAATGGTCGTGTGTTTTTAGACAGAAATCTGGATGGGATTTTTAATGCTGCGGATATCATTTTGAAAAATTACTTGCTCAGTTCCTTGCCGGGAAACTTTGCAAGCTTTTCAGATGCAACGGGATACAAATTACCTGTTACCAATAACACGGTTAACACAATTCTAGTATCCGTTCGGAATCCAAAATTTGAATTTTCAATTCCAAGTCAGTTTACAATTAATGTTGGAAATGTTATCGGAGGCTTCCCGGGACAATTTGACTTTGCGATTCAAGGAAATCCATGGACCGATTTGGAAATAGTGATGAGTTCATCCATTGCCCGTCCTGGACGCACTACGACGGTCAATTTACAAATAAACAATGTCGGAAATGTTGAGATAGTAAATTCTAAATTATCATTCCAATTTCCTAATGGTTGGAAGGTGATCAAATCCGCTCCAAATTATTTGAACATTATTGGAGGAAGCCAATTGTTGTGGGAATTTAAAGACACCATTGCTATTAATAGTTCTAAAAATATCAAAATAGAACTCGAGCCACCATCCACTGCTAAAATTAAAACTCCTTTTACGCTAAAAGCAGATGTTGAATGTTTGAATGACGCAGATTCACTCAACAATCAAGCCATATGGAATGGTGAAATTGTTGCCTCTTATGATCCAAATGATAAGCTGGTAGACAGGGCAAAATACTATCCTGCTGAAGGCCAAAATAAGGAACTCGTTTATACCATAAGATTTCAAAATACCGGTACAGACACCGCTTTTGACGTTGCCATCAGAGATACACTTTCTAAATCACTTCTAGCCGAAAGTGTAAGGATCGTCCAGGCTAGTCACCCTTATAAATTGATCATGAAAAAACTTGGTTTTTTAGAAATCTTTTTTGAAAATATTTTACTTCCCGATAGCAGCACCAACGAAATTGCTTCTCATGGATTTGTCCAGCTTGTTATCAAACCAAAGACTGTTTCTGATACGTTTTATATCAACAACAGGGCGTCCATTTATTTTGATTTTAACGCTCCGGTGATTACAAACACGGCCTCAACCTATGTTGGTTTGGTGAATACCACATTACCTGTAAAACATGGAAGTCTAAGGGTAACACCCAATCCATTTAATCATCAAATCTTGGTGGAATTTGAATCACCCGGAAATTCAAGAGATTACCGATTGAAAATTATTAACCTACAGGGTCAGCAGGTATTGGATACAAAGGCAGAAAACTCAGGTCAAATACAAATAAATTCACATGGATTTTCTCCTGGAATTTATAGGATATTTTATTTGGCGGATGGAAAGTTGCTTTCTTCAATGAATATTATGAAAATGCCATAGGTATTATATTTATAAACAGTCCTATATTAAATAATTTTAAGTTTTAAAGTAGATTAATATTTGTTAGCTAAGATTAAAGTTATATACATCTAGTGATTTAAACTCCTTATTTTTGAAAGGATATAATCATTTATAAAAAGTGTTTGAAAGGGTTAGGAAGATGTATTTTTTAGAAAGGGTACCCGATTTTTCAGAAGCCTATATAAACCTTTGAACCTGCCTGGAATCCTTAATGATCAGGATGAATTGATGGCAATTCAACTGTTTAATTCTTAAAATTGAACTTCCCAAATTGATTGGAACTAATCAAGATTGTGGCTTTTTATGGAAAAATAAAGTCAAAATATGTTTATTTGAATTTTATTTCAAAAAAAATATTAATTTTAATTTAATAAACCTTATGGGTTGGTTCCTCCAAGTGAACAATTTGTTCTGAGTGTCTTTGTCATCGGGCAAGATGTTTTGTACATGGATAATGGTGTGGTTGCCCGGTTTATTTAGAAAATCATAAAAAATACCAATATGATGAACCTAAAATTTATTACACTTTCTTATTTGCTTTTTCTTTTATTTACCCCTGTAAAAAACACTGGACAATGCACTCCCCCTTCAGCGGATGTCTGTGAAAAGGCCATTGCTTTCTGTTCATTAGATGAGCTAAATGGGTATTCATGCCAGAATACAAACTATAGCAATCCTACTGGCTGTACTCCTCTATGTCCTTCCGGTGGAGGAGCCCATAACACTGGCTGGTGGGCATTTATATGTGACGGAGGACCAGTTTCCATCACGATGACTTTTTCTAACTGTTCTGTTAATGGGACTGGAGTTCAAATGGGTATTTGGGGTGATTGTGAGTGTAACGAATCTATAGTTTGTAATGCTAACTGTAACGGTCCTGGTTCTTTTACCTTGTCTGGGAATCTTACAGCTTGTAAAACTTATTATCTCTTTGTAGACGGTTGTTCGGGGGATGTTTGTGATTTCAAAATTTCAACCTCAGGCGGAGCAGTTCCAGAATTTCCTTCATTTAGTGATGTTTTAGGGGTAAGTGATCTTTGTGAAGGAGCATGTGATGTTAAATATGTCGTTGTGCCGCTCGGAAATTGTGAACCCAATTACATTTGGACTTTGAATGGTAGAAAAGTTGGCAATAGTTTAGGAAATGTTAATTTGGATTTTCCTGTAGAAGGTGATTTTCAACTGTGTGTTACTCCTTTTGTTGGTAATTCTAGATCCAACTCTATTTGCAATCAGTATGGCCCAATTTGCAAAACTATTATAGTAAGAAGGAGTTCAGATAAAATAGGTTCGCCAAGGTTCATTTGCAGTGAAGAAGTGCCATATAATTGGTTTGGAGAATTGGTTTGTTATACAGGTGAATATCGGCATGAATTTTCTGATTTTAAGACATGTTGTAATTTTGACTCCGTTGTTCATTTTAAAGTCATCTATGACGACAGCCTTTGGTGCAAAAAGTCAACTTACGTTACTGGTCGTGTTTTTTTAGATACAAATGTGGATGGGATTTTTAATTCGAATGATAAAATTTTGAAAAATTATTTGCTTAATTCAGATCCTGGATCCTTTGCTACTTTTTCTTCAGATTCCGGTTATATATTACTTGTGACTAGAGATACAATAAACACAATCAAAGTTTCTGTTCCTAATCCAAATTTTGCATTTTCTGTGCCTGGAGAACACCTCATTAATGTGGGAAAAGAATATGGTCAGGTTTTAGGCCAATTTGATTTTGCCATTCAGGAAAAACCATGGATTGATCTGGAGGTTGCAATAAGTTCAACTTTTTCACGTCCTGGCCACTCCTCCATTGTGAATATACAAGTTTCCAATTTAGGTAATGTTTTGGTTCCAAATTCAAAATTGTCTCTGAAATTTCCAAGTGGATGGAACATAATAGAATCCACTCCAGACTATCAAACAGTATTCGGAGGAAATCAGTTGATTTGGGATATATTGGATACGTTAGGAATAAAAGAATCCAAGATTTTTACCATTACTCTCGGGACACCTTCAGCAGCCAAGGTAGGTTCTTCTTTTAGCTTAGTAGCCGATGTATATTGCAAGAATGATGCTGATCTTATCAACAATCAAGCAATATGGAATGACGAAATTGTGACCTATTATGATCCAAATGATAAGCTTGTAGATAAGACCAATTATAATCCATCGACAGACCACTTTGGTCAACTAATCTATACTATAAGATTTCAAAATACTGAGACTGACACTGTCTTCGACATCACCATACTAGATACCTTGGCCAAAAAATTGGATCCTACTACTGTAAGGGTAGTACATGCTAGTCATCCATATGTTATGCAAGTTAAAAAAATGGGTATTTTGGAGATTTTATTTAAAAATATTTTACTCCCAGATAGCAGTACAAATGAGCCAGCATCTCATGGATTTGTTCAATTTTCAGTTAAGCCTATAGTAGGTTCTAAGCCATTTGTACTTGTGAACAGAGCGTCTATTTATTTTGATAACAATACTCCAGTTTTAACAAATGCCGCTGAAACTTATATTGGATTGGTCACAACAAAAGAAATCACTAGGTCAGGGAAACTTCTCGTCTCACCAAATCCTTTTCATAATTATTTAACAGTGGATTACGAAACTGATTTGCAATCGAAGTTTTATAAGCTGCAATTGTTCAACATACAGGGCAACAAGTTATTTGACATAAATGTGCAAAAGTCTGGTCAGACAAATATCAATACAGAATTTATTCCACGTGGTATTTACAGGCTTTTTTATTTGGCAGATGGGAAAGTTTTGTCATCAGTGAATGTTTTAAAAATTGATTTGAGGTAGATTTTTATCAGTTTTACTTTTTAAAAGGACTTTCCGTGTACTGAATTTAATAGGTAACCAAGGACTTCATCTTAGTACTCTAGGCTGACTGTTCTAATTTTTTCCTAAGTTTGCCTTATGAAGCATTTTCTAAAAAAGCTCTTTTTAGGCGATCCTGCGACCAATACCATCTCTAATGACTTCCATAAAGACAAAAGAAAGGAGAACATCCGGGCCATTTGGCATAATGAGCACCACAATGACTATGGCCTAGAAAAGATCTTCCGCTTATTCCTTGCTGCGTCACAATTTGTTTTTCCTTCCAGTTACATCAAGCATTATCTCGAAAGGTACGGGACTCATTATAAGGATCTTGCAGTGGATTTGATTGTTATCTTCAAGTTGGCATTTCCAATATTTTTACTTTATTTTCAACTTCAGCACAACTATTGGTTGCTTGCACTCCAGATTTGGCTCACTGCCGAAACCTTACTGCATGCGCCAACTTTGATCTTTGCCTCAGACACCTTATCCAAACCAAAATCTTACCAAAGGTCTATGCTCCTGGTCTTTCTGAATTATCTTGAAATCCTGTTTGCTTTTGCAGTGATCTATGGTTCCGGAGACTACCTGAACCATCCTTTGGTACACTGGTACGATGCCATTTATTTTAGTTTCACCACAGGTTCATCCATGGGTTTTGGGGATTTTGTGCCAACTACATTTATTGGAAAATTATTGGTGAGTATTCAGGCCATTATATTTTTTCTGTTTGTGGTGATCTTCTTAAATTTTTTCAGCAGCAGAATGGAGAACAAAGGCTATTTCGATCAATCGAATAGATAATTAATTTTAGAATTACTTGCAAATGATTGTCTTTAAAAAATATAACCACAGAACATTCTCCATTATTTGGTGGATTTTTTTCATTCTGTTTTTTGTAGTGTATTTTTCTGCACATTTGAATGCACAGATCCCCTTGCTTTCCAAAGAAGAAATGCATAAGGATTTGGATCAATTGAATCGCTACATGAAAAAATGGCATCCTGCTTACTATGCTTATGCCAACAAAGAGCAGATGCAGATGCATTATGCTTTAATGAAAGACTTGTGTACAGATTCCATGTCCTTGAGAGAATTTAGAAATATAGTTCGGAGAACGGTAGCCAAAGTTGGATGTGGTCACATAAGTGTTTCAGGAAGAAAATCAGCTATCAAAGGTCCAGCCATTCCTTTAATTCCCATAAGGGTTAAGATTATTCAGGATCGTTTGTTTGTTGCATCTTGCGACGACAGTTTAAACATCATTCAGTCAAAGGATGAAATATTGAGTATCGATGGAAGGCAGGCAAATGAATGGATTGAATTAATGAAAGAGCTTTCCTTGTCAGATGGATACAATCAAACGCATAAAGTATTCAGTGCTGAAAAGAATTTTGCAGTTTTTATGTACTATCTGGTTGGTCAAAAGGAGAAATTTAATTTGGTTTTGAAAAATCAGGAAGGATTGATTTATGAGGCAGTGTTGTATACCAAAAAATCCCAAGCACTGAATGAACTGAAGCCGGACCAGGCAAATTCCAATAACATAATTTCAGGAGATGGCGTCAGTTTAGAAAAAGTCGAAAATCTACCCAACACTTATCTCATTGATCTGGATAGATTTGTAGGGAAAGGCCAAAAAAAAACTTATCGTCAAATTTTTAAAAAATTAAAATCAGACCATTGCGAGAATCTTGTAATCGACCTCAGAGGCAATGGAGGAGGAAATGTTTTTTATGGAAATAATTTCCTGTCTTATTTGACAGATCAACCTATTCATTTTTTTACGTTTCATAGAAGACTCAGCCTTAGCCCATTTAATCCAAAATTTAAAGCAGGTTTTTTACAGCGGATCACACCACTTTTATTTTGTCTGAATCCAATTCAGTTTCCCGGCCGTCATGGCTGGTATCACAGTTTTCCTTTTTTTAAAAAGTATAAATATCATTACGATGGAAAAATTTTTGTGCTTACCAACGGGGGAACCTTTTCCATGGCGAGTTATGTGACCAGTCATCTGAAGCATCAGAAACAAGCTGTGGTGGTTGGTGAAGAAACTGGTGGAAGTGAATTCGCCAGCAGGGGATTAGCATCCGGTAACATTGAACTTTCAAAATCAGGATTGAGAGTAGGTTTAAATGTCTATCAACTTACTTCCTGCCTTCGGTTAAAAGATTCCGGTCACGGTGTAATGCCCGACTACCCCCTAACTTATCAACCGCAAGATTGGCAGCAAAATCTCGACTTAGAACTTATTAAGGTGACTGAACTAATCAGCAAAAACCTAGACCTCAGGTGATAAATTGAAGGATCATCAAATACCATCTTCATTCCTACTTATGTTCCGAATAATGGAGCGTTATTCCCAAACTGTAAATTTTTAAAAGCATGTAATTGAAATCTGCTTCATAACTACCTCGTGAAGGGAATTGAACCAAAAGCTGAAGTGCAATCCATCCCGGTTGGTCAGGAAAGGCTTGCTTTAAACCAATATTATCATTGACATAACACTCCAATTCCTCTCCAACGTTGGCTCGTTTGCATACCAATGGTCGTTCTGATGCATACAAACCCCAATATGCTTTTCCCGTGATCTTGATTTCTGTAGAATCCCCGTCACAGCAGCGATCTACTTCATACAAAACATTGACATGTTCTTCAGTACAGATGTTTTCCGGGGTCAACAAGTCTTCAAAAACAAAAAAACGTTGATCTCCGCTGACGTAATAGTGATATGGACTTGTTTTAGAAATTGTTGAAACCCACTGTAAATTATCACCTCCACATGCACCATCCTCACCGGTTTTTTTAGCACAACCCAATGTTAACAATGCAAGACTGCCGAACGTCCATAACCATAAATTAAAAATTTTCATTTTTATTTTTTAGCAATTTGCCATTCATTCTAACCCATTTAAATGACGCAGGTCATTTATAAAAATGAAAAAAAAATGTAGGTTTTTAAATCTGAATGATACTTCCGGGATGATCTAATCAGGGCTTTAAATTTAATCTGTACAACTCAAGTCTTTATTAAGACCTAAATTGATTATTACCCTAAATTAAACGAAAGCAAATAGATGCAATGTTTGAATCTTTTTTGGATTACACGTTGAAAAGAAAATGCATCACGTCTCCATCCTGAACGACGTACTCCTTTCCTTCTGTTGCCATTTTTCCGGCTGCTTTGATGGCCGCTTCTGATTTATATTTTACGTAGTCGTGATAATGTATAACTTCTGCTCGAATGAAGCCTTTTTCGAAATCTGAATGGATAACTCCCGCTGCTCCGGGTGCTTTAGTGCCTTTCTTTACAGTCCAGGCACGAACTTCTTTAACCCCGGCAGTAAAATAGGTTATTAACTCCAGCAAATTATAGGCCGCTCTTGTGATTTTATGAGTGCCGGGCTCTGTCAGTCCCAGGTCCGCAAAGAAACCAGCTCTGTCCTCTTCCGGTAATTCAGTGATTTCAGCTTCAATGCCTGCGGAGATAATGAGTACATCTGCTTTTTCTGATTTGATGGCTTCGATGAAGCGGGCAGTGTGTGCATTGCCTGTGTGGATGCTGGCTTCGTCCACATTGCATACATAAAGCACCGGCTTGCCGGTGAGGATCTGGCTTGATTTAACGAATTGAGCGCTGTCTTCATCGTGGACGAAAGCGCGTGCAGTTTTCCCATCGCTAAGATGAATCAATAACTTTTCTCCGATTTCAATGTCTCTCAATACTTCCTTGTCGCCTGATTTTGATTGTTTGCGTAATCTGTCCAATCTTCTCTCCAGGGATTCTATATCTTTCAGAATAAGTTCTGTATCCACCACTTCCTTGTCTCTTACCGGGTCCACGGATCCATCCACATGCACTACATTGTCATTGTCAAAAGCCCTCACCACATGAATGATTGCATCCACTTCGCGGATATTTGCCAGAAACTGATTGCCCAGTCCTTCACCTTTGGAAGCGCCTTTAATCAATCCTGCTATATCAAGGATATCGACTGTAGTAGGGATCAACTTTTGTGGATTTACTAAACTGGCCAATTCAGCCAATCTTGGATCCGCTACAGTGATTACACCTAGATTAGGATCTTTGGTGGCAAAAGGATAGTTGGCTGCAAGAGCGCCCGCAGAGGTGAGCGCATTGAACAAGGTTGATTTTCCTACGTTAGGTAATCCTACGATTCCGCATTGTAAACCCATATGATGATCATTTTTTACAAAGGCGCAAAGGTAGAAATTCCCTTTATTTAAGCCCTGTTTGGCTCGGTTATTATTCTTCTGTTAACATGAATTATCTCGCACATCTCGTTCTGGCTTATCCGCATCCAAACCTAATGGTAGGAAATTACCTTGCAGATTTTATCCAAAAGCGGGATGAAAAAAATATTTTACCCGTATATCATCCCGGAATTTCCTTCCATCGGTGGATTGACAACTATACGGATCATCATGCTACAGTGGATGAATTAAATGTCATTTTCAGACCGGCTGTGCACAAATATGCACCGGTGGCAACAGACATTGTGATGGATTATTTTCTGCACTACAATTGGAGTCTTTTTATGGACCTTGATTATGATGTATTTGCAGAGAAAATATATCATTTGCTAAAATTGAAATCTGCGGATTTTCCGGAGCCTGCACAAACTATTACGCATCGCATGATTCAGGGATCATGGTTGGACCAATACAAATCCATGGAGGGACTTGCGGATGTAATGAATCGAATGAACCGCAAGGCAAAGTTTGATGTGCAATTTGAAAATACGTTGGAGATCGTCCAGAGCCAGCATGATAAATTGAATGCACTTTTTCTGCGCTTTTATCAGGACATCAGCAGAGAAGCGGTGAGTTGGCTTAACCTTCGAAATGAAATGAAATCGTAAGCGTCCTTGAAAATAATTTGTCGATGATGGTAGACTCAATCAGCTTGTTGTCGTAAATCAAAACATTGTTCAAACCATGGGAGAACTTAATCTCCGGTGTAAAAATAAAATAGGGTAGAAAGAATTGCATTCCGGCTCCAATTTCAATTTGAAAATCATGCGGGGATATTCTCACTAAATCGAAACGGTTCTTATCTGAACGACTGTTAGAGGCAAAATCATAGGAATATTTAACTCCGGCGAGCATAAAAACTCTTGCATCCTTATAAGGGGCGGAAGTAAAGCGAACAATCATAGGGATTTCACCGAATACCGATTCCAACAAATCCTCCTGAACAGGGCCACCATTGGTAGGGGTATAGATTAATTTTCGGTAAGAAAGTGAAATGGATGGGAGGAGGCGATAATCAAAATATTCTCCAATTTTAAAATTAGTGATCATGCTGAGCGTAAGCCCAGGACTAGCGACTCCTTCATTGACCTTGAAAGCGCCTTCCGGCCGCAGAGCTCTGGAATGTTCTACCTTAAACCCTGAAGAGTTCAAAGCAAGCGTTAAGCCAAAATAATGGGACTTTTTCTTAAAACCCTCATAGTTGTAATTACGCACTCTGGTTTGTGCAGACAAACTGAGGCATGTAATAGTAAAAACGAATAAAACTATGGTTTGATACCGGTGTAAATGCAACATATACCTAAAGTCAGTGAACGGTGTGCGCAGCGAACAAATCCCCTTTGCGACAGCCTCTCGAGAAAACGCTCATAATCAGGAAACTGTTGTACAGATTCATATAAATATTGATAAGCTCTTGGATCTTTTGAGACCAATTTGCCAAAATTGGGGAGTAAGTATTTGAAATATAGTTGAAACAAATGTTTGAATGGAAAACTCTTGGGTTTTGAAAATTCAAGAACGATTATTTTTCCACCGGGTTTGGTAACGCGATACATCTCTGCCAGCCCTTTATCCAAATCTTCAAAATTGCGCACGCCAAAAGCAGCCATGACGGCTGAAAAACGGCCGGTATCGTATGGCAAATTTTCCGAATCACCCAGATCCAATTCAATTTTTTCTGTAAGGTTTAATTTCTGAAGACGTTTGCGTCCCAATTCGAGCATCCCTTCAGAAAGGTCCATGCCACGGAATTTGAGGGTGGGGTATTTTTTATAAGCCTGAATGGCAAGGACTGCGGTCCCCGTTGCCACGTCAAGCACTTCCTCGCCGGCAGGAACATCTGCCAATTCTGCAATTGCTTTTTTCCGCCAACTTCTGTCGATGCCTAAGGAAAGTATGCCATTCAAAAAATCGTACACCGGAGCGATGCGGTTAAACATTTGACGGACCTGTGATTTCTTGCTTCCTTCCAGGTCTGTATATGGTTTTGTTTCTGCCAAAAATGATGGATTTCCCGCAAAGATACAAGGCTGGACTCAGTTTAAATGAACAGATTATACATGATGAAAAATAATATATTTAAGATAAAGAATTACAATATATTATATAGTAAATAAAAGCTATGTTTTTTTCACAAATAGGCCTTATTTTATTAACTTTGCAGCCTTAAATAAACCAACATCAGGAATGGCAGAATTTGATAAAATTATCCAGGTTAACATAGAGGAACAATTGAAGACATCCTACATCGATTATTCCATGTCTGTAATCGTCTCCAGAGCTTTACCCGATGTTCGGGATGGCTTGAAGCCTGTACACCGAAGGGTGCTTTACGGGATGAATGAATTGGGCATGAGGTATAACAAACCCTATAAAAAATCAGCCAGGATAGTAGGGGAGGTTTTGGGTAAGTTTCACCCGCATGGAGATTCCAGTGTATATGATGCCATGGTTAGAATGGCGCAGCCCTGGTCCATGCGTTATCCGCTGGTTGATGGCCAGGGTAACTTTGGGTCGGTAGATGGCGACAGTCCGGCTGCAATGCGATATACCGAGGTGAGGCTGGATAGAATCGCCGATGAGTTGTTGGAAGACATCGATAAAGAAACGGTTGATTTCAGGCTTAATTTCGATGATTCTCTTCAGGAACCCACCGTATTGCCTGCAAGGCTTCCTAATCTGTTGATAAACGGATCATCCGGGATTGCGGTCGGAATGGCCACCAACATGCTCCCGCACAATTTAAGAGAGGTTTGCGATGGCACCATGGCATATTTGGCAAATCCTGAAATTTCGGTGGAAGAATTGATGGAGCATATTCCTGCACCAGACATGCCTACCGGAGGAATCATATATGGGGTTGCCGGGATTAAGGAGGCTTATGAAACAGGACGCGGCCGAGTGGTGGTCAGAGGAAGAGCAGAGATCGAACAATATGACAACCGGGAGGCCATCATCATCACAGAAATTCCATATCAGGTTAATAAAGCTTATCTGATTGAGAAGATCGCAGAATTGGTAAATGAGGAAAAGATTACTGGCATTCATGATGTACGGGATGAGTCCGACAGGAATGGAATGAGAATCGTCATTGAAATCAAGAAAGATGCGATTTCTAATGTGGTGTTGAGTAATTTATTCAAGTATACCTTGTTGCAGAATAGTTACGGAATAAACAATATAGCACTGGTTGGTGGCAGACCCATGACCCTTGGCTTAAAAGATCTGATCCGTGAATTCATAAAGTTCCGCCTTGAAGTAATCGTGCGCAAGACACAATTCGAACTTCGACAGGCCCAGGAAAAAGCACATATTCTCGAAGGTTTACTAATAGCCTTGGATCATCTGGATGAAGTCATTGCATTAATCAGAGGTTCAAGAACGGTGGATGATGCAAGGACTGGATTGATGGATACTTTTCAGTTGAGTGAGATTCAGGCGAAAGCCATCCTGGACATGAGGTTGCAGAAACTAACAGGACTGGAGCGGGATAAGATCAAGGAAGAGTATGACGAACTCATGAAAGAGATTGCCAGACTTCAGGAGATCCTTGGAAGTGAGGAATTGAGAAAGCAAATTATAGTGGACGAGCTCACAGACATCAAATCTCGATTTGGGGATGATCGTCGTACCGAGATTCAGATGGCGGAGGGTGAAATAAACATGGAAGACATGATAGCCAATGATGAGGTGGTAGTTACCATTTCTCATCAAGGTTACATCAAACGAACAAAAACTTCTGAATACCGCACACAAACCAGAGGGGGAAGAGGTTCCACCGGAAGCAAAACCAAGGACGAGGATTTCATCGAACACATGTTCATTGCCTCCAACCACAATTACCTGTTGCTCTTTACAGAAATGGGTAAATGTTATTGGTTGAGGGTGTACGAAATTCCTGAGGCTGCCAAAACTTCTTTGGGCAGGGCCATTCAGAATATTGTTTCCTTAGCCAAGGAAGATAAAGTCAGGGCTTATATCAATGTGGATAATCTTTCCAATGAGGAGTTTTTAAATTCTCACTACATCATGTTATGTACCAGGAAAGGAACCATCAAGAAAAGCAGTCTGGAAGATTTCAGCAGGCCTCGGGCCAATGGAATCATCGCCATTTCCATCAATGAAGGAGATCAGCTGATGGAAGCTAAACTGACCAATGGTAAAAATGAAATCATCATTGCCAATAAAATGGGACGTGCCATTCGATTCCCGGAAGCAACTGTTCGTCCGATGGGCAGGAATGCTGCGGGGGTTAGAGGCATCAGCCTGGATGAAGCCAATGGAGATGCGGTGGTCGGAATGGTTTGTGTGGATCCCGAGGATAAAACAACCAGCATATTGGTAGTGTCTGAAAAAGGCAATGGCAAGCGGTCTGAATTGGAAGATTACAGGATCACCAATCGTGGCGGAAAAGGAGTTAAAACGCTCCAGGTTACCGACAAGACGGGACAATTAGTGGCCATTAAGATAGTGCATGATACGGATGATCTGATGATCACCACAACCAATGGCGTGACCATCAGAATGAGTATAGAAAGCCTTAGGGTCATGGGAAGGGCCACTCAGGGTGTGCGTCTGATCAGACTGGACGAAACGGATGAGATAGGAGATGTAGCCGTTGTAAAGCGCGAAGAAGATGAAGAAGTGGTACTCCCTGATGTTACAGAAATGCCTTTGGCCGATGATGATTCTGAAGAATAAAATTATAATTTTCTTAACGATAAATTTCGTTCAACATGAAATCAAATTTGATCTTTTTTAGTTTATCCATAAAATTAAAACATCATTCAAAAATGAAAAACCTGATTCTTTTCACCTTGTTTAGTTTGCTGACATCCGGATTAAGTTTCGCCCAGGAACCGGAAAAAGATGTTAAGAAAGCAGATCGATTGTTGGGACTTTATTTGCTGGATACCAAAGGCAATAAAGAAAAATTAGAAGAAGCAAAAAAGCTCATAGATGGAGTGTACACCAATGAGGCAGTTGCGGGAATGTACAAGACCTGGCTGGTCAGAGGAAATATTTACAACGAAGTGGCCGGGATGGAGAATACCAAGCTGGTGTTGAATGCAAAAGCAAAATTAGACAATCCAAATGCACCAGTAATTGCTTTAGAATCTTTGACCAAAGCCATGTCCCTGGCGGTGAAAGGTTATGAAAAGAAAGACGTCATAGCCAGCTTGCAGGAGACCTCCCAATTTTTAAATAATTTTGGATCCAACGCCTATAACAATAATGATTTTATCGGAGCCTACAAGAATTTTGGCGGAGTTTTAAAAGCGGACAAACTGATTACAGAGGCTGGAGGTAAAGCGATATTGCAATCCAAAGACGATGTAAATCGTCAGACCTATATTACCGCGATCTGTGCTTTGAGCGCTAAGGCGGACGATGACGCTCTTCCATATTTTGAAGAATTGGCCGCTGCCAATTATACAGATTCCACAGGAGCCGGAGCCGTTGTTTATGAAAGTTTGTATAAACTTTATGAGAAAAAGGACAATGCAAAAGCAGAAAAATATCTGGCTGAGGGGCGAACTAAATATCCGGAAGAAACCAATCTTCTTTTTGCTGAAATCAACCATTTTCTGAAATTGGGAAAACTCGATGAACTGATCGGCAAATTGAAAATGGCCATCGAAAAGGAGCCAAATAACCTATCCATCTACAACACACTTGGTAATGTGTACGACAATTTGTGTCAGAAGGAATGGGAAAAAGGCGACATGGGAAAAGCGGATGAATATTTTAACGAAAGTTTGAAAAATTATGCGCAAGTTTTAGCCAAGGATCCAAACAATGGTACGGCGCTTTACAGTTCTGGTGCATTGTATTACAACAAGGCTGCCATCATCAGTAAAGAAGCCAATAAATTAGCCAATGATTATACCAAAGATGGTACCCGCAAATACAATGAGAAAAAGGCTGAAATGGAATCCTATTTTGACAAGGCACTGCCATATTTTGAAAGAGCTGATGTGGTAGACAATAAGGATGTAAATACCTTGATCGCATTAAAAGAGATTTATGCAAAGAAGGGTAATTTTGAAAAATCCAATGCGGCTAAAGCGAGATTAGAAGCACTCAAATAGATTCATTTTTATCTAATAAAATATTTTGAATGGCAGGCATTGGTCCTGCCATTTTTATTTATGATAAAGCATGGAGTTTGAACATGCATTTGTGAGTTTCATCAATGGACATACGACTCTTGATTTTCGTGGATAACAGGCCCCATTAAAAATGCTACAATCCTACGGCATCGCAGTTTGAAACTGCGACGAACATGGAGTTGACCTTTAAATAAAGGGCAACTTGTTATAACTAATGATTTAATCAGTCGATGACTTCAATATTGAAATAAAACTACAGAGCTTGGTGGATTCTCAATAGACTCAAATTCAAACAATTTAACTACCATGCCTTGTTCATTATATTCATATTCTAATTTCTGAATACTGGCATTTAGGATATATTGTAAACTATATTGTCCATTATTGTGAAATTCTGATTTATAGGTGACATTCATTAATTTGTTTTCAATTTCAATTGTTTGGCCTGAAGAATTATATTTCACAACAAAATGATTGGATAATTCGTGTTCAGAATTAAATTCAAGTCTCTCTAATATTTTTCCATCTTTTGACAGAAGCTCTATCTTAGTTAGTTGTATGCCCTTCCCGCCAAAAGGCTTGGAGTAGAATAATAAGCTATCGTAGTCTTGCATTTCAATTTTATAAATTTTACTATCTAAAGTCCCTTCGTCATTTATCGGTTTTCCAGATAATTTCATTGCCTCCTTAAATTCATCTGAGAATTTTAAATATTGTAAATACTCAGTCTTGTTATCTGTTTTTTTAACATGAATGTCGAAGTCACCCAAAGCATATTTGAATAATATTTTTTCATATTCACCACTTGCATTTTTTAAGATATCAAGGCTCATTTGAACTTCACAGTTTGCGCATTTTCTTTGACTGACGCTTGAGATTTTTCCATCTGTAAAATAGGAATAAGTATTATATTCATTGATCAATTTCATTTTTGGAAACTCCAAAGTCTTTTTTACCAATCTTTGGTTTAGATCAAAGCTATCCATTTGAATCATAAATGGATTTCCTTCATTATCATTTTGAATAGTAATGAATAAATTAGGTTGTGCAGCAGATCTGATTTCAGCACTTGACTCAAGCTCACCAGAAAATTCTTCTCCCTTATATTTATATTTAAAAGTACCTTCACTAGAATTAATATAACGTGTTTGGATTACTGGCAGTTGATATTGAAGACATTCAGGTTTCTCTGGCTTTTTAAATAATAATTGTTCCAGCAATTGAGAATGAGATGGCAGAGCTTGAATTTGCAAAATCAGAAAGAGAAATAATACTTTTTTCATATTGTGAATTGTAAGCGAAAATACTTCAATTGATCAGGTTAACATTAATCTTTATGCATTATTTTTAGGAATTACCAATAGTTGTTGCTGAGATCAAGATAGAAGGGAAGGCTGCAAACTGTTCCTGGAGTATTTTGATTAATAGCTTGTCTAAATGTAGATGTTCATTCATAAAAAATTGAGATAACAGGCCGCATTAAAAATGCTACAATCCTACGGCATCGCAGTTTGAAACTGCGACGAACAATGGAGTCAGACATTGAAGAATAATAAGCCAGTGCTTGACATTTTAAAATTAAAATAAAACCTTGTGAAAGGATGTAAGTTGTGATATTAATCAAACGATTGATTGGCCATTTCGGCTTTAGCAACCATTTCCTGGTATTCTTTTGGACTCAGTCCATCCATGCAATAGTGAATTGGGTTTACCGGCTTCCCGTTGAAGTGTACTTCATAATGACAGTGCGGCCCCGTAGAGGTTCCGGTGTTTCCAATGCTGCCTATGATTTCTCCTTTCTTTACTTTTTGCCCCTGTTTAACTTTAATTACTTTCATGTGGGCATAAAGGGTCTTATAACCGAAGCCGTGGTCTATCAATACGGATTTTCCGTAACCTGAATTTTTAATCTCCACTTTAACCACACGCCCGTCACCGGTACTTTGGATGGAAGTTCCTTCAGGAGCAGTGAAGTCAATACCTGCATGCATTTTATTGACTTTATGAACAGGGTGCAAACGGATACCATAACCGGATAGATGCTGTACATCTGTAGAAAGACGATCCATTCTAACGGGTTTAACCGACGGAACACTGGCCATCATGTCCTCGCGGGTTCTGGCAAGTTTTTCCAAAGTATCCAGGGATCTCGACTGTAAATAAATCTGTCTTTCCAGTTTGTCTAAATATTTTTTAGCATCTTTCACTGTAGAACCACTATTGCGGAATTGACCGGTCCAGGCATAAGGGTCGTGACCTCCAACACCTCCATTCCAAACACTCGGATCTATGGGATCCATACCAAATAAAACTCTGTGCACCTTGGCATCTCTGTTCTGAATATTGGTAAGCACTTTTTCTGCGCGCTCCAGATCATTTTTAATCAATAAATATTGATACTCCATTTGTGTGATTTCCTTTTTCAAGGCTTTTTCACGTGGCGAGGGAAAGTATTCTGAAGTAAAAAAGTAGAACAGAAAAGCGGCCACGACGACTGCAGAAATGAAGGTAAAAACTTTGAGGAATATAGACTTTCTGGTCAGCTTCTCCTTCTCAAATTGAAGGGTATGGGGGTTATAAACATATTTTTCAGACCTCATATTCGGCAGCTATGTTAAATTAACTACTTTTGCGATCCGATTCATTTCGCTTTTTGTTTGATAGTACAAATTTAATCAACTTATCCCAAACCACAAAACATACAGAAATCTATTTAATATATATATGATGTTTTGATATATAATATACAGATTGTCTGAGTTTTATAATTTTGGTTTTAAAGTGTTATATATGGAGTCCCGACTAATTCGCCAAAAGTTCCTGAGTTTTTTTGAAAAAAACCAACATAAAATTGTGCCCTCGAGCCCAATTGTAGTGAAAAATGATCCTACCCTGATGTTCACCAATGCTGGGATGAACCAGTTTAAGGATTACTTCCTTGGCAACAAACCCGCACAGGACAAAAGGGTTGCAGATACTCAAAAGTGCCTACGCGTCAGTGGCAAGCATAACGACCTGGAAGAAGTTGGGACAGATGGTTATCACCACACCATGTTTGAAATGCTGGGCAACTGGTCCTTTGGGGATTACTTTAAAGAAGAAGCCATTGAGCTCGCCTGGAAATTACTGACGGAAGAATACAAATTGGATCCTTCCAGACTCTATGTTTCCGTTTTTGGTGGGGATGAGACAGAGGGTCTTGACAGGGATATGGAATCTGTGGGTTTTTGGAAAAAATGGGTGCCGGAAGACAGAATTCTCTTTTTTGGCAAGAAAGATAATTTTTGGGAAATGGGGGATACCGGGCCATGTGGTCCCTGTTCTGAAATCCACATAGATCTCAGGTCCGAGGAAGACCGTGCAAAATCTCCCGGCGCAGCATTAGTCAATCTGGGTGTTCCTGAGGTAATGGAAATTTGGAACCTGGTATTCATTCAGTTTAACAGAAAAGTTGATGGAAGCCTGGAGGAATTGCCTGACAAGCATATTGATACCGGCATGGGATTCGAACGGCTTACCATGGTGCTGCAGGATAAGAAGTTTTCTTACGATACCGATATTTTTAGCGGAATGATACAATTCATGGCTGATTTTAGCAACATTCCCTACACCGGACAATATACCAGTATCCATAAATCCGATATGGCCATGAGAGTCCTAGCGGACCACATCAGAGCCATTGTATTTACCATTGCGGATGGAACCATCCCTTCAAACACAGGTCCGGGCTATGTCATCAGAAGAATTTTAAGAAGGGCCGTCAGGTATTACTATTCTTACCTCGGCATCAAGGAGCCATTTATGTTTAGGTTAGTTCCTTTTTTGGTGACCGGAATGGGAGATGTTTTTCCCGAAATAAAAAGTCAGCAGGAACTGATAGTCCGTGTGATTAAAGAAGAAGAAAGTTCCTTCTTAAGGACACTGGAAGGGGGGTTGAAAAGATTGGAATTGCTTCAACCGGTGAATGGCATGATATCCGGCCAAGATGCTTTTGAATTGTATGATACCTATGGTTTTCCGATAGATCTCACCAAACTGATCGCAAAAGAAAAAGAATGGGAAGTAGATGAAAAAGAATTCTCCGTCTGCCTTGTCCAGCAAAAAGAGCGCTCACGGGCAGATGCAAAAAAGGAATATTCAGACTGGAATTTGGTTGCGGAAGGTCAGGTAAGGTTTGTGGGATATGATGTACATGAGGTAGAGGAAACCAGACTTTTGCGCTGGCGACAGATTCAAACAAAGGGACAGACCAGATTTCAATTGGTACTGGAGACCACACCATTTTATCCGGAGGGTGGCGGACAGGTAGGGGATAAAGGTATTTTATATTTTGACAACCAGGCAGTTGAGGTGTTGGATACGGTGAAGGAAAACGATCTGATCCTGCACATGACAGAAGTATTGCCTTCTGTACCTACAGCGAATGTGCGTGCAGTAATTAATTCATACAGAAGATCCCTGATTCAAAAAAATCATTCTTCGACACATTTACTGCATGCAGCACTTAGAAATGTATTAGGGACGCATGTCACCCAAAAAGGTTCCCTGGTGAATGAGGATTATTTGAGATTCGATTTTTCTCATTTTCAAAAACTCAGTTCGACGGAAATCCTTAGAATCGAGCAATTGGTAAACGAAAAAATTCGCCAAAACATAGCGTTGGAGGAGACCCGACATTTACCTATTGAGGAGGCTAGGAAATCCGGTGCAATGATGTTGTTTGGGGAGAAATATGGGGAGGATGTTCGGATGATCACCTTTGATCCAAGCTATTCCCGGGAATTGTGTGGAGGTTGTCATGTAGAATCAACGGGTGAAATCGGCTATTTCAAATTGATAGGGGATTCTGCCATCGCAGCAGGTATCCGAAGAATAGAAGCGGTTACTGCTGTAAAGTCGGAAGAATTTATGAGGAATCAGATGGAGCAGCTTTCAGAAATAAGGCAATTGCTCAACAATCCGCCCAATCTAATCCAGCAGTTGCAAAATTTGATAGAGGAAAACAAATCACTTCAAAAGGAATTGCAAGAGCAGAAAGAAGCCAAGGCGCTGGGTCTCAAAGATCAACTCGTTCAATCTGCACGGCGAATAAATGGCATCCAGACTTTGGTTACAAAAGTCGACCTCGGTGACAGTAAGATTTGCAAATCCTTGATTTTTAATTTAGGAAAAGAGCTGGAACCTGCCATCATTTTCTTTGGGTTTGTTGAATCGGACAAGCCTCAATTGATGTGTTACATTTCGGAAGAATTAACGACCAGCCACGCTTATAATGCCTCAACCTGGTTAAGACAAATCGCCAAACACATTCAGGGAGGAGGCGGAGGACAAGCATTTTTTAGTACTGCAGGCGGAAAAAATGTTCAGGGCATCGATACCGCGCTTGAGGAAGCCCGCAACATTTTACAGCAAAGTCTTAGCTAAATCCCATATATGAAAGTATTATTGGTACTGACCATTTTTGGATTGTTTGTATTGTTCAATCTCTACATAAGGGTGCGTACCCTCAATTACTACCGTCAGTTGGTACAACGCAGAATCCAGTTCACCTTTTCTCAGATGATATCCATTAAAAGATGGAATGACGAAATCCTTCCTAAATACCCGGATGATCATGAATTGTTGCATGTATTCAGAAGACACATGATCCAGACCGGCTTTTTGTTTGTCGGAATTGTGCTATTGGTGTTGCTTCTCCTGTTTTTATTCAAGTTACAGATGACTTATTAAAATGGGAACAAAATTGAAGCTGGGCTTGACAGGCCTTGGGCATTTGGGTAAAATTCATCTTAAATGCATACTGGATTGTGAAGAAATTGAGCTGGTGGGTTGTTACGACCTGGATACAGAATCCCTGAATAATATCTGTACTGAATACAATGTCAGAGCATTCGATTCTTATGAAGATTTATTGCAGAATTGTGAGGCAGTAGACATCGTGACCCCCACGGTGACTCATTTTAAACTCGCCTCTCAGGCGATCGCTGCCGATAAACACTGCTTTATAGAGAAACCGGTCACGGTAAGTCTTGAGGAAGCACTTGCTCTAAAAGAATTGCAGCAAAAACATCCTGTAAAAATACAGATTGGGCATGTGGAGCGATACAATCCGGGATTTCTGGCGGTAAAAGATTCCATTAAGAATCCCAAATTTATCGAGGCACATCGTCTGGCCACTTTTAATCCCAGGGGTACAGATGTATCGGTCGTGCATGATCTTATGATCCATGACCTCGACCTCATCAGCGTGATTGCGCGTTCAAAACCAATTGATATAAAAGCCAATGGGGTCAGCATTGTCTCCAGGATGGCGGATATATGTAACGCCCGGATAGAATTCGAAAATGGATTGGTTGCCAATGTTACCGCTAGCCGGATTTCCATGAAGCAAATGCGAAAAATCAGAATATTTCAGGAAGATGCTTACATCAGTCTTGATTTATTAACGAAGGAAGCGCAGGTAATTTCATTGTTGGACGCTTATCAGGACAATACCATTGAAATTGACACCTACAAAGGAAAGAAATACATCAGTTTGTTTCAGGCGGATACAGAACCTGTTAATGCAATTAAAGAAGAGATAAAATCTTTTGCAAAAAGTATCGTTATGGATACTGAAACGGAAGTCAACCTGGAAGACGGTATCAGCGCATTAAGCCTCGTGGATGCCATTTTTCGCCTAATCGAAAACAGTAATGTTTAGAAAGCTTTTTTTAGTAACCATTGCTTTAATCACTTTTTCATCTTGTGCGAAGTTGGATCAACAGGAAGCCATTCCTTCTTACGTATACATACCTTCTTTAAAGTTGCAGGTTTCTCCCGATCAGGGCAGTAGTTTTCATCAGTTCAAAGATGTCTGGGTTTATGCCAATAACGAATATGTAGGTGCTTATGAAATGCCCGCAATCATTCCAATAGTATCCTCTGGTAATACAGAAATTAAAATTTATGCCGGATTTAGAAAAAATGGGATGGTCACCCAACCTACCAGATATCCTTTTCTGGAACCTTTTATAGTAAATGTAGATTTGGAACAAACCAAAACTGATACTCTTCGTCCTGTTTTGATTTATGGAAGTGATGTTAAGTTTCCATTTATAGAGGACTTTGAGCGCATACATTTTTTCAATGAAGAAATAGATGGAGACCAGGAAACAAAAGTTATCCTGACTTCTGCAGCAGAAGCATTTGAAGGCGTAAATTCCGGAGAAATAACGGTGAGTAATAACCATCCAATTCTGGAAGCCTGGTACGACATACCAAAGCCAATTCCGGTTAATCCCAATCAAGTTTATCTGGAGTTGCATTACAAATCAGATATTCCTTTTTATGTAGGTTTTATTGGATATAAAAATGGAGAATCCCCTACACGATTAATCAATGCACTGGTACTTCCTAAATCGAGTTGGAATAAAATATACTTTGATTTTACAGACATTCTGAACAACTACAGAGGGGTATCGTACAAATTGGCCGTTGCGGCTGCTTTCATTCAGGACACTGCCAAAACAGATCAACATATTTATCTGGATAACTTTAAAGTGACGCACCGTTAATGACCATCAGAAAAGAAAATATTCTTTATCAGACGGGCGATTTTATGTTGGCCATATTATCCTGGTATTTATTTGTCAATTATCTGCACAGTAACAATTTTTTTATTCTCGATCCGGAGACGGAATGTAAAAAACTTTTTATTCAGGGTTTGTTGGTGATTCCGGTAGGATGGTATTTGTTAAACTTGTTGACAGAACAATACAAAGATGTTTACCGCTTGTCCAGGTGGGCAGTTTTTACCCAATCTTTTGTGCTTGCGCTGGCAGGAAGTCTGACTATTTTTTTTGCTTTGCTTTTGCATAAATCTTTGAATTTTGAAACCAGGTATTTAAGGACAGTTTGTACTTATTGGTTCCTGCATTTTGGGCTTGTAGCCAGCTTCAGGATGGTTTTTCTTTCTGTCATGAGCCGCAGATTAAAGAAGGGTGTTGTGGGATTTAATACCCTCATTATAGGTGGAGATCAACGTGCGGTAGATTTGTATAACGACATCATGTCGTTGAAATTCAGTTTAGGACATAAGTTTGCAGGATTTATACATTCAAATGGCGGAAGATCCAACGAGCTGAATCAGTTTCTTCCTCAGCTTGGAGGTCTCGCAGATATATCCGATGTGATAAAAAAAGAAGGCATAGAGGAAGTTATCATTGCCATTGAGTCCACTGAGCATCTTAAACTAAAAAGTATTCTGGATGTCTTGTTTGAATTTGGAAACCAACTGATGGTGCGCACCATTCCGGATACCTATGATATTTTGTTGGGTACTGTAAAAATGAATCACCTTTATGGCGCTGTATTGATCGAGATCAAGCAAGAAATGATGCCAAAATGGCAAATCCTGATCAAGCGGTTGATGGATTTGATTGTCAGTATTATAATGTTGGGCGTATTGTCCCCGTTGATTTTGTACATCATGATCAGGACCAGATTTTCAAGCCCGGGGCCGGTGATTTACAGTCAGGAGAGAATAGGGGTTAATGGACAACCTTTCATGATTTATAAATTTCGATCCATGTCTGTGGATGCAGAAAGAGAAGGTCCGCAATTATCCAATGACCAGGATGATCGGATCACCCCTTGGGGATCTGTGATGAGAAAATGGAGATTGGATGAACTACCACAATTTGTCAATGTATTAAAGGGGGACATGTCTTTGGTGGGGCCAAGACCGGAGCGCAGATATTTTATTGACAAAATCATGGAAAAAGCACCACATTACAAGCATTTGCTAAAAGTTCGTCCAGGTATTACGTCCTGGGGGCAGGTAAAATTCGGGTATGCTTCAAATTTGGATGAAATGCTTCAACGACTAAAATACGATATTCTTTATGTCGAAAATAGGTCCTTGGGCCTGGATATTAAAATTTTGTTTTATACACTTTGGGTTTTGTTTCAGGGAAAAGGAAAGTAAACTTTCAACTTAAAGCAAGTAACCTGGGGTTTTATTCCTTTGAATATTCTAAATTCCTTATCAATGGTTGTTTAATAAGCCCTATTTTTGCGGCAACAAAAGTCTTATGGGTAGAATAATTACACTCAGAGATGCCCTCAGAGAAGGGATGTCTGAAGAAATGCGAAGGGATCCGAATGTTTTTTTGATGGGGGAGGAAGTTGCCGAATACAACGGAGCATACAAGGTCAGTAAAGGCATGCTGGATGAATTTGGTCCTAAAAGAGTAATCGATACACCCATTGCTGAATTGGGCTTTGCAGGTATTGGGGTCGGTGCTGCCATGAATGGTTTGAGACCTATTGTGGAGTTTATGACCTGGAATTTTGCCGTTTTGGCATTTGATCAGATAGTCAACAATGCCGCAAAAACCTTGTCTCAATCATCCGGTGAATTCGGATGTCCCATAGTTTTCAGAGGGCCTTCCGGGGCAGCAGGTCAATTGGCCCAACAACATTCTCAAACATTTGAATCCTGGTTAGCCAACTGTCCTGGCCTCAAAGTGATCTCTTGCATTGATCCTTATGATGCCAAAGGACTAATCAAGTCAGCGATCGTGGACGATGACCCTGTTTGCTTCATGGAAGCAGAGACGATGTATGGATTCCAGGGTGAAGTTCCGGAAGGAGAATATTATGTGCCTATAGGCGTCGCAGCAGTAAGGAGAACCGGAAAAGATGTTACCATCGTTTCCTTCAACAAAATGATGGAAGTGGCTAAACAAGCCGCCGTGGAATTAGAGAAAGAAGGAATTGATGCAGAAGTGATCGATTTAAGAACCATACGACCATTAGATATCAAAACCATCATAGAATCCGTCAAGAAAACCAACAGGTTGGTTGTGGTGGATGAATCATGGCCATTTGCCGGAGTTTCTTCGGAAATTGCCTTTCAGGTGCAGCGACATGCTTTTGATTATTTGGATGCACCGGTGATCAGGGTAAATGCTGCAGATGTTTCATTGGGTTATGCACCCACCATGGTGCAGGAATATTTACCCAATCCGGAAAAGGTCATCAAGGCTGTAAAGGCGGTAATGTACAGATAATTTTCCGGCTGATTTTTTTGAGATCGTTTAGATGAATGTTTACAAAATGTAAAAAGCCCTCTCAAATTGAGAAGGCTTTTATTTTATTAGATTTTTTGAAGTCCATTCTAAAATGGATCCCTCATATAAATTTACAAGCTCTATTGTCTAAACAACTTTCCATTCTCTTCAATCACAATATATGCTTCTTTGAAGCCTTTGGCTTTTACTTTGTCCAGGGCCTGTATAGCATCGTGAGAATTTGCAAAATCTCCCAATACAATGATGGTCCATCCTCCTTTTGTCCAATGTTCTATTTTACCAATATCGCGCAGCGGAGATGGATCAAACCAATCCGGTGCTTTAAATTCTGCAACACGGATTTTAAATTTACCTGGCTCTTCGGTGCTTTCTTTGATATTTTTAAAATCATTAGAATTTTTGAGGATCAGTTTAAAACGCTTTTCATCAGGGATATCAGCTACAACAAAGGCCTCTTTCAATCCACTCTTTTTCATCAAACTTAAAGTAGACAAAGCATCGTTTAATTTGCTGAAACTGCCGATTCGTATTTTATGAACACCATCGGCTTCTACTCGATATACATCTCCATATTTGGAATATTTTTTAAATCGGTCCGCCATCGCTTCGTTGAAGTTGGATATCGCAGCAACCTGGATAAAATATACTTTTTGCAATTGTTGGTTTTTAGGAAGAAAGCCAATGTTTGGATCATCAAAAACCTGACCGGCATCTTCTGTTGTATTTACTTCTAAAGGGGATACCATGACATTCATGTCCATAGGTGACTTAAGGCTTATATCTGATGCCATAATCGGATGTGCTGACCCTATGCCATTGGTGAGGGCAACCCTGGAAGTTTTATACTGATGTTCTCCACCACTGTTTGTTTCTCGGTTGGAAATAAAAACACCATCATTGGTTCCGTCCAACATAAACTGGTATTCATCTTTGGTGGAATTAACGCAGGATCCTAAGTTATTTATATCACTCCATGCTATGCCATCTCTGGTAGTTCTGAATACATCAAAACCTCCAAATCCATTGTGCCAGTCGGAGGAAAAGAATAAGTCATTGGATTTGTAGAAAGGAGAAATTTCATTTCCGGGAGAATTGATCAGGGATCCTAAATTTTGAGGTTCTGACCAGGAATTTGTAAGTGGAACTTTATAGCTTACATAAAGGTCGTACCCACCATAACCTCCAGGTTTGTTGGAAGAAAAATAGAGCGTGTTGCCTTTGTCTGCAAGTGCAGGAAAATTAGTGGAATAAGTGCTGCTTGAATATTCAAAGGTCTGCACATCTGACCAAGATCCGTTTTCATCGATATTTGCAAAATATAAAGAGGTAATTGGCGATTGGTGTATAATGGATGCAAGTGGCGAGGTGCTGGATTTCGTAAAAGCCACAAAATCTTTTTGTTCACTGTATGCATAAATTCCTTTGCCTATGGCCTTACCGTTGATAATCTCTTCAATGGCAAGCAGATTGTTGGTAGCATTTGAGCTGAGTTGTTGAACCTTTGCAGGTTTTGTAGGGGATCCCGATTTAATAGATAGGTCTGCATTTATTACGGAAACTTTTTCCAGTTCTTCATTCTGTATTTTGTCCAAACTACAGTTTTTTGGCTTTGTTAATTCAGCTAGTGCATAGTCACAGGACTGAGCAAAGTAATTACCAATTGCAGGATTAAATTTTGCGTATTTCAGATACATTTCTTTAGCCGCGACAAAATCGGTTTGGTTTCTCAGGAATTCAGCGTATTCGAAATATACTTCAGAATCGGGGTTTGGTTTGGCCAATATGTACTTGAATAAATGGTTAGCTTTCTGGTCCATTCCTGCATTCTGGTAGGAAAGGGCAAGGTATCGCTGGTTGTTAACATCTTGAGGATGAGACAATAAGTGTTTTTCAAAAAGAGGAATGGCCTCTGAATATTTTTGTTGTTTAAAATATTCTTTTGCAGCAATGGCAAGATCTTGTTGGGCTTTAATAAAGCCTCCAAAGAATGTAAAACATATCAAAACGTAAATACGAAATGATTTCATAAAAAAGAGTTTTGGTCGTAAATTAACAATAGTACTGAAAATTAGACGCTAATGTATAACAAATAATTGATATTTGTATATAGTTGGTAAGTTTATTTAATATATTTATGGGATATGCTTAATGTGGTATGTATCTTGTAGGGAGATTTGCTTATTCCAATTTTCATGACAGGTTACCGGTATTTTGTTTTATTCTTTTTTTTGTGTTTTACTTTCTTGTATTCCTGGCAATTACCTGCTCAGTTGCTTACCCACAGACAAGGGGAACTAATTGTAAAACTCAGCACTAATGCTGATCCCAAGCTTTTCCTTAAAAACAGATTAAAGTCAAGATCCAATTCCGGTGAAATCAGGCTAAAGAAAGTCTTGTCTGAAGATTGGAACATCATTTTACTGGAATTCGATTACGCCGCCTACAGTGCGGACTATTTCATTTCCGAGTTATCCAAGGATCCTCAAGTTCTGGCCATACAAAAGAACAAAATATTATATCCAAGAAAATCCCCCAACGATACCTACTTTTTCAGGCAGTGGCATCATTTGAATACCGGTTCTGAAGGTGGGCTTCCAGGCGTTGATTTTGATTCGGACCTGGCCTGGGATCTGAACACCGGAGGCATGACAGAGCTTGGGGATACCATCGTCCTTTGTGTAATAGACGATGGTTTGGACATTGCGCACTATGATATTAAGGGAAATCTATGGAGAAACTATGGTGAGATACCGGATAATAAATTGGATGACGACCAGAACGGTTATGTGGATGATTATTATGGCTGGAATAGTTACAAAGATGGTGGAATTTTTGATCCAGGATTTCATGGTACACCGGTTTGTGGCATTGCAGCAGCAACAGGGAATAACAATTTGGGTGTTTGTGGTATCAATTGGAAGGTAAAGTTAATGTTTGTTGCCGGAGGAGGAGATGAGGCCAATGCCATATTATCCTATTCCTATCCATGGAAAGCAAGAAAAACATACAACCAGAGCAATGGAAAGCAAGGAGCTTTTGTAGTGGCTACCAATACTTCCTGGGGGTCTGATTATGGAAAGCCTGAGGAGGCTCCGATATGGTGTGCGGTTTATGATTCCCTAGGTACGGTTGGTATTTTGAATGCAGCATCCACGACCAATTTGGATTTGAACGTAGATGAGGATGGAGATCTGCCCACAACCTGTGAAAGTGATTACCTCATTACAGTCACCAGTATGGATTGGTTTGATCAAAAAGATCCAACTGCTGGTTACGGTGTAAAATCTATTGATATCGGCGCATATGGTGAAAATGTTTATACCATCAGTCCATCCAATGGCTTGAGAAGTTTTTCAGGAACAAGTGCTGCCGCGCCACAGGTATCCGGAGCAATTGCTTTGTTATACAGTATTCCATGTAACAATCTTGCACAGCTCGCCCATTCGGATCCTGGCGCAGCCGCCTTGTCTGTTAAATCACTTTTAATATCCAACAGCAAAAAGAACAGTTCCCTCCAGGGCATTACGGTAAGTGGGGGAGTCATGAATATAGGTTCTGCCGCCAATGGCATCCAACCATTTGAATTGCATAGTGAAATCAACAGCATTGAATTCAGAAGAACCGTTCCTCTTGGTTTGTTGCCTGTAAGCGTGGAGTTGAGGAAAAAAGGGGCAACGAACTGGTCGCTACAGCAAGCTTTTTCGGACAGTACTCTTGTGTTTAATAACCTCGATTTTTGTACAGAATATGAATTTAGAATCAAAGGAGGTTGCATTCGTTTCAAGGAGGTTTATTCACCTGTTCAATCTATTTGGACAGAAGGTTGCTGTCAATCTCCGGATCGCCTTTCGGTCAGAACGGCTGGAAATGATTTTGTAACCGTCAATCTTCGTCATTCGGTTAACCATAAAAGGATTGCATATGTGATTAGAAAGCGATTTGATGTAAAGGTGGATACCATATTCATGGAGCATAATATTGGTGATGAAATCAACATAAACGGTTTGCTGCCTTGTCAACAATATGAATGCAACTTTTATAGTTTTTGTGATCCGGAATGGTCAGTAATAAGTGAGACATTGATCATCCAAACTGAAGGTTGTGGCCAATGTACAGACATCTCTTATTGTAAGCGCAACAGACCACAATCTAATTTTGAATGGATAGAATCTATTGCCGTAGATAATATTTTATTTAACACGGGAAATAATCTTGGATATGGCAATTATACCGGATCTCCTAATCAGTGGGTGCTGGACAAATGGCAGTCACATATTTTAAAACTCGTTCCCGGGTTTGCAGATGACAGCAGCACGATGCATATGGTAGCCTGGTTGGATTACAATCAGAATGGCATATTTGAAGCCATAGAAAATATCATTCCTACAGATTATAAAAGCAACGGTGAAGCATTATTTAATTTTAATATTCCGCCAGAAGCAAAGGACGGTTACACCAGGTTTCGGGTAATGCTTAAGTATGCTGAAAACAATATTGAAGCTCCGGGACCTTGTAGTCAGGGCTTGGAGTTTGGAGAATATGAAGATTATTGTATACTCATAACTAATGGTTCATGCGGTTCGCTTTTTGATGTGCAATTTGCAGGCAGCACCAAAAACACAGCTGTCATTGATTACAAAAAAATCAATGACAATGATCTCGTCTATTATCAATACCGAAAATTATATGAGCCCGATTGGACAAAATCAAATACAAGGGCCTCCATGGTATTTTTGACCGGACTGGATTCCTGCAGTGACTATGAAATCAGGCTGGGCGTATTGTGTAACCTAAATTTTACTCCACAAATTTCCTTAAAATTTAAAACTTCAGGGTCTTCCTGCCTTACCGGTAATGAGAATCCTGCAGATCCTTCCAAATTGCCCATGATTTATCCGAATCCCTTTCAAAATTATTTTGTGGTTGAATTGGGTCCTGAGGATTTAAATCCTGAATTTGAGGTGTTCCACCTCATCGGAACAAAAATTCCTGTGCAAGCAACCCCATTGGGTGAACATAAATGGCGAATGGATATGGAGCCGATTCATGGGGTTTGTTTATTGAAAATTAGTCTGCCTGGAAAAGTTCCAATCCTTCGAAAGATGTTAAATACGAAGAAATAATTTTTTTTTGTATGAAAATTATTTGGGTCCATGGCTGCAAGATTTTTTTTAATTCAGATTTATTCATGATCTCTTACATTCAAAATCGCACTTTCTAAAAGGGAATCTGTTTTTATTTGTGGCAGGGCTTGATGGTCAATTGTATTGCTTGTCAGATCAGGTTGACCTGCATCCGTCCAAGCACTCATCCATACAGAGCCAATGGATAAAATGCAGGATCTAAATCGTCTTTCAACCTGTCTGTCCAAGGTAGTGTGATAGCTTGCTGCATAATCTTTGCACGGAAGTTTGGTCACTGCGCCCAATCTCATTTCAAAACAATATTGTTGGTCCGACGGAGTGGTTTGACTCAGGCTCTTTTCGAACCTTAGCACACTGTCTACACACTGATGACTGTCCTCAATGATTTTCCAGAAATAGGACCTTATATCCCGGATGTATACAGCGTGTCCCACCACAAAATCGAAATCCTGTTCTGCAAAAAGTTCGGGAATCCTACTTTCCCAGAATGCATGTATGCCTGTTTGATTACTGAGTTGGCCATTGTAATTTTTTGTAGTGTGGAGTGGGACATGGGCATCTCCAATATAATGTCCAATGTCTGATGAAAGTTTTAAAATTTTCTCTACATCTTTTTCTTGAAAAGCTTTGACCAGACGCTTGTAAATCTGGGGTAAAAAATAGGGTAAAATGCCATGAGGACTGAAATGGTCTATAATATGCATTTTGTAATTCCCAAGATTTGCAGTTGGAAAAAGTTTTGCAACCAGATCAGTTTCAATGATCCAATTTTCATCTTCGTGATTCATCCATGCATATTCTAACAACCATTCTTTCAATAGGGGTAGTTCAATCCCATCCCGATATTCCAAAAAATTATTCTTAAAGGAGTGGGTAAATTTTAATTCTTTATAATTGATATCCGGGCATTCTATTTTTTCAAAAACCAAAACACTGTCCAGATTTTTAAAAAGTTTTATCTCAGAGGATTGAAGAATGCAGTCCAAAAGATCATCCGGCAAATTAAGATGAATTTCTTTTTTCCACTGGTCTAGATCTATGTAATGACGAATGGCTTCACCTTTGATGGCATACCTTCTTTTGTCCGGATCAACTGCATGGTGGCTGATGTATTCTAAGTTGGTTTTATAGAATTCTATCATTGCGGCAGGCAAAGTAAAAACCGCAAGCTTATTGAGCAGTTTATGGGCATAAAATCCCCAGGTAGTATTGGAATCTAAATTAGTGTGAACCTTGTTGTTAAATCCAAAACAAGGGATCAGTGCGATGGATATTACTAGATAAATTCTATGCAGTCCAAGCTGCAAACAGGGATGTTTCATAAAAGGGTGTTGTGTTATAAAAAATTGGCTTCCTGTAGCCGATGTAAAGATAATAAACCTATTGAATAGGGCGGAGCTCCTGGAAAGTTTTTAAAACAGCAGATGCCTGATTTATTTGCAACAGAAGAAAATCACCATCGCTCCGGTTGACAAACAAGCGAAAAAACTTTTTGCTTGCAAGATATTCCGGACTTAAATCAATGGGTTCTTCTTTTTCTTCATTGATCGGGTAGAAGCTCAGGATCAGAGAATCCGGCAGATTGGTTGATTTGATGGCAATTCTGCACCAGGGAATTTTAGTGCTGATCTGAGATCTTAATGGATTGGTATTTTCAAAGGCCTCTGTTTGTGCAATCAGAAGGTTTTCAAAATAAGAATCCAGTATTTTTTGATTCATATTTTGAACAAATTCATTTGGCGTTTGGCCTTTTGCTAATTTTAAGCCATTTCCAGATTTGGTTATTAAAAATGATGAGGAAGGTTCATATGGGTAATCAACACTAACGCCACTCAGATTTTCTTTTTCCATTGGGACCAAAGAGCGGTCTCTCCAATCTTCCAACTTAATGTCGTATCGGTGTCTAATGTTGGAGTTGAGTTTATCTAAATGCATCACATATGGCTGCCTTGCATTATCCATGAGAAAATAAACTCCGGATTCATCTTCGGTTACACCCCCAACGTAGTAGGTTTTAAATGGCTTGTCCGATGTTGTATAAATTTCTACTTTGAGTCCTATGCTTGCGATATCATTCATGATTACAGGGTATGCCGCTCTTGGCGGAATAGACTTAAGTGAAACTTTTTGCAGGACGTCTAAAAGGTTTTCAATGGTATTGTTAAAGGCTAAATATTTTTTATTCACGTACCATTTGCGATTTATTTTTTCAAGGGTGATAGGTTCTCCATTTTTTTTTGCCAGAAAAATTTTAGTCACCTGGTCTATATCTTTAACGGCAAATTCTCTGTCGGAGGTATCAATGGAAGTTTTGCTGTTTTTATAATTCAGAAAATACCAGGACAATCCACCCAGGCAAATAAAAATCAGTAACCAGATCAAGGTGTTTTTTTGTTTCATGCGTTTAGGGGTTTGATGTATTTTTTTCCACGTATAAATTGGTTTATGAGACCAAAAATGATCAGTAAAATTATAGGTAAGCCAATATTAAAGAATTGCCATTTGTTTTTTTCTTTCTCAGCCTTTACCTTATCCAACATTCTTAATTTAATTTCCTTTGCTCTAGCGCTGAGCACATTATCCGGTGCAATCATGTATTCTATGCTGTTGAGTATAAAATCCTTGTTGCCATTAAAACTGGTTTTTTCCCATTTATTGTAACCCAGCGGTGCAAATTTTCCGGTTTCTTTATCGTATAAATTACGAATGAGATCCCCATCTGCTACCAACAAAATGGATGTATTACTTGATCTTGCCTTGTATTCCATGCCCAGGCCGGCGAGTTGAGCTTTGAGTTCCTCACTTACTCTGTTTTCAAATAAGGAAGAAAATTCACCTTCCACCAAAATGCCAATTGGGAGGAATGGTTTATTGAATTTATCCGGATCTGCTTTGTAGCGTAAGATGTCAAATCCAACCTTCATTGGGGATAACTGATAGCGACTATATTGGGAAGACTGAATCAGTACTGTTTTTTTTAATGGTGTTTTAGTCTTTAGGGTATCAACAGAGGAAGGAAACTCAAGGCTGATTCTGTCAATATTGTTTACAATGGGGTGTGTAGATTTTGAAGCAACCAAAGGATGATAGTACCACGGAAATAATTCTATCTGGGGCTTACCACCTTGGTTACCTATGACTTGAGGGATTCTGCTGCATTCGAGATCCAAAACCAAATTTGGTTCAATGCGAAGTCCATATTCAAAAAATAAATCAGAAAGGTTGATATCGAGCGGTTCAGGGATGAATTCTGTTCTGGTACTTAAAGTGTCTAAAGACATACACATACCATCCACCATATAGATTATCTTGCCACCATTCATCACATACTGATCCAAGGCAAACTTATTCTTTTCTGAAAATGGTTTGGTTGGACGAGCAATAATGAGCAGATCAATTTCTTTCTTTAAATTGTAATTGCTGTCTAGATTAATGTAGCCAACATTATAGAAAGAACTGAGCTGGAGAACCAATGCTTTGGTTTGTTCTTTTTCTAATTCACCATGCCCAATGGAAATAAGAATATTTTTCTTTTCCTGTTGTTGCAATTTTTGCAGGGCATTGGCAAATTTGTATTCCAGTAAACTGATGGAATTGCTTAGATTAGTTTCCTGATCTTGATCTGCAGAATGTTCTAATAAGTTGATGGCAATTTTCTTTTCACCAAAAGAAAAAATAGCATAAGGATAAATTAATTGTTCTTTGTTTTCTGAACCTGTCCGTACCATTAAATTGGTAGGAACTAATCCGTCTTTTTTAAGTTCCTCTCTTCTTGCATTGATTTCCTGAATTGTTCCATCATTGGGATCTTCAAACTGATATTCAATGTAACCTGATTCCGCTCCAAACTGATCCAGTAATTCTTTGGTGCTTTGTTGAAGTCTTTTGAAACCCGCTGGAAAATCTCCTTCCAGCAAAACTCTGACCAATACCACATCCGGCACACTTCGGAGGATGTTTTTAGTGGAAGAAGTAAGTGTAAATCTCTTTTCTTCAGTTAGGTCCACCGATGTAAAAAAAAAGGATCCCAGCACATTGATAAAAATCAGTATGCCTACAAGCATGATCACTTTTAAAGAACCCTGGATGTTTTGTATAATACGCACGTTTAGAAAAATCTATTTTTTAACCAACTTATGTTAAGCCAAATGAATAATCCAATTAAACTTAAAAAATAAATAATGTCTCTACTATCAAGGCTTCCCCGGCTGATGGAATTGTAATGATAATCCATTCCGATTCTCTGGATGACATCGTCAGTTTTTCCAAAAAATATAGGGAGTTTACTGAAAAAGTAAAAGCCATAGTAAAAAATAAAAATCAAGCAAATAGCCAGGAGAAAAGCTATGATCTGGTTTTTGGATACAGCCGAAATAAATAAGCCGATGGCAGTACAGGAGGCTGCTAAAAAGAGCAGGCCTATGTAGGATCCTATTACAGCACCTGTATCCATATTTCCAACGGGAGATCCAAGTTGATATACCGAATAGAAATAGAACAGGGTGGGAAGTAATGCAATCGCAACAAGGCCAAGACATGCAAAAAATTTGCCTAAAACAATCTGAGTTTCGGTGATGGGTTTAGTAATCAAAATTTCTAAGGTCCCATTTTGAATTTCTTCTGAAAATGATCTCATCGTTATGGCTGGAATCATAAACATGAAAATTATAGGTGCCATAATAAACAATTGGTCCAGGGAAGCATAATTAAAATATAGGATGCTGTAATCAGGGAATACCCACATCATTAACCCCATGATCAAAATAAATATGCCAATTACAACATAGCCAATGAGCAGACTAAAAAAGCCGGAAATTTCTTTTCTAAAAATCGTCCACATGTTCTATTCCTTTGTCGTTGATTTAGTCAGCAAACTGAACACTTCTTCTACACTGTTTTTGTCCTTATTCATTTCGTAGATGATCCAATTATTTTGTACGCTAAAATTAAACAATAATCCACGCAAATCCTCACTGGAGCTTGAATACAGGGTGTATCGCGCTTTTCCATTGGTTTTAACCGACTGCACACCGGGTATGTTTTTTAGTAAATCAACCGGAACTTCTTTATTGAATTCCACATGGACGATTTGTCTTCCGGTAAGTTTCTCCTGCAACATATCGATAGGGTCATCTGCGACAATGTTACCGTTGTTAATAATGATGACGCGATCGCAAAGTGCTTTAACCTCCTGCATGATGTGGGTGGAAAATATCAGGGTTTTTTCTTTGCCGAAATTTCTGATTAAATCTCTTATATCCTGTATCTGATTTGGATCCAGGCCACTGGTTGGTTCGTCTAATATCAGAACTTCAGGATCATGCAACAAGGCCTGACTTAGTCCTACTCTTTGGCGGTATCCTTTGGAAAGAGAGCCTATTAATTTATTTTGCTCTTTCGTGAGACCGGTCATTTCAATGAGTTCCTCTACCCGTTTGGATGGATTTTGGATGTGGCTGATTTTTGCAAAAGTGAGCAGATACTCTCTAATGTACATGTCTTTGTACAAGGGATTGTGTTCCGGCAGATATCCAATTTTTCTTTTGGCTTCAATTGGGGATTCGGTCAAATCGAATCCACAAACTGAAGCCTTTCCAGAGCTAGGGTAGAGAAATCCTGTGAGGATTTTCATGGTGGTGGTTTTACCTGCTCCGTTTGGACCTAGAAATCCAAGTATCTGGCCTTTTTCTGCGGTAAAACTGATACCATTCAAAGCCCTTTGGCTACCATAAATTTTAACTAGATCTTCGACTTGAATGGACATAGGTACGAGTTCGTTTTCCTGACAAAGTTAGAACGAATCAGGGCTCCAAAGGTGGATTAAAGGGATTAAGAATTTTGATCAGTTCATCCAATTCCCAGGCGTCCTCCAAAGCGTATTCACCAATTTTTTGCCTGGTTAAAGCAGAAAGGTAAGCGGCATTTCCCAGTCTGCGCCCAAATTCGTGGGCTATTGAGCGAATGTAGGTTCCTTTTGTGCAATGAATGCTGAAGCCGATCCGTGGAAAATGTTCAGTGTTTATGGTCATTTCAGAGATATAAATGGGTTTAGCAGCCAAAACTACCTCTTCTCCGTTCCTGGCCAGTGTATATGCTCTTTTGCCTCCTATCTTAACGGCAGAATGGGCTGGGGGCACTAATTCCTGATAGCCAAGAAATGATTTTCTACAATTTTCCAATGCATCCAGGCTTATGCCTGTTGGATCGGCAAATTCGATTACTTCTGTTTCTAGATCATAACTTGGCGTTGAAGCACCCAATGTGAAATGTCCGGTATAATGTTTCTCACGGGCTTGATAATCATCTATTTTTTTTGTCATTCTGCCGGTACACAATATCAACAACCCGGATGCTAAAGGGTCGAGCGTGCCGGCGTGCCCAATTTTTATTTTTTGTTTTGATGATCGCCAAATGGCTCTTTTAATGCGGTCCACAACAAAAAATGAGGTCATCCGCAATGGCTTGTTTACAAGAAAAACAGCTCCTGTAGATAAATCAATTTCTTGAATATTTTTGGGTGTTGCGATCAGTGTTAACGATTTAAAAGCAAATAAATGATTAATCCTGCACCCAGGACGATACAATACCAGGCAAAATAATTCATTTTGGTATTTCTTACCAATGTCAACATCCATCCACATGCCAGCACGCCGGTAACAAATGCGGTTACAAATCCCAACAATACGGCAGAAAGTGAATAAGAAGAAACCATCATCCCTCCTTCCATGATATCCTTTGCAATTTTACCCAGAATTAATGGTACTACCATCAAAAAAGAAAAGCTGATCGCCTCATTTCGCTCAAAATTGGTAAGACTTGCAGTGGCAATTGTACTTCCAGACCTGCTGATTCCGGGAAGTATGGCTACGGCCTGACTGATCCCCATCATAAAAGATTTCCAATTGCTATTTGACCCTGTGGCTAAAGTTCTGTAATGCCCAAGCATAAGGATCAGACCATTAGTAAAGATCATGCAGGCGACAAACATGATTTTTCCATTGAATAACTCGCTAACCTGTTTTTCAAAAAACAGTCCTACAATTGCAGCGGGTATCATGGAAATTAGGATATGGGTGCTAAAAGTTTTTGAAGTTTTATCTGAAGAGTTGAATAGACCTTTTATCAATTCCAATATTCTTTTCCTAAACACAAATAGGATACTCAAGGCAGTTGCCATGTGAAGAATCACTGTCAGCTGGAGGCTATCCACGGCAGAAGAATGGTCCCCCAAAAAATATTTGGCCAACTCAAGATGCCCATCTGAACTTACCGGTAAAAATTCCGTCAATCCCTGAACGATGCCAAGGATCAGAATAATCAGATATTCAGACATAAATTAGTCTTTGAAAATTGCATAAACCTGCACAGCAAGTCCAGCAATGATAAAAATAGGTGCAACTACAGTTCTTCTTGTAGAATAGATTATACTTTCATCCCAAACATCAGGGGAAGGCATCCATCCTCCTGACATCAACAATAAACCTAATGCGATCAAGCCGAGGCCTATCAATACAATCTTAATATGAGATTTACCATAGGTCATCTCATTGGATTTGTTGAATTTTAAAGAAGAAATAACTTTTTGTGTATCCATTTCTCCAGCAGAATTGGATTTTATGGGTGCTTTTTTTGATTTCGATTCTCCCATGATTGATTTTATTTGTTAAGATATGAATTTAGTGCCCGACGTATCCCCATAATGTGCAAAGTTGGCCCAATTACCAATAAAACGAGCATAACCAACACAAAATTTTTCAGATCAATTAAATTATATATCCAAGGTGATAGGTAAAATAATGCCAATAAGGCTAGTCCCATGAGTCCAATAGCCATTAATGCGCTGGCTACTCCATGAGTAATGGCTATACGGATATATGGTTTCGTAATCTTTTCTTCTGTGCTGCCTAAAAGGCGCCACAGTTGAATGATTTCAAATTTTGTACGGATGTACACCCTAACCAGGTATCCTGTAACCAAAAAGGCCAGAATGGCAGTTAGCAAGGTTATGAAGATGAATACAGTTTTTATTTTGCCAAGGCTTTTTGCCAATTCAGGTTTTAAAGCCACATGGTCACCAGCCACATTTACAATCGATTGTGTCCTAAGGTGTTCCTGGATTTTTTGGATGGTGGCTTCTTGATCTTGTTTGGGATCCAGTCCAATCCAAATGATGTCAAAAAAAGGGTTTTCTCCGGGGGTTAATGCAATATCCACGCGTGGATCGGATGTCATTTCCTTTAAGGCTTCTTCCTTAGTAATTAGCTGCAAGCTTCCAGATACAATTCCGGATTGACTGTTCAGCCAGTTTTTTAACACTTCAAAGGAATCGGTAGCATAGTTTTTTCTTAATTCTATGATATAGGGAGTCTCTGTGCTGATTCTGTCTTCAAGCCGAACACTGTGGATAAAGGCAAGTAATGCCAGTCCCAGTAAAGAGAATACCAAGGCTACAGCCAGGACATGCATAAAGGTACTCGTTCCACTATCTGCTCGCAAAGTAAAGTTTTGGCAAAGGTATTATATTATAATAAGTTATATATATTTATTTTAATGAAAGATGCGGAGGCTTTAGACTTTCTGCTCCAGAGTTTGAATCAGTCTAACCAGCTTTGGGGATTCATTTTCCCAAATTAAAACATTCGAAGCTTGTTTACAGGCCAGAAACATAACACTATAGTGATCGTCTTGCTCCAATGATCGAACCGCAGCAGAAATTTCTTCCGGGGTACAGTCCAATAAAAGAATACCTACTGCAAATTCAGCAGTCAGGTTTTTATATTCCGGATAATTCATATGAAGTGCAGGTAAACCTGCCTGGATGTAATCAAAGGTTTTGTTTGCCAGGGAATAGTAATAATTCAAACTTTTCCCTTCCAGTAAATTGATTCCTAGGTAGGCTTTGGAATTAATTTTGCTTAATTCTTCCGGAGATAGTTTGCCAAAGAATTTGACCCGCTCAGATAAATTTAGTTTCAATACGAGTTCATGTAATTGATCTGAAATATCCCCGTCACCAGCAATCCATAATTGGTATTCAGGCAATAAACGTAAAGCCTGAATGGTCAGTTCAAGACCTCTGCCTATATTCAGGACCCCTTGATACCAAATAACTTTTTGTCTATTGGTAAAAGATTCCGGGAAGTTCTTTTTTATTGGAAGATTGCGAATGGAATGAAATTTGACTTTGTATTTTTGGCTTAGAACTTCTGCCAGGATTGGTGCTACTGTAAGGCATAAATCGGCATTGGATGTGCCCCATTTTATAATGTGAGACCAGGTTTTTTGTATCAAATTTTTACCGATTATCTCAGGGCTTTCTTCAAAGAATTCATGTGCATCAAAAATGAGTTTACCTCCTTTTATTTTTTTAAAAGTAGAGGAAGCCAACAGGGTATCTGCATCGACTGCATAAACCCAATTTGGGGATATGGAAAGTAACTTCCAGAACAAACGCAGATTGTATTCCGCATAGAACAGGAAAGAAGAGGAGAACCAAGTCCTTATTAAAATATTAGTGATAGATTGTTTTTGATCCTTGTTTGGTGATGGTGTGGATTGTTTTTTCTTCGATTTGTTTCGGCTAAGAATGGTTATTTGGTAACCCATTGCACGCAGAGTACCGGAAACTCTTTGCAGTCGCTGGTCAAAACCAAAATCTGAAGTGGTGGTAATACAAATTGAAATAGGTTTCAATTTTAAATGTGCTTTGTTTAGCGACATCCCAGTTGTTGTTTACTGAGTTTGTCGGCATTAGGAAAACAAAAACCCGAAGGTACTGATTTGGGTTCATATCTTTTGAGGTCGGGATCGTGTAGGGCATTTTCAATAAAATCCGTAAGAGCAATAATTTCATCTTCCCGGAGGCCCAAGGGAACAAAAAAGGAAGACAGATTTTTTGTGGGCACCATATGGTTCTCAGGAATGGCATTATTCTTATACCTGATGACCTCTTCTACCGAACAAAAACTGCCACCATGTCCCAAAAATCCTGCGTCTTTCAGATTGTATAATTGAGGAACCTTAAAACAGTACATGTCGGCTTCTTTTTTTGTAAATCCACCTCTGCCAAGGTGGTGGTCATCCAGACTGTCCTTTAAAATGATGGATTTTAAATTGAAATCATTCATCCCAAGGGCATGAAAACTCATGGAGTTTAGTGCTGGACCTGTGTGACAGTTGTAACATTTTGCCTTGCCAAAAAAAAGACATGCACCTTTGATTTGCTTGGGACTTAAGGCCAGGCTGTCTCCCTTGAGCCATAGCTGAAAGGGTGCTTTATTACTCAGCACAACTCTTTCAAAGGCTGCTATAGCCTTAGCCATACTGATTCTGCGATATTTCAGGTTAGGGTCAACCTGGGCAAAAGCAGTGTCGAATAAGGATTGGTAAATCGTCTTTGTAATTAATTCAGGACTCATCCTCATGCCATGTGCTTCAAGGGCAATTCGAGCTTGCGTTTCAACCCCTTGCATCCCAAGTCTGTTTAGTTCGGTAAAACTGCCTTTTGGCCATAAGCTGTCTGTACCTGTATTTGGGCCGGTAGCGCCAAACTTACCGCTCCATAATTGAACCTCCTGATAAGCACAATTGACAATACTTGGGGTGCGTATCATCTGGACATCCATTTCCGACGTATCACAAAGAGGATGTTTGTGTCTGGAAAAACCAAAACCACGACCACCTCCGGCTATACTTTGTATAATTCCAGCCTGAAAACCTGCATCCGCAAAGTGACAGGTAGCACAGGAAAAAGTTCTTGCTGCCGCGATACACTTTGGGTTGAAGGATATTGCGGGATCGAAAAAAAGGAATTTTCCAAGTTCAACTTTATCTGCTGTAATAAGATTGCCGGTATCCTGAGGAATATTTTTGAAATCATCTGAATCAGGCAAGATATAAAAGTCTATTTTTTTAGTGGGTGAGCAATTTAATAATAATTCATTGAGCATTTGTGCGCTGGATAAATTATTTAATTGCACATTCTTGCATTGAAACAAACATAATGCTCCAAGACAATACCACATTAAATGAAAAGCCCACTTTCCCACTTCGCAAAAATAGACTATTTGTTATTGAAGTAAGAAAAGGATCTAAATATTCGATGGCAGCAGTTGGAGTTTGGGCCATTCGGGAATCAGGAATAAGAAATCGGATTAAAATATTGATATATTTACCCGTCTTTTTACAGGACTACATTCAACTCTTGGTATTTTAAAAAATTACGGTTATGTCTGTTCAAAAGTTAAATGCTTTTTCGTTAACCATGATTGTCATCGGTCTGGTTATTGGGATGGGAATTTTCAGGACAGCGTCAGATGCTGCAAAGGCATCCATTACACCGGAAGTCTTTTTTACAGCCTGGATACTTGGAGGTTTGGTGGCTCTTTGTGGAGCACTCACTTATGCTGAAATTGGATCAAGATATCCCATTACAGGTGGTTACTATAAAGTATTTTCCTATGCTTACCATCCATCGATTGCGTTTGCATTAAACTGTGTCATCATCATTTCAAACTCAGCTTCCTTGGCCGGGGTAGCATTGATTGGCAGCGATTATCTGGCTTCCGTTGTAGCGCCCGGGGGCATGACGGATGTCGGTAAGTCTTTTATCGCGATCACCGCAATATTGTTGTTTTATGGGGTAAATCTATTGGGTCTCAAAATGAGTTCAACAACACAGAATGTCTTAATGCTCATTAAAATTAGTTTATTGTTGCTAATCATATCTTCTGTTTTTTTATTGGTGCCATCCCTTCAATCCAACCATGATTCGGTTGCGCCTGTGAAGTCCATTGATTTTCTTCAATCTCTTGGTCTTGCGTTGGTGGCAATTTGTTTTACATACGGGGGGTACCAGCAGACCATCAATTTTGGGGAAGAGGTAGATAATGCAAAAAGAACAGTGCCAAGAGGAATTGTGACCGGAATTCTGATTGTAATTTCCTTGTACTTGATGACTAATTATGTTTATTACAAGGTCATTGGTTTTGACCAACTAAAAGAAGCCAGAGGGATAGCTTCTATAATCGGGGAAAAATTATTTGGCCCAATAGGAAAGACTATTTTTTCTCTATTGTTATTCACTGCAGTTTTAGCGTATGTCAATGTGCTTTTACTGTCCAATCCAAGAGTTATGTATGCCATGGCGGACGATCAGATTTTGCCACCGATTTTTAAAAAGAAATATGGGTCGCATGAAGTATTAACGGTAAGTCTCACCGCTTTTACAGTACTTACCATCATCATATTATTCTATGCCAATACTTTTGATCGCATTCTTGGATTTGTCATGTTTTTAGACAGCATTGGTATGGTTAGTTCGGCTGCTGCGTTATTTTATTTAAGAAGAAAAACACAGCACTTAAACGAAACTGGAATTTATCAAATGAAATGGTTTCCGTTACCAACATTATTTTTTATTGTTGCGTATTTATTTGTCAGCGGATCCATTTTGTTCAACACGCCAATGATGGCTCTTATTGGAACTGTAGTTTTTGTTGTGTTTTTAATTTTGTATTTTGTCATAAGGAAAAGCCGACAAATTGCTAATTAAGTCATCATGCTCCGGGTTTAGTGTAATGGATTTTAACTTAAATCAGCGATTCGTAAATAATTAAATTAACAGGAATTTTTTCAATAGCCAATAAGAATGAACGTATCGTATATCATTAATGAGTTAGGTGAGGATAGGGAAAATTATTTTCAATCCATAGCACCTCCAATAATACAGACCAGCAATTTTGCTTTCAGGTCAGTGCAGGAAATGCGGGAAAGATTTGAAGATGAATTCAGTGGTTACCTGTATTCGCGTGGATTAAATCCAACAGTGGATATATTAAGAAAAAAATTAGCAGCACTGGATGGCGCAGAGGATGCATTAGTGTTTAATTCGGGGGCAGCAGCAATCTACTCTGCTGTCGTTCCATTTTTACAACAAGGGGACCATATAATTTCTGTAAAAAATCCGTACACATGGGCACAAAAATTATTCGATTTACATCTGCCAAGATTTGGTGTAAAAACCAGTTATGTGGATGCAAGAGATGTTCATAATATTTGGCAGGCAGCTAATGATCAAACACGCATCATTTATTTGGAGTCCCCTAATAGTTGGGATTTTGCCATACAGGATTTGCGTGCTATTGCTACTGAGGCAAAGAGAAGAAATATTTTAACGGTTGTGGATAATTCATATTGTAGTCCGATTTACCAAAGGCCAATTGAAATGGGCATCGATTTATGTTTGCAATCTGCCACAAAGTATATTGGTGGTCACAGTGACGTAGTAGCAGGTGTTTTGTCCGGATCGAAAAAGCATATGAAGAAAATCTTTGATTTGGAATATCTGATGGCTGGAAACGGAATCCAACCATTTAATGCCTGGTTATTGATCAGAGGTTTGAGAACTCTACCCGCCAGATTGGAACGGATCACGCAAACAACAAGTAAAGTGGTAAACTTTATGAAGGGGCATCCAAAAGTGGAAGAAATGCTTTTTTCATTGGACGAGTCTTTTCCTCAGTACAACCTGGCGAAAAGTCAAATGTCAGGAGCTTGTGGGCTTTTTACCATCGTCGTCAAATGTCACTCTGCAGAAAAAATTGAGCAATTTTGTCAATCGCTGCAACGATTTTTGATGGCTGTAAGTTGGGGTGGACATGAAAGTTTGGTTATTCCAAGAATGGCAGGTGTGGCCAAATCTGCCTTTAATCCAGGTATGAGGGAGCACAGAATGATTAGGTTTTATGTAGGCTTAGAAGATGCAGATTATTTAATTGAGGATCTGCAACAAGCTATGGAAAAACTTTAAGAAACAGTAACCGCCTGTTTTAAATATTTTTCACGCCAGTGGTAAGCGCCATAAATCGCAAGACCTAAAAATATGATAAATTCCAATGCGACAAATACAATGTCTTTGGTGAAATACAAATAGATGCAAATCAAATCTACAACAATCCAAATGATCCAGTTTTCGAGAATTCTTCTTGCCAATAATGTATTGGCAATGATACTACCAATGGCTACAAAAGTATCCCAATAAGGGTATGCGGCCTGCTTTGGAAAAGTAGTTGGAAGCCAAACATGAAGTTGTGAGATCGCATAACCTAAAGTAAATGTCAGTATAGCACAAAGGACTGATAAATATATTTTCCAGGTATTGCTCAGAATTTTAATTGGCTCCTTGGTAAGCAGTTCTTTATCCCAAAAAAACCAACCATACAGGGATATTAAAAAAAAATAAATTTGCAGGAACATGTCTGAATACAATTGCACCTGATAAAAAATCAGAAAAAATAAAATAATGTTGACCAACCCAATTGGCCAAGTGAGGATGTTGGATTTGGCGGCAAGCCATACGCCTGCAATTCCAAAAATGGTTCCGACAAATTCCATGTAACTCACCGGGTAGCCCATTATATTAAATAAGGTATGGTCAACTTTAAAGAATTCCGACATGAATCAAGTTTGTAAATTGCAGGATTTGGGCTGTAGGATTGTTTTTAATATGCTCCACAAAATGAGTTGTTGAAATTAATAAATTAATATTTTTTTGTGATGAGGGATGTTGTTAATAAAAAAAGTTATTAAATATATTCCCTTCACAAGTTTTTTTGTTTGGTACCAAGTATTTGTAGCGCCTATATTTAATGAAAATAGATTTTGACCCTGTGTGTTGAAAATGGAAATATTTTGAACTTGCTCATCAACACTTGAAACGATATTAACATTTCCATCATGGAGATTAACATAAATATTCCTATGGTTCAGTGTTTCAGTCTCCGTGCAATCTTTAACTTGAACGGTAGAGGAAATTGTTTCTGTGACTTTGTTGAAAGTGTGCTTCAAAGTGATAATTGCTTCCCCTGGCTGGTTCCATTCTATTTTAACATAACGAGTTCCCTGTCCTGAAATTATTTTTCCATTACTGGTTGTCCAATCCAACTCTGAGCAAGGAGTGTATGGAGTGCTGAATAAAGATTCTGCATTAGTGCATATATTTTTAGGAGATAGAATATTTATGGACTCCCTGAAAATATTATTATTGTCGCTGCAAATTGTGGTAAATCCATTTTCATATCTTTCCTTCGCACCATTTTTGCCTTCATTTAATTTATTTGGATATCCAATCGAAGGAAAGTTGGTAAAATCTGATAGACAATCAGGATTGCCTTCCAAAAATAAAGTATTGGTGGTCAATTGAGAAGTGTTAGGTGGTATATTGACTTGGTTTCTGTTGTTTCCAAATTCATAATGGGCTTTACCGGTTTTGAAATATTGTCCTAATAGGGTATGGGTTATTTCATTGCCAATAAAATTTTGCAAATCACCTGCGCCTTCGTTCATAAATATTCCATAGAGTTCTGCACGATTTCTATAAAATGTATTATAAGAACCATTTATTCCATGAGAATTGTCTATTACGATGTTTTGACAAATATTTCCTTCAAAAAGATTTTGAAATGGATAGTTTCCGTGGAGCACTATATCGCCAGCAGAATTGGAAGGCAATATGGTTCCGGTCCAAAACGGGTCTTTCGAATAATTGTAGGCAATGACATTACCGTTTGCTGCAGATTGCAATAAGATGGAGTGCCTTAAATTTTCAAAAATATTGTTGCTGATAAAACACCTGCCACTCGTTTGTTGTAAAGTAATACCATATCCTTTCCCGCCGCCGCCATAATCAAATGCTTTAGAGAAATGCGAGTTTTTTACGTTGATGTGGCTGCTTTCTTGGATGGTAATATGGGAAAAATTGCAATTCCTGCTCGCAATTCCTGTGACCCAGCAATTTGTGGCAAGCTCCAAATTGAAGTTTTGGGTTTGCGAGGAAGTGGCATCTTTTCTTTCTATAGTGAAAGACTCCAGTCCGATATTTTTTGCCGGATAGACGATAGTGTAGGCTGCCTGATTTAAAAGTGTAAAATCCATTCTCAATTCCTCTTCCAGGATAAGTACATTATTTTGGATGTCTTTTACTTTTACAAGTTGGCCAATACTATTACTGGCCCAGCTTGAAGTAATTCTATTGGCGTCTTCTTCAAAAATTTTAATCCAATCTCCTTTCTTTAAATTGAGGTTTTCCGCGGGGGCAACAGATTTGGACGATTTTAATGCATCAGCAGCCAGCTTTACTGAAGTAACGTTTTTCTTTCCGCGGATTAAAAAACAGTCCTCCGGCCTGCCCTTCAAATCAAAGATAAAATAAGTGTTTTCAGCACATGAACCTCTGATGACCAGACTATCCCTTAGCTGGATAGTACTGAGGAACATGTATTTCCCTGGAGGAAATAAAATGACTCCTGCTCTGGATTGTAGGGACATTATGGCACTATTTAGAGCTGTGGTGCAATCCGTCCTTCCGGAGGAATCAGCGCCAAAATCCAATGGATTAACAAAAGAAATTTTTTTTGTATCCAGTTCATGTGCCCCGGGATTTTTCCAATCGCATCGTCTTTCGAGTGGGAGATCTTGACTAAAGCCATGAGAAGCAATTAACAAAAAGATCAGCCAAATCAAGAGTTTTGTTTTCATATGCGTTGTGCATGAAGTCATAAATATAATACCATCCTAAAATAGGTGGCATAAAAGATAATATTTATTGCACAATGATTGCAAATTTAATAATGCCCGGCAAGATATAACGAATAAAATGCGTACATCATTCTAATAAACGCACTTCTAAAATATATTTGCCTTATTTAGAACCCAAATGTCCCAATCCTTGTTGATTTCTTAATTTTGCAATGATGAAAATGAAATCAGTTTTTTATTTTGCTTTATGGTTGTTTGTATTTGTAGCTCATCCGCTTTGCGCCCAAATCATTACTGTCCTTCCAAGTTTTCCTTCCGTTGAAGATACGGTAACTATTTTATATGATGCGACTCAGGGGAATGGCGGCTTGAAAGACCTGAACCAAGCCGTATATATGCATACCGGATTGATAACAGAGAAAAGCCAGACTTCCTCCGATTGGAAATTTGTAGTGGGCTCCTGGGGGTCAACAGATACTAAATTGTTAATGACCTCTTTAGGCAATAATCTGTATACGGTCAAATTACATATTCGTTCGTTTTACAATGTTCCTGTGGATGAAAAGGTTTTAAAATTGGCATTTGTATTCAGGAATTCTACCGGTTCAGCAGCTGGGAGAGAAAGCAATGGGGGAGATATATTTTATGAACTGGCTGATGTAAGTGGGGGATTACAGGCTATTTGGCTAAACCCATCCGGCAGATTTAAAAATGTAGATAAGGGGGTAAATGTGAATTTTTCAATAGCTTGTTCGAAATCAGCGGACATTAAATTATATCTGAATGGCAATTTACAACGTGAATGGACGGGAAGGGAATTAATGTACAATTTGGAAACACCAGTTGATGGAAATTATAAAATATTTGCCACGATTCAGTCTGGTTCGGAATATCGCGAATTGGTGTATTATGTTTTGGTTGGCGAACAAAAAACAATGGTTCAAAATCCACCATCGGGTCTTTTTCCTGGAATAAATGTTATAAATGATCATTCAGTTTATTTACTGTTGACGGCACCACAAAAAAAACATGTTTATGTTTTGGGAGATTGGAATAGCTATTTGCCCACAGAATCTTCTTTAATGAATAAGTCCATTGATGGGGACAAATTCTGGATCAAGATTGACCAATTGGATTCTACTTTCCATTATACTTATCAATATCTGATCGATGGAAAGTTAATCATTGCCGATCCATTAAGTCATCAGGTCCTGGATCCATTGAATGATGCTGCAATCCCCAATTCTGTAAATCCGAATATTCCAATTTATCCTAAAAGTTTGACATCCGGGTACACTAGCAGCTTTAAGCTTTCTAAATCGAATTTTAATTGGACTTCTGTGAATTTCAATCCTGTGCCACCGGATCAGTTGATGATTTACGAACTGCTCATTAGAGATTTTGCGGAAGAGAGAAGTTATAATGCTGTGCTTGCTAAAATTCCTTATCTAAAAACTTTGGGAATTAATGCACTCGAATTAATGCCCGTAAATGAATTTGAAGGCAACAACAGCTGGGGATACAATCCTTCCTTTCACGCAGCGCTGGACAAATATTATGGAAACCCTGAACAATTTAAAAAGCTAATCAATACATGCCACGAGAACGGCATTGCAGTCATTTTGGACGTTGTGTTCAATCATGCATTTGGGCAATGTCCGTTGGTGCAGATGTATTGGGATGCTGCAAACAATAGGCCATCTGGTGATTCGCCATATTTTAATGCCACAGCACGACACCCATTTAGCGTTGGATTTGATTTTAATCATGAGAGTATTTATACCAAGACTTTTGTCAAACAGGTTTTGGAATATTGGTTGAATGAATTTAGAATAGATGGTTTTCGCTTTGATTTGTCCAAGGGATTTACCCAATTCAACAGTGGAAGTGATGCATCCTTAATGGCGAGATACGATCCAGGTCGTATAGCTATTTTGAAGGATTATGGAAATGCTGTTAAAGAGATAAATCCAAAGGCCTATTTAATCCTGGAACACTTTGCCGAAAATGCGGAAGAAATTGACTTGTATAAAAATGGATTTCTTCTTTGGGGCAATTTAAATTATAATTTTAATGAGGCATCAATGGGTTATAAGTCAAATGATTTGAATGGAGCACTTGCTGAAAAAAGAGGATGGTCAAAAAATTATTTGATCTCTTATATGGAGAGCCACGATGAAGAAAGACTTAATTTCAAAAATCTGCAATATGGGAACAGTAATGGAAGCTACAATATAAAACAGTTCAAGACTGCAATAGAAAGACAGAAATTAGTACATCTTTTTTATCTTATGATGCCAGGTCCAAAAATGATCTGGCAAAATGGTGAATTGGGTTATGAATATTCTATTAACCATTGTACAAATGGCACTATAAATTCTAATTGCCGACTGGATCCAAAACCTGTAAAATCTGAATATTTCGATCAAGCTGAAAGAAAGTCTCTCTTTCATTTTATTTCTAAAATTAATGCATTCAAAGTTCAATCCGGTCTCCTGCAAAATTCTGTCTTTCAATCGTCGGTTGGTGAAGGGTACATCAAATGGATAAAATTTATTTCATCAAACCTCAATGCCTTGGTAATTGGAAATTTTGACGTCATTAAGAGAAATCCTGAGTTGACTTTTCCCCACACTGGGATATGGTATAATGTATTGGATGGAACAAGTTTAATGGTCAATGACCCCAGATATATTATGAATCTTGAACCCGGAGATTATCGCTTGTATGTGGATCAATCCGGATGGACCAATGTGGGCACTCATGACCCCGTCAAGATCTCAAATTTGTACCGTATTATTCCAAACCCTTCGAATGGAAAATTGCATATTGAATCGGAAGATGATTTTGATCGTGTGGAAATATATAATCTGGAGGGAATAAATATTTTATCTATAAATTTTCCTGAGACTAAAGTGGTTGAGTTATTTGACGAACAAAAACCAGTTAAGGGAATTTATTTTTGTAGAATATTTTCAAAAAACAAATTTATTGCCTCAAAAATATTGGCAATAAGTGACTAAATGAATTGCATTTTTAGAAAATGATGAATGCATAAACACATTAATTTGTGTTCAATTCCAATTCCAGAATTCTTAATCCGTTTGCAGGAATTTCAATTGCTGATGTTGTATTAGATAAGTGAAGTATATCCGTACTGTTTTTGACTGAAATTGAAAAAATATCGCCCAAATCTTTTTTTCTTGGGATGTTATCCGTATTGATCATACAGAGCAGCACTTTGTTTTGATGCTTTAGATAGCTGGTATATAAGCCATCTTTGCAAAGGAACTGAGTGAATTGAGCATTTTTGTAGAACTCTTGGTGTTGTTTACGATAAGCACTCAACACATTAAAAAAATCAAATGCTTCTTTTCTTTGATCATTGAGGTTAGAAGAAACAAAATAATTGACGCTGTCCTCCTTCCACCCACCCGGAAAATCCTCTCTTACCAGACCATCCGGATTAGCATAATTTTTCATTAAAATCTCTGTGCCATAATAGAACGCCGGTATTCCTCTCAGGCAAAACATTAGAGCAATGGCTTGTTTCCATTTGTTGAGATCTTCGCCTAATATGGAATAGATTCTACTTAGATCATGATTGTCCAGAAATATAAGGTTGTTTTCCGGCTGATAATAATTATAATCTTGAGCCAAGGTATAATGTAATTTTCCAACACCTCCATCCCAACTGTAAGGTTTTGTCAAAGCTTCATGTATGGCAAAGGCAAGCGGGAAATCTTTGATCTGTGTTGGAAACTTTTGTTTACCCAGAAACTCTTTACTGTTAAAATAGCTAAGAATTCCCGGAGCATTTACCCATGTCTCCTGAAATATTTTTATGGAAGGGTCATAATTTTGCATCGCGCGTTGCCACTTTCCCATAAAATTCTTGTCTGAATAGAACCAAGTATCTACCCTCAACCCATCCAGATCTGCAAATTCACACCACCAGATGGAATATTGGATAAGATAATTTCCAAGTACAATCTGATCTTGATTCAGGTCAGGCATACTTTTATCAAACCAACCCTCTACCGTTATTCTTTTATCTAATGCAGAACTATGTGGGTCCACTAAAGGTAAGGCGTTGTAATTGGTTCGGGTAAAAGTATCCCATTGATGCAGCCAATTGTCATTTGGCAAATCTTTTATAAAATAATGTTCGGTCCCGCAATGATTGAAAACGAGATCCATAATCACTTTAATTCCACGATCATGTGAGGCCTTAACCAGATTCAAATAATCCTCATTATTCCCAAACCTGGGATCAATGCGAAAATGATCCGTTATGGCATACCCATGATAGGATTCAGCAAACTGATTATTTTCCTGAATCGGGTTAAGCCATATACAGGTAAAATGATTTTTAGAAATATAGTCCAAATGGTCTTGTATGCCTTTCAAATCACCACCATGCCGAAAATACATTTTTGTACGATTTACACCCTGTTGGTTCATGCCGGGTATATTGTCGTTGGAAAGATCTCCATTGGCAAACCGATCCGGCATAAGCAGATATATTAGATCTGAAGCATCGAGTGGTTTAAGATTTGATTTTTTAATTCTGTCTTTTAGTGTGTAAGTATATTTTTTTATTTGTTTCCCTTTGGTTAAAGTTATTTCAAAGGGGATTCCTTTTTTTACTTTAGAAAGGTCGAGGTCAAAGGACAGATAATTTTTGTTTTCCAGATAATGTTTCTGTGTTATCTTGATAAGCGGATTGGAAATGCTGATTTCGGATAATCCAATATTTTTGTCGTGAATGAGCAGAGTAAGAGAAGAGTTAGGCATATTGCACCACCAAAATGGAGGATCAATCCGCGCAGATACCTGTTCTGCCGGTGTTGTGGTGCGACGGAAGTATTCCGGAATGACCACGCCATCCGGAATTCGCTGAGTGGGGTCAATATTTTGAGATAGTGCTGAAAAACCGACTGTTGATAAAATAAAAATGCAGAGAATATAAATTACACTAAATCTGAAATATTGCATATCAATCTATTTCTTTACGAGGTAAACTAATTTTAAAATGCAATTAATTTTCTTTTATTCTAAGACAAAGAACAGCTGCGATGAGTAACATGATCCCACCGAGAATGACGGCATACATAGAATTGTTTTGTAAAAAATTCTTCATGATAAAACCAAAAAATAAAGTAGCCATAATTTCAGGGATAACGATGAAAAAATTAAATATTCCCATGTAAACGCCAATCTTGTTTTCCGGGAGATGTGGTGCAAAAATTGCATAGGGCATGGATAAAATACTGGTCCATGCAATACCTACACCGAGCATACAAAAGATAAGTGCAAATTTATGCTCGATCACAGAAAGGGAAATGAGCCCTATGGCGCCTGCAGTAAGACAAATGGTGTGCATATTTATTTTTCCAAATTTATCTGCAAGTTTACCAAGTACTAAAGCAAATAACATGGTGATCAATGAATAAAAAGAGAACATCAATCCTGACCATTCTGCACCTTCTTTATATAAATTAGAATCAGGCGAAGGAGCATGAAAGATGAATGTGGCAACGGCATCTCCAAAATAAAACCACATGAGGAACAAGCCCAGCCAGGTAAAAAACTGAACCAGTGCTATTTTATTCATCACGGCAGGCATGTTGAAAATATGATTCCATATTTCTCTTATGCCATTCAGGATACTTTGAATGAAACCTATCTCCCCTTTAGCGGATTCGTTTTTTAATTTTTCCCCGTCCGGTGGATATTCTTTGGTAGTGATAACCGTATAAACCACTGCACTGATAAATGCAAATGCGCCTATATAAAATGAGTATTTTACAGATTGTGGAATAGATTGTCCTTCGATATTCTCAAGGTTTAGAAACTTGCTCATTAGCCAAGGTAGGGCAGAAGCAATTACAGCACCCACACCAATAAAAAAACTTTGCATGGTATAGCCTCGGGTATATTGATTCTTTGGAAGAAGGTCTGCAACAAAGGCGCGAAAAGGTTCCATGGACACATTAATGGATGCGTCCAAAACCCATAGTAAACCTGCAGCCATCCATAATGCACTACAATTTGGCATCGCAATTAAGGCTAAAGTCGATAGAATTGCACCGACCAAAAAGTATGGTTTTCTTCGTCCCAGTGGAGTCCAGGTGCGATCAGACCAATAACCGATTATGGGTTGGATCAATAGACCTGTCATAGGGGCTGCCAGCCAAAGAATGGGCAACTCATCCGGTTTTGCGCCAAGATAACGGTAGATGGGACTCATGTTTGCCATTTGCAAACCCCAGCCAAATTGTATGCCCATAAAGCCGAAGCTCATGTTCCAGATTTGCCAAAAATTGAGTTCCGGTTTTTCTTTCATGACGATTTATTTTATTAGAATTTTATACTCCCAAGCTTTCAACTTTATCTTTTTTTCTGAGAATAATTTAATCTTTTTTCCGGTAACCAGATCTTTGTAGGATTGCTTATCCGTTATGTTTTGAAGGCTTACTTCTTGTTCTAATGGAGATAGATTAAAAATACAGATGGCTTCTTCGACATTGTTCTTTCTGGAATAACTGAGAATATTATTCATGTTGGAATTAGTCAACCAATTCACTGGTACGTCCGGCCTAAATACAGGATGGGATTTTCGAATTACGGATAACATTTTATAAAATGGCGCGTAATGGAAATTTTTAAAACCAATGGTGTCTTTGTCAAAAAATTTTAATCTTCTGTTCAAAGGCTCTTCTTGTCCGCTGTAGATCAGTGGAATCCCATCAAAGGTGAAAGTTAAGGCACTAAATAATTGATGTGCTGGTCCAAGTTTTTCAAATTCATTTCCATTCCAGCTGTTTTCATCATGGTTGCTGGTAAAATACATGTGGCATCCTTTCTGAAATTTTTCCTGGTCCTGTTGATGGTATAATCTAAAATCATTTGCATTTTTTTTACCTGCTGCTATGTCCCAGGTCAGATTTTTAAAAGCCCACCCATAGTCTGTATGAAAGTAGGCTAAGTTTCTGAACTCGGGCAATTCAGCTTCGGCTAGTAAAAATATCTCTTTTTTTAAGGAGATTAAAGTACGGAGGAATTGTCTCCAAAAAGATTCAGGAACCATATATGCAACATCCTGACGAAAACCATCTACACCCATAACATCTACCCAATACAGCATGGATTTTACCATGGAAGTGCGCATAGCTTTTTGATTAAAATCTAAATCTGCTACATCGTACCAATCCGTTTTTTCAACATGTAATATTGTATCTGTAACAGGATCATGAATATACCAGTCAGGATGTTCTTTAATCCATGGGTGATCCCATCCTGTATGGTTGGCCACCCAATCCAAAATTACTTTCATCCCTAGTTGATGAATTTCATATACCAAGGTTTTGAAATCATCTTTAGTGCCAAATTCGGGGTTTACTTCTGTATAACTGGAGACTGAGTAATAGGACCCCAGCGAACCTTTTCTCTTTTCTTTGCCAATAGGAAAAATCGGCATCAGCCAAATCACCTCTACACCCATTTCTTTTAATCTGGGAAGGTGTTTTCTAAATGCATTTAATGTTCCTTCAGGGGTATATTGTCTAATGTTTACCTCGTAAATCACACCGGATCTAGCCCATTCAGGAATAGGAATTTCATTTGGTAAAGACTCTTGTGCGCTGGATATGGTAAGGCAAAGGCTAAGAAATGCCAGTACAGTGACTCGATTCATATAGAGAAGCTTCAATGGGTAGCAGTTAATATTTAAAGTTACTAGTCTTTGGAAAAGCAAGATAATATATTTATCCAACCGGAGGTCTTAAGCAAAATTATTTGTAAGAGTTTCTCAATTCCACTAAGTTAATGCAGCAGTAAAACAATCTTTTCCAGGCAAATGAATGAATTGATCCTTATAATGAAAATCCACATTGGCCTCTGAAAGGTTGTTGATTTCAATTTTGAATGCAGATATATTGATCTTCAGTGTCCGATTCATGTAATATATCATAAATTGTAGCGAGGTCCAGGCTTTTGGTAAAAAGGGGTTGATGTGCAATCCATTTTCATTAACTTTAACGCCGCCAAATCCATGAACCACGCTCATCCAGGTACCGGCCATACTGGTAATGTGCAGACCATCTTCAGAGTCGTTATTGTAATCATTCAGGTCTAGTCTTGCTGTCCGGAGATACATCTCTTTCGCCTTGTATTCATATCTTAGCCTGCACGCCAATATTGCATGTACACATGGCGATAAGGAAGATTCATGAACTGTCCGGGGTTCGTAATAATCAAAATTAATTTTGATTTCGTTTTGTGTAAAATGGTCTTCAAAAAAGTAGAGCCCCTGCAAGACATCCGCCTGCTTAATAAATGGCGACCTCAGAATTCTATCCCAGGACCAATTTTGATTTATGGGTCTGACGGATGGAGCAAGATCTAATACGGTTAATTGTTCTTTGTCCAGATAGTCTTCTTGCTGAAGAAATAATCCGGTATGTTTATCAACAGGTAAGTAGATATTTTTTGAAACATTCATCCATTGATTTATTTCTGATTCCGTAATGTTAAGTCGGCTCACTACAAATGGATAAGATAACGTATCATTCTTTTTTAATTCATCCAATATTTGTAAACCATATTCTAAACACCATTTTGCTATGTATAGGGTGTACCAGTTGTTGTTTACATTGTTTTCATATTCATTGGGACCTGTAACGCCATGCATCACATATTTGTTTTTTGGATTACTGAAGTGCACTCTTTGTATCCAAAAACGATTGATTGCACAGATTACATCGATGCCATAATCTTTTATATATTCTTTGTCTCCGGTATGGTTTACATAATTATAAATCGCATAAACCATGGCCCCATTTCGGTGGATTTCTTCAAAAGTAATTTCCCATTCGTTATGACATTCTTCTCCATTCATGGTGACCATTGGATATAATGCGGCATTGTTTATGAATCCCAATTTTTTTGCATTTTCAATAGCCTTGTCCAATTGTCTGTAGCGGTACAACAATAAATTCTTGCTGACTATAGGCGAACTGGTGCCAAGATAAAAAGGAACGCAATATGCCTCCGTATCCCAGTAAGTAGCGCCGCCATATTTTTCACCTGTAAATCCTTTGGGGCCTATATTGAATCGGGCATCTTTGCCTGTATAGGTTTGGTATAATTGAAAAATGTTGTACCGAATGGATTGTTGTGCCTCTTCGTCATTTTCAATTCGGATGTCAGAACTTTCCCAAATGTCTGACCAGATGTTGGAATGATCATTTAATCGTTGTTCGAAAGGAATGTTAGCCCACGATTTGCATTTTTCAAACCCGACAGATAATAATTCTTGGGAGGTGTAATCTAAACTTGAAATTTGAACTACAGATTTTTCTAATTGAACATAATCGCCGGTATTTAAGCTAGTCTTATAAAGAATGGATTGTTTTCTTTCCGTTCCATTTTTAGAATAATTTTCAATCACCTCTGCACCATTTAGAAAAAATTTATGCAAAGTGGAACAACATAAATGGAAGTAACTTTTTTTTGTCGAACAATGAATGCCAAGCATGTTTTGTTCATTTCCTGTTTGCTCAAAAGTCCAGAAGTCTTCATCATAATTCGAGTCTTCATTTCTAATGTCAAAGTCCAATATGGATTCTATGCAAATATTGGTATGGTCATCATTGGACTGAATGGTGTATTGCATTGCGCCACATTCATCCCATGCCATGCTTAGAAATCGGATGCTTTGAATTTCCAGAGTTTTACCATTCCTTAGCTCTACCAAAAAGGATCTTTCGAGATATCCTTTATCCATATGCAAAACTCTTCGAAATTGGTGAAGGGCGCATTGGTTCAGATCAAGTATTTCATCATCCACTGTAATGCGCACACCATGCCAATGAGCGCTGTTCAGAACTTTTGCAAAATATTCCGGATACCCATTTTTCCACCAACCCACTCTGGTCTTGTCCGGATAATAAATTCCTGCAACATAGTTTCCCAGTAGTGTTTGACCGGAAAAATCTTCTTCAAAGTTTCCTCTTCCACCCATCCGTCCATTCCCAAGACTAAAAATACTTTCACTCCATTTTTGGTTTTCTTTTACAAAACCTTCTTCTATTATTTTCCAGGGATCAATTTTAAAGTACGATTTCACCTTTTGATATTTTGTTTGCAGTGTCAAACCATTCAATAATTTCCTTTGCAGTAATGGCCATAAAATCAGGAATGGCTAATTGTGCAGCGCCTAAGACAGGATCCATTCCAATGCCCACGGTGTGCATTCCTGCGGCCACTGCAGCTTCTAAACCTTTTATGGAATCCTCAAAAACAATACAGTTTTCTGGCAACATTTCAATGCCTTTTGCGGCGGTTAAAAATACCTCGGGGTCTGGTTTGCTCCGACTTACTTTTATGCCATCTACTACAGTATGAAAAAAATGACGAACCCCAGTTTTTTCCAACAACAACATTGCATTTTTACTGGCACTGCCCAATGCTATTGGGATGGATAGCTCTTTTGCCTCTTCCAGAAAACGGAGAACGCCGGGAAGAACATCCTTTTCACTCAGGTTAGCAATAAGTTCAAGGTAGTATTCATTCTTCTGCGCGGCCAACCTTTCTTTGATTTCCATGCTCAAGTTTAATTCAGCAGCATGAAGAATGATCTCAAGTGATTTCATTCGTTCCACTCCCTTGAGATGTTCATTAAAAGATTCAGTCAGTACAAAACCAAATTTGGAAGATAATTTTTTCCAGGCTTCAAAATGATGGCCGGAGGTATCCACAATTACGCCGTCCAGATCAAAAATAAATCCATAAGACGATTGATTAGTTATCACAATTCAAAAATTTACTGTTGCGGAATGCACGAAAGGTAATGATTATTAACTCAGGATTTTAATTTATCCGGATAGTATCCTTCCTCAATCATTTTTTTAAAAGCTTGACGAACGAATGGTTTATCTTCCTGATAAGTAACCCCAAACCAACTCGATGGGGAAGATAAAACCTGCACTTTAATTCGACCTTCGTCAATCAGGTTTTGTATAAGTTCCGGGATGTAAAATTCTGAATCCGGAACAATTAGATTGGATTGAAGAAACTTGGTTAATCTTTCAGATGCAAACTGGAAATAGGATGCCCCAAAACCCCACATATTCATGGAAACTAAGGTTTCAGGCGGGAAGTATTGCAATTCCTCTTCTTTGCCGGCATAAATTTCTCCGGAGGGTGATTTTTGGATGCCTTTGGTTTCTACCACTTTTTTGAGAAATCCTTCATGATCATTCCAACAAATACCTCTATTTACTGCACCATGATCGGATAGTGTATTATTAAGAAAATAGGCAATTACGGCATAATAATAATCCGGATTAGGATTTTGTATGAGAAATTGATAAAGACTGATCAGGGCTTCTCTGCCATAATAATCATCCGCATTTATAACTCCGAAAGGCTCATTCAACACATCATGTGCTACCCAAACTGCATGACCGGTGCCCCAGGGTTTGGTCCTTCCTTCAGGACAACTAAAACCTTCAGGCAATAAATCCAATTCCTGACAGATGTAATGCAATTCGGCCTGTTCGCCCCAGGCAGCATCCATTCTTGATTTAAATTCGTTTTCAAAACTTTTTCGAATGACAAACACAAATTTTTTGAAACCAGCCTGAAGGGCATCATATATGGAATAATCAATAATGGTCTCTCCATTCGGTCCAAATGCGTCCATTTGTTTTAGTCCTCCATAGCGACTTCCCATACCTGCAGCGAGGATTAACAAACTGGCTTGTGGTTTTGACATGTTATAATTTTGGGCAAAAATAAAAAACCCCGGCATATTTGCCGGGGCTCATATTTTATCTGTTAAAACTAACGATCAAATTTACTGAGTATTTTGGTCTTTTGTGCCTGATCAGAGGCTATTCTGATGACATAATTGCCTACAGGTAATTCCGAAGTATCCAATCTTATCTGGTGAGCGCCTTCATTGATTTTACCGGAAAACAAAACTTTTAGTTCAGAACCAATGGAGTCAAACAAACTCATACGGATAAATTCATTCTTCGTTTCAAAATGAATGATCGTATAGTCCAGAGCAGGGTTAGGATAATTGTCTAATCTCAAGGCAAAATCCCTGTTCACATCCTCTGTGCCAGTAGACAAGCAACTGCCACTGATGATCGGAAGTTTTTGAAATTCCTTAAACAACATTTGGCTGACAACACTTGGACTCACTTCAAACCAATCGATCAATAAAGAGGCATAAATTGACCTGAAATCATATTGCATCGCAACTCCTTCATCGTTGGTAACTGTATCATTGATGGTTGGATTGTTACCGAGTATTCCACCTTCAATACACTCTCCAAAAACAAACAGTGGAGCTGCAGTTCCATGGTCAGTACCTGTACTGTCATTGGCTTTGATCCTTCTTCCAAATTCAGAAAAAGTCATACCCACCACTTTCTTTCCAAATCCTCCTTTACTGATTTGATCCTGAAATCCAGCCATTGCATCGGAAAGTTGCTTTAATAAATCCGCCTGAGTACCGATTTCATGATCATCCGGATCACATTGATTTGCGTGTGTATCAAAACCACCGATATTTACAACATATACCTTGGTCTTTAATCCACCTTTAATAAGTTGCGCGACAATATTTAATCTGTCCAGCAAGGCATTGCCGGATGCCGGAATAGAGCCACCTGCATTGGTATTGGCTTGTTTGATGACTTCAGAATAATCATTCGTTTGCAACAAGGTGCTGACAATGTACCTTAATTCATTGGCATAATTCGTATTGGAAGGAAGATTTGCAGCTAATGCGCCTTCAGGCAATAGACCTAAAGTTGCCGGATCGTTAATGGCCAAACTAAAATTTGCAACTTTGCCCTGACAAGTTTGTGACACCAGTGATCCAATGGTGATCGCCAGTGGATCCGGGTTGTCGGCATTTGGATAACCGGTGGGAAATGATGCATGATTTTCGGTATAATATCTACCTAACCAGCCGGTAACCTCGAATTGTTCCGCAGAGGATCCGGAAGTCCAAATGTCCGTAGATCTAAAGTGGGATCTGTTTTGGTTTGGATAGCCTACGGACTGAATTAATTTCAAACCACCATTGTCATAAAGGGATTTTATACCAGTCATGGACGGATGTAAAGACAGGCCATCTCTTAATTTAATGCCAAAGCTTTCCTTAATTAGAATTTTATTTCTATGTTTATCCAGATTGCTGTACTGGTCAATTGGAAGGACCATGTTTAATCCATCATTTCCGCCACTCATTTGGATGAGGACCAAAATTTTGTCATTATCCGGACTAACAAAATCCAGGAAAGAATTCCGTGCTACTGCGTTAACCGGAATTCCATTTATTAAAACCGGCACTGCGGCTATTGAACTTGCTTGTAAAAAGGTTCTTCTTTTCATGGTGAAGAATTTGTGGGTTTAACTTAAAAAATATTCCGGCATTGACAAAAGAGTAGTAAACAAAGGTTTTAACCTTGAGTCTACTGCAGTTCTTGCTTGTGCGTTATTTGGATTTGCTTTGTAATTGTTCCACATGGTTGCCCATTGGGCTTCGGTAAGGTTTCCTAAAAGAGCTTTTTTAAGGAAGTCAATCTGGTTTTGGTAAATATTCTGAGGGAGCAAGTGAGCTACAATTTCACTAAGCAGCATGCTGATATTGGCTGGATCGGTAAAAGAGGTAACGTATTCTACAAGATCTAAACCAAAAGTAGTGGTGCCGGCACCTCCCCGAATGCGCATTTGTTTATTTACAGCCTGGCCGGTGAATCCCACACGAAGTGGATATGTCACAGAGTTTATCCAGATTTCATGGTATCCCGGTTCCTGATAATAAGGAGACCAACCCGCCACACTTGGGATATCAAAATATACTTGCTGTAAACCCATATTATTTCTGTAGATGGAAACAAACAATGAATAATTGATTTCCAAATCAGCAGATGGTTTGAATTTCATTGCCTTGAGCGTATTGAAAATAAACTCGTAAGGAGGGCGAATCATACAACCCAAGGCTTCTATAGAATAAAAATGTTCGCTGCCAAGAAGAGCTTTCAATACAGGTTTTATTTCAAAATTATTAGCGATCAATAAATTTGCCATCTCGTCAATAATCTGACTTTCAATCGTTTGATCTACTTTATAATAAACAAAATAATTATAGAGTTTGCGACAAATGAATGTAGCAGCTTCTCTTTTCTGGAATATCAAATTAATAACTGTTTTGTATTCGTTTTCTTCGCCATTGGTAATTTGTTGGTTGTTAAATCTGGCAGAGAGTTGCTTGGTGGATTTATCATGCAAACGGGTATCAAATCTGGCGTATGGATAAAAAGATTCATTCCTGCGGTCAGCGGCTATTGTCCATCCTGTAAGTGCTTTGGCGACAGCCAAAACATCCTGTTCAGTAAATGTAGTATAGTCACCGGGACCTGCAAGTGCTCCTTTTCCCAAGGTAAATAACTCCATTACCTCTCTGGCAAAATTCTCATTGGGCGCCAAATTTGTATTTTGATTTCCATTGAGATAAATCAGCATGGATTTATCGATGGTGATCTTTTCAGTAAGGGATTTAAAGTTTCCCATACAATTGGATCGCAAAGTGGTGATATAATCATAATTGTAGCGAGGGTCAAAAATCTCTGACACCACAAAATGATTATGCCAGAATAAAGTCATTTTTTCAGTCAAAGAAACGCCCTCATTAAACATCAATTGCATGAGCCATGAATAAAGAGAATTTTCTTTCAACTGGACCAGTCCCTGAACCTGAGGATTAAGTTTGCCTGTTACCCAAGTCTGTCCTTTTGGAATATCAGGGTCGGCAATTTGGTCCGTGTACAAAACAGGTGGACTTGGCAAAGCCTGGTCTTTGGCCAATTTATCCAAGGTCTTCTGCAATCCGTCCGATACCGCTTCTTTAATTTGTTCATGAGTAGGTCCAAACATTGCCCTTCGCAATAGATGAGCAGCGGTGGCATAATCCCATATCCCTTGATATGGTGTTAGCCCACCGTTTACCGGAAGTGCTGTGGTTGGGCGCATAGGCTCCACTTCAGCAGTACTGGTAAGTATTGAAAAAAGTTTCCTTCTATCCATAATATATGGTTTTTATTGGTTAGGAATAAATCGAATTGTTTCTTTGACTTGAATTCTTAAGTTTTGTTTAAAGAAATCTTAAGGATTCACTAATATATTTGGGAAGTCAGGAACGGGCTGTTTTGTACTCAATTGGATGAAGAAATATTTCGCTTGATTGCTGAATATATTGCAAATAATAAAATGCCCAACAAAATCAACAGGGATCCCCATTTCAAAATTTTAAAAATTTCCACAAAATGGGCGGTAATTATCCCTTCGGCTGGATACAGATTGAGCAGCCTAATGATAAAGGCATTTTCCAAAAAATCAAATATTAGGGTTGCTATGGGAAATATATTCCATTTTCTGAAGCGAAAGGATTTATAGTTTTTAAGAAGCAAACTCAACAAAACAATAAAAAAACAGGCGTAGGTCAGTGGATATAAAATATCCAAAGTCATTTCGACATTGTGGTAGTATATGCGTGCTTCATCACCATAATCTTTGACCATTTGGAGGGTCCTCGTCGGGAAATAGCCTATTGTAAGGTCTATTGGGCCAATTTCCTTTTTAGCCAAAGTGTTGATTTGCTTTTCTGCTTCAGGTAAGTAATGTACAACAAAAATGATGTATAATCCCAAAAGCAATAAGAGGAGATAAAAATTGGAAATTTTATAAAAAAAATCTGATAAACTTCTCATAGATTTATTGAATAACAGCCAATTCCTTTCCGACTTTGATAAATGCTTGAACACATCTTTCTATATGATTTTGTTCATGACCTGCTGAAATTTGTACTCTGATTCTTGCTTTTCCCTGAGGAACAACCGGATAGAAGAATCCAACCACATAAATTCCTTCTTCCAACATCCTTGCCGCAAATTTTTGCGCTAAAGGAGCATCGTAGAGCATTACAGGAACAATAGCATGTTCTCCAGGAAGTATATTAAATCCGGCCTGGGTCATGGCTTCTCTGAAAAATTTAGTATTCCGCTCCAACTTATCTCTAAGTTCAGTGGAGGAGGACAATAATTCAAGCACTTTGATGGATGCACCGGTGATGGCAGGAGCCAGTGTGTTGGAAAATAAATATGGCCGGGATCGCTGTCTAAGAATTTCTATAATCTCTTTTTTTGCTGCAGTAAATCCGCCCGAAGCACCGCCTAAGGCTTTTCCAAAAGTTCCTGTAATGATGTCAATTCTCCCCATTACATTGCGATATTCATGGGTGCCTCTTCCTGTCTTACCCATAAATCCGGAGGCATGGCATTCATCTATCATCACCATGGCTTTATACTGTTCTGCCAGATCACAGATTTTATCTAATTGTGCAATTGTGCCATCCATAGAAAAGACTCCATCCGTAACTACAAGGACTCTGCGGCAATCTTTGGCCAGTTCCAGTTGTACAGCAAGATCAGCCATATCATTGTGTTTGTAGCGGAATCTTTTGGCTTTTGCCAGTCTGATGCCATCAATGATGGATGCATGGTTTAGTTCATCGGAAATAATCGCATCTTCTTCACCAAGTAGGGGTTCAAATATCCCTCCGTTTGCATCAAATGCTGCCGCATAAAGTATTGCATCTTCCATCCCAAGGAAAGTGGAAATTTTTGATTCCAGCTCTTTGTGAATGTCTTGTGTCCCACAGATAAATCGGACCGAAGACATTCCAAAACCATGAGAGTCAATGTATTTTTTCGCCGCAGCCACTACTTCCGGATGCGAGGACAGACCAAGATAATTATTGGCACAAAAGTTCAACACCTCAGAACCAGTATTGGTGCGTATAACTGCACCTTGAGGCGTAGTAATAATCCGTTCAGTTTTATAAAGACCGGCATCTTTAATGTTTTGAATCTCTTTTTGAAGCTCTGTCAGAATATTTCCAAGCATAAATTTATTTTTCAGATGATTGAATTACGGTTTATGGCAGCTGTTGTGTACAGCTATATGCGCCAAAATTAAGATATTTTATGGTCAAACCAAGTATTGTGATTTTAGTCCAATTTTATAAATCTGAAACAACCAATAAATGGATTGGTGTTTGAATTTTTATTTTTCTTTGATCAGAATCGCATTTGAATTTTCGATTTTCATCAAATAAATACCTGCAGGAAAATTTGTTAAATCCAATTCTTTAATCCTGTTATTTTGCCAATTGGTGTTTAAGAGAATTTTACCTTCTGCATTGATCAGCAAAAGTCTTGCATCCGGTGAGTCTGCATGGTATTGCACACTGCAACTTGCACTTCCTGGATTTGGAAACAGTATAATTTCTTTTCCAGACTTTTGTTCATTTTGCGTGGAGGTTAAATCAATGGCGGGAATTTGAATGAGATATTGTCCATTGAAATTATTACCTCCAGGAAAAAATATTTTTGATCCCTCTTTCACTGCAGAGCTTGCCGGAACCTCTGTCGACCATACGCTTAAATGTTCGTTGGAAGCTTGTCTTTTGAGAAATTTAAAGGAAGCAGGATCATTCACTTCCTTGGAGCCAAAACGGGTAATTTCACTAAATCCTATACTGTCAAATTTACTGATAGAGATGGATCCCCAGGTTCGGATGATAAAATAATGATCTGCAAATTTTTCCGTTCCTGTCGAAGGCATAGAATCAGGTCTTTGAAACAAACGATAGGAGGCCACCTCATGCTGTCCAGAAGGCCTGTCCTGTAGAAAAATTTCTACGCCTGTTTGTTCGAATGTATTTTTTCCCTTGTCCAGATTCAGAATTTTTTCACTTAATCCGGTGGAGATGGGTGCAGTGGAAGTTTGTAATTTTCCATTTCCATTCAGGGCATGAGCGACGTTGACTTTATCATAAAATATTTGTTCGCCGGGTTCATTAAACTGGTAATAAGCAACTAAACCTGCTTCGGGTTTGGTCGAGATAAGATGCATGTTTAATCTAATTTCTTCTTCACTCAACGATCTGTTGAATAATTTTAGCTCATCCATCTGGCCATCAAAATCTCCGCATTGTCCTGGAACTCCCTGACCAATCGTCCAGGGGGTTTTACTGAGGTCGAATCCTGAGAAATCACCTTTTCGGGTCCAGCTCAAACCATCTCTGTAAAGCCTTACAGAATCGGGATAAACCACCATCGCGACGTGGATCCATTTTGTAGTATCCAGATTAAAGGCAGAGGTAAGTTGATAGGGTTGCCCTTTCCAGAAAAAAGTAAGATTTGTAGTCGGTCTGTAACCCTGGAAGGCGAAACCAAAACCAAATCCAATGTTGCTGTCCCAATTAGAAATAATCTGGGTAAAGCAATCCTGAGGTTTGTTGATTTTTATCCAGGCCATGCAGCTGAAACCTTTTGCATCTGCCATTGCAGGAATTGCGGAAATGCTGGCGTAATCATTTCTAAAAGAAAGATCAAGCATTTTACCGGGAATGGTGTCTCTTGCACAAGTACTGGTCTTGATTTCAACCATATCCATTACTGTCTTCGAGTGACTCCCTTTATTGTTTTTGACGGTTAATTTTACCGAATATTTTCCTGGTTTTCCAAAAACAACTTTAGTCGATTTACTTGTAGGGTCACTTACGTAAACAGCATTTGGAAACTCCCAAAGATATGCTGCTGCAGAATCGATTTTTAGCACGGAATAATCTTCAAAATAAAATGTGTCCCTGTCACAAAATGAAATTTGTTTGTCCACAGAAGGTTGGGCTACAGGTTGAGATTCCTCAAAGAAATCTATTTCCCAAATGCCCATGCTACTCCCGTTGATTAATTTTCCATCCCGGTAGAAAGGGCGTAGATTCCTGGTAAAATGATCTACACTTAAGCCCATTCCATGCTCTTCCCAATCTGTCATTTTTAGGTTACGATAAAATGTTCTACCGCCATCACAGGCAATATAAACGCCACCATCAGTACCGTTCTGAAAACAAATGTCACTTATTCTAAGATTACCGATTTTAGCAGTAGTTAAATTTAACCATGTCTTACCACCGTCTTTGGAAACGAAAACTTTGTTGCTGGAGCCACCGGTGCGTAGTGCCTGAAAAATTAATTGATCATCCTGATCGCTTAGGCAAATTGCTTTTACTCTGCGTTCTCCTCCGGAAGTTCCTGCCGGTGGAGGTAGTTCGGAGAAGCTAATTCCGCCATTTACAGATTTCCAAATTTTACCATCCGGAATACTGTTGCTTCGTTCTGTAAAATAAATAACCTCCGGATTACTCCTTGAAATTTCTATTGCCTCAACCCAGGAGTCTGCTCTTGGTACAGAGAAAACCGGAACAAAACTAACGGCATTATTTATACTTTTCCAAAGCGTGTTTTTTTGTCCAAGGTAAACAGTCTGGTAACACAATGGCGACCAAACCATGTCACTATGTTCCATCGGATAGTAGGATTCATTTGGATATTTTTCGCAGGGAAGTCCAAACCACTTCCAGTTGGTATCCAATTTTGCAGGCATGGAGTATGCGCCAATATCCGAAAAATAACAATCTCTGTTTTTTATGGGATTAATATAACCTGTGGGGGATTCCGCTCCACCCATCCGTATAAATTTACCTTCATAATTTTCGTGGTAAAAAGTATTTCCATTATGGTAACGGCCACCTACAAAAACATTTTCATGCCAACCTGCATCAAATCCCCAAAAATCACTTCCGTTTAATCCAAGATTTAGGGCTTTTGCATTTTTTACTTCCGTAAAAAAATCAGTAGAGTAGGTGAGCCCACCATCTGTTGCAATCCAACTTTCCGTACCGTTCGAAACGCTGGCTTGAAGATCCGGATGTAAAGCAAAACTTCCGCCATATCCACCAATAACTTTAAATGTTGTACCTCCGTCAGTAGATTTAAAAGTGGAACCTGTTCCGGTAATTAGTTCATCTGCTTTGGTTTGTGATGCCATCAGGGAAAGATCATAAAATCCTTGCCAATTATCCATTGGAAAACTTGGCGAATCATAGCCATCATAAGAACCTTTGGCAGTATTCACCCATGTCTCTCCTTCATCATTGCTACGCATTAAATATGGACCTTTATCGCTGGTCAAAACAATGGCATAAATTCTTTTTGGATCTGCAGCTGTCGTGGCCATGCGGGCTCCACCATCTTTTAGTGTATGCCAACCGGAATTTTTTAAAGTAAAGTTTGATCCATAATTCGTGGACTTGTAGGGATCATAAGAAGATTTAGTCCCATTATATCGAAGCGCATAGATGATATTGTTCTTACTTGGATGCGTTTTTATTTCACAGCTGGCTTCAGGAAAAATCTGCTTCCAGTCTTGACCTGAATTTTCGCTTCGATACAAACCTTTGCTGGTTGCAGCAAGAATGACATTTGGTCTGGAAGTGGGTATTTCTAAGTCGTAAACCCATAAATCTGCTACAGTTAAAACGGTTGTCCAATTTATACCTCCATCTGTAGATCTTCTGATCAGCCCCGAATTGCCAATATAAATTGTATCGGTACTTTGAGGGTGAACGGCTATGGCTTCTGAGCCCAACTGGTATTGGATGCCAATCTGCCGCCAGCTTATTCCTTTGTCCAGACTTCTGAAAAGTCCTCCAGTCTCCGTTGCACAAACCAAAAACTCTGGATGTGCTTTGCAAAGATCAATGGCATAAACGTTGGTCTGCCATGGACAGGTTTCCTGATTTTTCTCCAGCCAATATGTTTGCATGTTGTAGGGTTTCCAAGGTGTCAGGGAGGATCTGAATGATTGGTTTGCCACATGATTTCGGGCGTTTTCACGGTCAAGATTCTGACGGGATTCCATTTTTCCATCTGCTGACATGAACATTCTGTTAGTCATGATCAGCCTCTTGTAATATCTGGTGTAATTATTTTTTTCAAAAGGGTGGGTGTCATAAAATTTTTTGTAGGCTTCTTCCAAAGCAATAAAATTTATTGGCGTTGCGTACATCAACTTGGCCCACTCCGGCATTTTGTCAGTTATGTGGGGAATATTTAAATTTCCTTCCACTTGACAAAAAACATTTGTATTTATTAAAATAAATGCAAGAAAGAAGATCAGTTTTTTCATTTGATATTTATTAAAATTATTTGGAGTTATGGAAATGGTTTTTTCTATTTAAATCCTCCCCATACTTCTTCGTATAAATTGTTTTTTATTTTTTTTAATTCTTCCCTGGCTTTAACCAATTCTATTTGCTCCTCAAAGCTTGGTGCGGCTTTTATTTGTTGGTCAATATCCAAAATAACTTTGTGGAATTTACGGTATTTAATGTGTTTGATTATTTTTTCAACATCATCCGCAGAATATTCCATGTCACTTTGATTGCCGAGTAAATAAATACCATATTTGTCCGCCCAGTTGTTGCTGTAGACGTAAGGCGAACTGGTTAGCTCGATAGCCATGTGACTGATGTTTTTATCCGGGTGATGCAGAAAATAATTTAAATTGACAGCTTCCCCTTGTTTTAATAGAGACTCCACTTGTTGTAAGACTTCTGCATACAATTTATTGTCGAAATAGTCTATGACATCATTGAGATTGCCTACTAAAAATTGAGCAGTGGTAATGTTTTCCTGTCTCCACTTCTTGTCTCCTTCCAGCATTAATATTTTAAGAATTTCTCTTTCTTGAAATTCATCTCCCTTATGTAAGTAAGGTTCGTTTTGTTTTTTAAAACTAATGATTTCTTCCTGCTCTTTGATGATTTGTTCATCGTGGTCAAGTGCTTTTCTTTGTGCAGAAAAAGATTTGTTTTTAATGTCTTCCTTGATGAGTTTATTGGCGCTGCTGATCAAAGTGGATTCATCAATATTTAAAAAGTGTGCTGCGTTTTGTAAATAAACTGATCTCTTAACAGGGTCATCTATTTTTGCAATGGTACCGACAATGTCGTTTATCACATTTGCGCGTTGAATAGGATCATTTTGGGTTTCCTTCTTGAGGAGGTTGATTTTAAAAAGTATAAAATCCTTGACTTCTTCCTGTAAAAATTTTTGAAATCCCTCATAACCTACTTTCCGGATAAAACTATCAGGATCATCTCTGTCCGGAATCAAGCCAATATAGACATTGAGCCCTTCTTTGAGAATCATGTCTATTCCCCTCATCGCAGCTTTGATGCCTGCATCATCTCCATCATAAAGGATGATGACGTTTTCACAATGTCTTTTGATGAGTTGTACCTGATCTTCGGTTAATGAAGTTCCAGAAGAGGCCACAACATTTTCTATTCCGGACTGAACCAGTGACATCACATCCGTATAGCCTTCCACCAGAATACACGAACCTAATTTTCGAATGGCCGTTTTAGCCAGATGCAATCCATAAAGTGTTTTGCTTTTTTTGTAAACTTCAGTCTCCGGAGAGTTTATATATTTTGCAACTTTAGCCTCTTTGTCCAGAACCCGACCTGCAAATCCTATCACTTTTCCACCCTGGTTGTGAATAGGAAAAATGATTCGGTTTCGAAAAAAATCGTTCCCGGTAGAGGATGTTAATCCAAGTTTTTTGAGGAGGTCAACAGAATAACCTTTTTTTATAGATTCCGTGGTAAAGGCCTGATATTCATCCTGAGCAAATCCGATGTCAAATTTTCTTAAGGTGGTTTCCAAAAAGCCCCTTTCTTTAAAATATCCCAGGCCGATGCTTCTACCCAGATCCGATTCCCACAATTGGGCAGAATAATATTCTAGTGCCCATTGGTTCACAATGTTCAGACTTTGGACTTCCAGCGCTTCATCAATGCTTTCCTGAGTTTGTGCTGTTTCTTCCAGTTCTATCCTGTATTTTTTTGCGAGATGTCTGATGGCTTCAGGAAAAGTGTATTGTTCTATTTCCATGATGAAATCCACCGGACTTCCAGCTTTACCACACCCAAAACATTTGTAAATGTTTTTTGAAGGGGATACAGAAAAGGAAGGGGTTTTTTCTTTGTGAAATGGACATAAACCAGTGAGGTTGGAACCTCTTGTTTTCAGATCTACATAATCCCTGACAACCTCTTCTACCCGGGAGGTTTCAACTACTTTTTGTATGGAACTACGCGCAATCATCTAAGTCCTGGGATTAATAAAATGCCATGATTAAAATCCCAAAGCCTGAGACATGGTATAAAGTCCTTTTTTGCCTTTTAACCACTCTGCAGCAAAAACGGCACCTTTTGCAAAGCCTTCTCTGGTAAAGGCTTCGTGGCTGATTTCTAATTGGTCAATTGGACTTTTAAAGCGCACTTTGTGATAACCTACAACGGACTCTTCCCGCTTCGCCAAGACACTCAGTTGATCTGCGTTGGGCTCTTGGGGATCTAATATCCAGGATTTGTAAATTGGGTGTTTGTCCATGATATCATTAATGAGACTCACGGCAGTACCACTTGGTTTATCCTTTTTATGAATATGGTGAATCTCCTCAACCTGTATCTGGTATTCCGGTAGTCGGGACATAATTTTGGCCATCAGTCGGTTGACTTCAAATAAAACATTCACTCCAATACTGAAGTTTGATGCCCAAAGCATAGTTCCATCCGTTTCTTGAAGAATATGGATCAAATCATCCCATTGTGCAAGCCAGCCAGTAGTGCCGCTAACCACAGGAACCTGGTGTTCAAAGCAAGAAAGCAGGTTGTCAAAGGCAGATTCTGGGTCAGTAAATTCAATGGCAACATCAGACTGACTGAGAAAGTCTGCCAATTGGCTGGAATTGCTCCGCGTCACGATTCCACTCAATTCGTGCCCTCTTTCGACTAAAATAGGTTCAATTGCCTTGCCCATTTTACCATAACCTATCAAACATACTTTCATAAGAAATTGTTAATCAAGCGAATGTGTATTAAGATTGTTGCCCACAAAAATAGTTATATTAGATCATAAATAAAACATATAAATTTGCGCCAATCCTTATGAACATTATCATTCTTAACTAAATGATTGTGATATGGGATGGTTTACCCGCCTCAAAGAGGGGATTTCAACAGCGACAAAATCAAAAAAGGAAGCACCGGATGGACTTTGGTTCAAATGTCCGGACTGTAGTGCTACTTCAACCAACATGAAGTTGAAGGAGAATTTCTATAAATGCCCGTCCTGTAATTACCATACCAGGATCAGTTCAGATCAATATTTTGATATACTTTTTGATGGTAAATATGAAACGCTTTTCGATGATTTGCGATCTTATGATTTCCTTGAGTTTACTGACCTTCAGCCTTATGCCAAGAGATTGGACGAAGCCATGAAATCTTCCTCTAAGGATGATTCGATAACCGTAGCCATTGGCCGCATCAACAAAAAGCCATTGGTGGTAGCTGCAATGGACTTTAGTTTTATCGGCGGTTCTATGGGAAGTGTCATGGGAGAGAAAATCAGCAGGGCCATCGATGTAGCACTCGAAGACAGAGCAGCATTGATGGTCATTTCAAAGTCAGGCGGTGCCCGCATGATGGAATCTGCTTTTTCCCTGATGCAAATGGCCAAAACCTCAGCCAAATTAACCTTAATGGCTAAAAATGGCTTGCCATACTTTTCTTTTCTTACTGATCCCACAACAGGTGGGGTTACCGCTTCCTTTGCGATGTTGGGAGACATTAACTTTTCTGAGCCCAAGGCGCTTATTGGATTTGCAGGGCCAAGGGTAGTGAAGGAAACCATCAAGCGTGATTTGCCGGAAGGATTTCAGAGGTCTGAGTTTTTGTTCGACAATGGTTTTTTAGATTTTATTGTCGATAGACAGGATCTGAAAGAAACCCTTGGCAATCTCCTGGACATGTTTGATTTGGGGGAAGCGTAAACTCATCAATGAATAAAGACCAATTTTTAAATTGTGTACCACAATTTAATTCTGCAATTTATCGTCAGCAGAGTATTCCTATAAAATTTTCGACAATACCCATCGATTTTTTAGCCATTTTTTTCTTCAGCATCCTTGTTGGAAGTGGTAGAAGTGAAATGACGAACTCCTTTTTCTACTGAAAATTTATCTGTATTGAAAACGGCTGATTTATTGATGGGAATAGACAAACTTACCCATTCATTTGGTTTTAACATTTTTGCAATAAATACAATTTGTCCGACATGATATGAATAATGTGCCAATTGTCTGTTCAGCGCATCCATGATACTGTGTCCTTCATTTCGGATATAAATAATTTCTTGTAAATCTTCTTCGTAAATGGAATCCAATGCATGTTCAAAGCATATCCACCCAGCTTCCCATCTTTGCATAAGCTGATCCTTGTCCTGAATGATTGCCATAAATTCTTCATCCCTGTTTCGCCAGGTTTTTTCACCATCGGTCGTTTTGAAATCAGTCCACCTGGATATCATGTTGCCTGCCATATGCTGGACAATGATGGCGATGCTGTTTGATTCATCGGAAGGCCTGAGGAAGATTTGTTCCGGTTCCACCTGAGCAATGGATTTTTCGGCTAAAGACCTGTAATATTTAAACAGAGACTTAACGCCGTTGAGATAAGTTGTGTGGAGATTCATGCGGCTGCTTTTATTAATCAACATTATGGAATGACTTAAGTTTAGTGTGGAATTGGTTGAATTACCTAAAAAGGAATTACCTTGCAAGGATAAATTTTGCAAAATAAAAAAGCCTTATGATTACCCGTTTTTTACTTTTGATGATTGCCTTCACTTGCGTAGCTGACAGGGCATTTACCCAGCAATACACATTTAATTTTGAAGATTGGCAAAAGTATGACTTGTATGAAGAGCCGGCTGTTTATGAGACGGCTAATTTTCAATCCTATTTTTCCACATTTTCTCCAAATGTAACCAAAATAAAAGGCCCGGTTGGAAACGCTATCCGTCTGGAGAACAAAAGGGCCATGTTTGATACCACCATTATTCCGGGTTTGATTTATTTAGGGGATTTGGTAAATCTTCCCAATGGAGGATTTCCGTTTACAAAAGTTCCGGACAGTTTGGGAGGGCTGATTCGCTATAACATGGTGGCTAATGATACAGGATTTCTGGTTTTGATTTTTAAAAGAACGGGCATTCCGGTTTCTTTCAATGTTTTTCCTATAGTGGGTCAACAAAATCAATTTACCCGATTTTCACTGCCTCTGATTCCATCAGGAATTGCACCGGATACTGTATTTTTTCTTTTGGCCTCCGGCAATTTGGACAATCCCAAAGAAGGATCATTTATCGAATTGGAAGAACTTACTTTTCCAAATACTTTAAGCCAGATGCCAAATCATGATTTCGAAAAATGGGAGGACGTTTCTTTTGAAGAACCTGAACAATGGGCCAGCACAAATTTGATTTCTGCTTTGCTGAGACTGCCTCAAACCGTGGTAAAGAGTACCGATGCCAATGAAGGGAATTACAGTCTACAATTGGAACATAGGCAAATCAATAAATTGGGCATCAATCTTTCTGCTGGTTTTTGCACCATAGGGGAAACAGGTTCAGGCCAAGCCACCGCATTACCATTTAAAGCCACAAAACTTAAAGTTTCTTATTCCTACAAATATGAACCAAAAGGATTGGATACTGCATGGGTAGTGATCCGGGCTGTAAGATACAATCCTCAGATCGGAGGTAGAGAACTGGTGCATATTTATGCCGCACCACTGCTGTCTACCCGTTCCTACACCAGCATAGACCATACATCACCCGCGTTTATCAAAGAATCTGATTCCATTTATGTGGAAATTTACGCTGGAAATTTTTATCCCGGAATGCCGGCGGACAAAATAGGCAAACCAAAACCAGGAAGCAAATTATGGATAGATAATTTGGTGGTGCGGCCTACATCAGAAAATTCCATCGACAATACTCAAAACCAAATTACCATCAGCCCACAACCCGCTAAGGATTTTATGGAAATTAGGGTGGAAGAACCAATTTTGTCTTACAGAATTTTGGATGCCAGCGGCAAATCCATTGAATTTGTAGGCACTTACTCCTCGTTTGATTCTACAAACAGAATAAATATTTCCCACCTGGATCCGGGGAGTTATTTTATTCAATGGAAAACAAACTCAGGATATCAAGTAAAATCGTTTTTAGTAATTAAATAGACACACCATGTTTCATACAAAAATTGCAGGTCTTGGATATTATGTACCGGAAAGGATAGTGCCTAACTCTGAGTTAGAAAACTTAATGGATACTACCGATGCGTGGATTCAGGAGCGTACAGGAATTCAGGAAAGAAGGTATGGAAAGTTACATCAGGAAACTACCACAACCATGGGCGCGCGAGCAGCTGAAATTGCCATAGAAAGAGCTGGGATTCAAAAAGAGGATATAGATTTTATCATTTTCGCCACACTAAGTCCCGATTATTTTTTTCCGGGATGTGGGGTGTTGTTACAACGCGAAATGAAGATTACTGCACAAGAGATGCCGGCTTTGGATGTGCGCAATCAATGTTCAGGATTTATATACGGTCTGTCTATTGCAGATCAGTTTATTAAAACCGGCAAGTATAAAAATATTTTATTGGTAGGTTCAGAAATGCAATCCATGGGATTGGATTATTCGACCCGTGGGCGGAATGTTTCAGTCATCTTTGGGGATGGTGCCGGAGCAGTTGTACTCCAACCCAGTTTAGAGGAAAATTCAGGGATCTTGTCTACCCATCTGCATGCGGACGGTACTCATGCAGAAGAATTGGCTTTTATAAATCCCGGTTGTCATGGTGGATATCATTTGGGTTTGGAGAGATTCGGTTATACGGATCAGGAGTACGGAGGAATATTTCTAACCGAAAAAATGTGGCAGGAGCAGGACATATTTCCGAATATGAATGGACAGTTGGTTTTTAAAACAGCCGTCACCAAATTTCCGGAAGTAATTCACGAAGCCTTGAAAGCAAACGACTTGAAAAGCTCGGATATCAGTTTGCTCATTCCACATCAGGCCAATCTGAGAATAAGCCAGTTTGTGCAACGGCAATTGGGTCTTAAGGATGAGCAGGTTTGGAATAACATCCAGCGTTATGGGAACACCACAGCAGCCTCTGTACCCATTGCATTGACAGAAGCATGGGAAGCAGGGAAAGTGAATAAAGGAGATCTGGTTTGTTTGGCTGCGTTTGGGAGTGGTTTTACCTGGGGGTCTGCTTTAATCAGATGGTAATGGACAAAATTAAAAAGATAGATATCCTGGCAATAGGGGTGCATCCGGACGATGTGGAGTTGTCTTGTGCCGGTACACTTGCCTTGCAAAAATCTTTGGGTTATACTTTTGGGATCTTAGATTTAACGGAAGGTGAATTGGGAACCCGAGGAAGTGCAGAACAAAGAAAAAAAGAAGCCTTTCGTGCAGCTGAAATTCTTGGTGCTGAGTTTCGTCATATTCTTAACATTGGGGATGGATTTTTTCGGTATGAGGAAAACAATTTAAAAGATATCATCAGAGTCATCCGAGCCTGTAGGCCAAAGATTGTTTTTGCAAATGCATTGTCGGATCGACATCCGGATCACGGACGTGCGGCGAAGCTTGTTTCGGATGCATGTTTTTTATCCGGCTTGCGTAAAATTTATACGGAATATAAGAGCGTGACCCAGGAAAATTGGCGTCCGGAAGTAATTTATCATTACATACAGGATCATTACTTAAAGCCAGATTTGGTGGTGGATATTTCTAATTTTTTGGATAAAAAAATGGAATCCATCATGGCATTTGAATCCCAATTTTATAAAGAAGGATCCACGGAACCAGAATCACCAATCAGTGGAAAGGATTTTCTAGAATTTATCAAATCAAAATCCAGAGTTGTAGGCAGATCTTCGGGTGTAGAATATGGGGAAGGATTTAATACCGCAAGACCTATAGGCGTGCATAATATTTTTGATTTGAGTTAATGCTTACTTTTAGTTTGGATTGGTAAAAATTAAATAATTTAAACCAAAACCAATAGCCGTACCTATGAGTGGATATTGTTCCATGCTTGCATCCAAAAATAAGTTTTCTTTATATTGAAATCCAAAGCCAAAACTGAATTTTCCATCCGTGTTGTATCCGCTTCTCAAAGCTATATTTTTGACCGGGATATATTCCATCCCAAGGTTTATAGAAACTGGTATCAAACTAGTTTTATGTGCCTCTAGCTGGATATTAAATTTTGAATTCAAAAGATAACCAATGCCTAATCTAATGACCGTAGGTAATGGTGTATTGTTTTTTATTTTCACAGGAATCGGGTAGATAACCAGTGCTGCTGCACTTAGCGTTTTGCTGAGTGCACTAAGTATGCTTAGTTCCGGAACAAAGGCATTTTCCGTTTTTGATTCTGGAAGATTTCGGATAAAATAATTCAAACCTAAAGCCATACTGCTTGATTTTCCAAGCTTTCGCCCATAACATAGACCCAGGATATGCTCATTTAATTCTTTTGATCCTTCAGCCTGCCACTTAAATCCAAAACCTTGTTGAGGTTTGAATTTGTACAATACAGAACCGGCAACAGAATACAATCCTGAAGTAAAAGTATAGGGCTTGGATTGGATGGAGACTAAAGAATGGACGATATCCGGAATGCCCGAGGGGTTGCTGGTGAAATTTATGGGATTAGAAATCGTCATAACGGTGTTCGACATCCCTGAAGCTCTGACATTCTGCATGTTTGCAAAAACTACTTGCTGTCCCTGCAATAACTTCGGGGCATATAAAAGTAGTAAAGACAATAGGGTAATTGTTCTGCTCATAATAGTGTTTGATGTGCAAGATAAAGTATTTTTTATTAGGTGAATTATAGAAAACAATATTTTTTATACGAAGCTTAGACAGGATTTACTTTTTTATACATAGACTAAACTAAATGGCGAATTAATCAAAGTAAAACATCCTGCAAAAAGCTTAAACCAAAATGAATGTTTATTGAATTACTTTTGTATTGAAAATCTAGTAGATGAAAGAAGAGTTTATTTCAGAAATAAAAGCCGCTTATCAATTTAAGGGAGATTCCATCGTCTTAGGCTGTGGGATGTTGGATGGGGAAGTCCTGCCGGAGGCACCAATTTCCATTCCTTTAAGAATGGTCAACAGACATGGTTTAATCGCCGGGGCCACCGGAACCGGAAAAACCAAATCTCTACAATTGATGGCAGAACAGCTTTCTGCTAAAGGCGTGCCCTCTGTTTTGCTCGACATCAAAGGCGACCTGAGTGGAATTGCATTAGAAGGAAGCATGAACAGCAAAATTTCAGAACGTCACACTGCACTTAATATACCTTGGGAACCACATGGTAATTTTGTGGAGCTGCTCTCCATCTCCAAACAACCGGGCGTAAAACTTCGGGCTACCGTCACCGAGTTTGGCCCCGTTCTGTTGTCCAAAATTCTTGGTCTTAATGATACACAGGAAGGGGTAGTTTCCATGATGTTCAAATTCTGCGACGACAGTGGTTTGCCTTTACTTGATCTGGAAGATTTTAAGAAAGTTTTGCAATTCGTTGCCAACGAAGGGGAGGAAGAAATTGAAAAGGAATTTGGTGCAGTGTCCACTGCTTCAGTAGGGACGATCATGAGGAAGATTATAGAATTGGAACAACAGGGTGCCAAAGACTTTTTTGGGGAACGTAGTTTTGAAGTGGACGACCTTTGCAGAATGAACAAGCAGGGTAGAGGAGTGATCAGTATATTAAGGGCAGCAGACATACAGGATAAACCTAAGTTCTTCAGCACGTTTATGTTGCAAATGCTTGCAGAGATCTATACCAAATTTCCGGAGGCCGGGGATCTTGAAAAGCCAAAGCTTGTATTTTTTCTGGACGAAGCGCATTTATTGTTTGAAGAAGCAACTCCTGCATTGGTGAATCAGTTGGAGACGATCATAAAACTGATCAGATCCAAAGGAATTGGATTATTTTTTATCACCCAAAATCCAATAGACATTCCGGATGAAGTTTTGGGTCAACTTGGATTAAAAATTCAACATGCACTCAGGGCTTTTACCGCAAAAGACCGAAAAGCCATTAAACTGGCTTCCGAGAACTATCCGGATACCAGATTCTATGAGGTCGAGAATTTGATCACCGAACTGGGAATCGGAGAAGCATTGGTTACTGCGCTCAATGAAAAGGGTATTCCCACACCATTGGCGCATACCATGATGCGCGCGCCGGAATCCAGAATGGATGTATTGACTGTAGAGGAAATGGAAAGCATCAGTTCTCGTTCTGAAATAGCGGATTATTACAATGAAATAATCAATAGAGAAAGCGCATCAGAAATGCTTACCAGAAAATTAGAAGAGGCGCAGCGGGAACTTGAGGAAGAAAAGCCTGTCTCAGGCTCAAGAAGGCTAGAAAAATCGACCCTTGAAAAGGTCATGGGCAGCACAGTAACCAGACAGGTGGGCCGAACTGTGGCAAGAGAACTAACCAGGGGATTACTCGGGATGCTAGGCATCAAAATCGGAAGTACCAGAACGAAGAAAACAGGTTGGTTTTAACCCATGTTACGCATTAGGGTTTCGTAATGAAAGGCCAAAGACCAAAAAAGTCAAGCCCTCTCATGAATGAACTATCTTCTTTTGACAAGCCATAGTGGATCCTATGGTGTAGGATGACTGACCGATTTCCGCAATGCGGAATGAAGCACGACAGTGCATCTAGGGAAGGAACCCTGCCTGACTGCGTCGGCAGGCAGGCGCGAAAGCGGTACGAGAAAGTGTTTGTCCTTGAAGATGACTGAACGGTTTTCGCAAAGCGAAATGGCTTGCGACAGCAAGACACGTGAAGGAACAGCTAAAGCTGAAATTCTTTGACTTGGAATGGAAATTCTAATGCATATAATGGGTTTTGCCCCCAAAAAAAAAGCTGTCTGAAAATCAGACAGCTTTTTTTTTAGATTTTTTCAAGTATTTATTTCAACACATATCTAACGGCTAATCCACCATAAGATCCACCGAAACCGGTCAAGAAATCTCCACCAAAACCTACTGAAGGAATCCAGTCAGCACTGATGTTCAAAGGAATGTCTTTGAATTTATAATCCAGACCAATATTGCCAAGGATACCAAAAGACAACTTTGAATAATCGTTGTTTGGGTAATAATCATTGTCATAGTTCCAGAAGAAAACGCTGGCTCCTCCTCCAACATACCAATTCAAACCATCTACACTCTTTATTGGCATATGGTGTTGATACAATGCAGAAACGGTGATCCAGCTGTAATAGCTGTAACCTCTGAATCCAAGTATTCCCTCAATAGCTCCTTTCTCACTGATGAAGGTTTTGTAAGAAAGACTTAAAGGATATCCCAATCTGGCACCAATGGCTGACTTGTAATCCTGAGCTTTAAGTGCGCATACGGAACCCAATACAAAGAAAACGAAAAGGGTTAAAAATTTGGCTTTCATAAAAATAATCGTTTAGTTAATTAATGAGCCAAAGATATACAATCTGAACAAATGCAATGTTTTTCTAATTTAAATTTTCCAATTGACCGGAATTTTCCCATGTTCCTTGAGGTATTGATTCGTTTTCGAGAAATGCTTTTGACCAAAAAAACCACCCCCAGCCAAAGGAGAAGGATGTGGGCTTTCCAAAATAAGGTGTTTCGTTTCATCGATGAGTATCTTTTTTGAACGCGCATAATTACCCCATAGGAGAAAGACCAGATAAGATTTTTGGCTGCTGAGTTTTTGGATGACCTGATCTGTAAATTGGTGCCAGCCTATGTTTTTGTGTGAATTGGCTTGGTCTTTTTCCACAGTAAGCGAGGCGTTCAACATCAGAACGCCCTGCCTTGCCCAGGGACTTAGATCTCCATGTTCCGGGATGGGGAATCCTAGGTCGCTTTGAATCTCTTTATAGATGTTCTTTAGGGATGGTGGAATTTTAATGCTTTTTGGAACAGAAAAACACAATCCCATTGCTTCTCCAATGCCATGGTATGGATCCTGACCAAGAATAACCACCCTTGTCTTGTCCCAAGGGGACAGATCAAATGCATTAAAGATCAAAGACCCCGGAGGGAAAATAACCTTGCCCCTTGATTTTTCCAGTTTAAGAAAATCAACAATTTTTATAAAATATTCTTTATCAAACTCTTCTTTAAGGACCTCCCCCCATCCGATTTCAATTTGCACCTTCATGGATTAATTATTGGCAATAATTTTGGATATGCAATCCAAATTATGTAACTTCATTGTTTAATTGATAAAAGTATGAAACAATTTGTAGTGTTAGGGTTGATTTTGTGTGTTCCTATTTTCGGTTTCTCACAACCAATCAAAATCTGGAATAAAATCTTCGGGGGCAGTCAGGGCGATTATTGTAATGAAATGGCCATATATGAAGACAGTTTGATCGTTGCGGTAGGCAAATCCAATTCACCCAATCTTGTAAACAAGGGACTTGACGATGCAGCTATATGCGTTTTTACACCTCAAGGTGTATTAAGGCACATTAAAACATTTGGTTCTCCGTCCAACGATTTTCTGAATTCATTTGCCTATCTCCCGGGTGGTAATTTGATGACGGTCGGCACCATCAATGGCAAAGGTGGGGATATTGCCAACATACACGGCTTGCTAGATGGTTGGATCATGGTCTATGATCCCAAGAAAAACATGAAGGTCTGGGAAAAGAATTTTGGTGGAACCAATAACGACCAGATCAATGATGTCTATTTTCTGGAACCTGGCAAGGTCATATTTGCAGGCGCATCCAAATCCACCGATAGGGATATGACTGCCAATAAAGGCGGATTTGATGCCTTGGTAGGCACCATTGACGAAGCAGGAAATGTAGTGAGAAGCAGAAATCTGGGTGGAACCAAAGATGAATTTGTAAAAAAGATATTAAGGGCCGATGGGGCTAATTTTTTCCTTTTCGGAGAAACCTCTTCCAGTAACGAAGGTGATTTTACCGGCTTGACCAACAAAGGTGGGAAAGATGTTTTTGGTGTAAAATTGAACAGGAATTCCAATCAACTCTTGAGTTTAATCATAGGCGGACCCGGGGATGATCTATTTGCAGATGCCGTAGGTTTTGAAGACGGATCAGCCATTTTGTTTATCAACACCAGCATGAAAGGAGGAGATATTGATAGCATCAAAGGTGGAAAAGATATCATTATGGTTAAAATTAAAAGCGATGGTAAAATTCTTTGGAAAAAACCACTCGGTGGAACCAAGGATGATGAAGCAGTAAAAGCAATCCTGGATCAAGACAACAATATTCTTTTGTTATGTACTTCATTTTCAAACGATGGAGATTTGGATGGTAATTACGGAGATAAAGACGTAGCCATGATGAAATTGGACACCAGCGGAAATGTACTTTGGGCCAAGCATTACGGAGGTACTAAAGGGGAGACTGCATCTTCTATGGCTACAGACGGTATGGGAAATACTTATTTTATGGCTACCAGTTTCAGTACCAATAATGATTTGCCGGTTACCAATACCGTGCCTCCGGATTTTTGGACACTGAGATTGTATGAATGTCCACTCATTGTGACCAATTATACCAAAGATGCCTGCATAGGGGATACCCTGACCATAAATGGTAAAGCATATTATCAGGGCAATTCATTTGGCGCGGATACCATGAAAGGAAAATCTTATTTGGGTTGTGATTCGTTGATTAATGTTCTCGTAAACTTCAATGGGGACACCAGAGAATTTTATTACGATACCCTTTGTAATGAATCCACCAGCACCATCAATGGGGTGTTCTTTGATAAAAATAAAACTACCCATACCTTCGAACTGACAAATCAATATGGGTGCGACAGTACCTTGTTAGTAGAACTTTATTTTACTGAACCACTCAGTCTGAAAGATTCTGTAATTGTAAACGACAACGGGACCACCAATGGTAGCATCAGAATCGTTGTGCAAGGTGGAACAGCCCCATATGCATACAACTGGAGTAATGGATTTAAATCAAGCCAGATTGTAAATTTGAAGGCAGGAGTGTACAGTTTGACGATAACAGATGCCAGATCCTGCATTCAGACTTTTAGTTTCACCATCAAATCCACTGTAGCCACAGATGACCCGAAGACCAACCTGGTAAGTTATTCTATGGACGATGCTGCGATTAAATTCAGTTCAGCGGAGAAGGTAGAATCTTTTGTGGTATTCACTTTGAATGGCCAAAGTGTATTGTCTCAAAGTGTTCAAAGTCAGCAATTTAGCATCCGAAGGAACCAAATGCCAAAAGGCATGATTTTAGTACAGTTGCATCATGAATCTGGTAAGGTCACCAGCTTAAAATTGATAAATTAATTAAGCCTGAATTCGTTAAAAATCTTATATTTGCGCCTCCAAAATTTTTGGAGGTTAATGGTCTCGTAGCTCAGCTGGATAGAGCATCTGCCTTCTAAGCAGAGGGTCTCAGGTTCGAATCCTGACGGGATCACTGGAATGCCTTGTAAATGTAGATTTACAAGGCATTTTTTATTTTTGCCACCCTATTTGCTACCCTTTTTATAAATACCAAGGATTGGCTACAAAGGTAAAAACGGAGTGTTAGCCTTAAAATCTTCATAATATAGATGGTAAAAATATAAGGATAGGGGCGGAGCCCTGGCAATAAAATCTAAAAGATATCAGGGCTAACGCCCCTCATTAATTTACGAAAAACATTTTGCTATGAAAATATCAGGGCTAACGCCCCTCATTAATTTACGAAAAACATTTTGCTATGAAAATATCAGGGCTAACGCCCCTCAATAATTTGCAAAAAACATTTTGCTATGAAAATATCAGGGCTAACGCCCTCAATAATTTACGAAAAACATTTTGCTATGAAAATATCAGGGCTAACGCCCCTCATTAATTTACGAAAAACATTTTGCTATGAAAATATCAGGGCTAACGCCCCTCAATAATTTGCGAAAAACATTTTGCTATGAAAATATCAGGGCTAACGCCCCTCAATAATTTACGAAAAACATTTTGCTATGAAAATATCAGGGCTAACGCCCCTCATTAATTTACGAAAAACATTTTGCTATGAAAATATCAGGGCTAACGCCCCTCAATAATTTACGAAAAACATTTTGCTATGAAAATATCAGGGCTAATGCCCCTCATTAATTTACGAAAAACATTTTGCCATGAAAATATCAGGGCTAACGCCCCTCAATAATTTGCGAAAAACATTTTGCTATGAAAATATCAGGGCTAACGCCCCTCAATAATTTGCGAAAAACATTTTGCTATGAAAATATCAGGGCTAACGCCCCTCAATAATTTACGAAAAACATTTTGCTATGAAAATATCAGGGCTAATGCCCCTCATTAATTTACGAAAAACATTTTGCTATGAAAATATCAGGGCTAACGCCCCTCAATAATTTACGAAAAACATTTTGCTATGAAAATATCAGGGCTAACGCCCCTCATTAATTTACGAAAAATATTTTGCTATTAAAATATCAGGGCTAATGCCCCTCAATAATTTACGAAAAACATTTTGCTATGAAAATATCAGGGCTAACGCCCCTCAATAATTTACGAAAAACATTTTGCTATGAAAATATCAGGGCTAATGCCCCTCATTAATTTACGAAAAACATTTTGCTATGAAAATATCAGGGCTAACGCCCCTCGATTTTTCGATAAAAAATAAAAGCGGGGCGTTAGCCCCAAAATCTTGGTAATTAGGAGAGCAAAAATAAAAATAGAGGGGCGTAGCCCTGACATCATAATTACGAAAATATCAAAGCAACGTCATATGAATTTAAAAAAATATAAAACGGGGGGTAGCCCCAAAATCTTCCTAATTAGGAAAGTGAAAATGAAAATAAAGGGGCGTAGCCCTGACATCCAAACAACGAAGATGAGAGGGGACCTTCATTTGAATTTTCAAAAAATAAAATGAGGCATTAACCACAAAATCTTAGTATTTTTGATTGATGAATGAATAAACACTAAAAGTCAAGATATGGAAACCCTAATACTCCAAAAAAATATTTATATTAGATTTTGTTTGCTGATGAAAGTGAAGAAACCTAATGAACAAATTGAAAATAATAAAATAGGGGCGTTAGCCCCGGTATCTTCATATTTTTAATAGATGAATGAATAAACACTAAAAGTCAAGATATGGAAACCCTAAAACTCCAAAAAATATTTAATTCAGGTTTTGTTTGCTTATGCAAATGAAGAATCCCAATGAACAAATTGAAAATATTAATGTAGGGGCGTTAGCCCCAAAATCTTCGTAAGAGGGGCGTAGCCCTGACATCAAAACAACTAAAATACCAGAGCAACTTCATCTAAAATTGAGACAAACAAAAATTTTAAGTGTTAACTACAAAATTTTCGTAAATTTGGTAACGAGAACAAGAATTAAAAGCAATAACCCTTACACTTTAATATATTATGGCAAACACCTATACCCAATTATACATGCAATTTGTTTTTACTGTTAAAGGGAGACAAAACCTTATCAAAGAAGCCTTTCGGGAGGAATTAGAAAAGGTGATGTGTGGTATCGTGACCAATCACAAGTGTAAAACCTATGCTATCTATTGTAATCCAGATCATACGCACATTTTTGTTGGAATGGATCCAACAATGTCGGCCTCGAAACTCATGGAACAGGTCAAGTCGGGATCATCGAAATGGCTTAATGAAAAAAAATACATTCCAGGGATATTTGCATGGCAGAAAGGATATGGCGCTTTTTCTTATTCTAAATCAGATATTGACAATGTGGTGAGATATATTTTAAACCAACCTGAACATCATAAAAAGAAACCGTTCAGGGATGAATATTTGTTACTCTTGAAAAAATTTAATATTGATTATGACGAAAAATATTTGTTTGAATATTATGAATTGAAATGATGTCATGGCTAACGCCTCTCCTCCAATTCACACAACACATTTTGCTACGAGGATGTAGGGGCTAACGCCCCTTAAATTTCAACAAATATAAGGAACGGGGCATTAGATTAAAATCTTCATAATTATAAAAGCAAAAATATAAATAGAGGGGCTTAGCCCTGACATCTAAACTGCGAAAATTCCAGAGCAACTTCATCTGAAATTGTGGCAAACAGATAAATAGGACTTTAACCACAAAATCTTAATAATTATGAAAGTAAAAATATATAATTAAGGATTCCGTAATCTAAATTTTCAATAAATAAAAATTGGGGTGTTAGCCCCTAAATCTTCATATCAAGGAAAGTAAAATAAAAATAAAGGGGTGTAACCCTGACATCAAAATCACGAAAATATCAGAACAATGTCATCTGCATTTAAATAAATATAAAACGGGGTTTTAGCCCTACAATTTTCATAACTTGTAATACAAAATAAATAAAAGGGCGTAGCCCTGACATTACAACGAATTATAAAATTTATACATTAAATTTTGCTTTCAAATACCTTTCAAAACATCTACTCCATCCTCTCAAACTTCGCCTGGAAGAATCTTAGGTATTTTGGTTCGTATACCATTTTTAACCCTTTGATTTTATGACGTTGTTCATATACCCGGCAGGTGGATTCAGCAATGACATCCATGTGCGCCTGGGTGTACACCCGTCGGGGAATGGTAAATCTGACCAACTCCAGTTTTGGAAAATAATTGTCACCATTGGCTTTACGACCGGCGGAGACAATGCCCCTTTCCATGGTGCGGACTCCTGAGTCCAGGTAAATTTCAGCGGCCAGTGTCTGTGCAGGAAACTGCTCCTGAGGGATGTGAGGGAGGAATTTTTTTGCATCTACAAAAATGCCATGACCACCAATGGGCTTCACAATAGGGATGCCATATTCCATCATTTTTTCGCCCAGATAAATAACCTGACCAACCCTGGCTCGGATATGTGCGTCACTTACACTCTCGCTGATCCCAATCGCCATGGCTTCCATATCTCTTCCTGCAAGCCCACCATAAGTGTGCAGCCCCTCATACACGACGACCATGTTCCTGGCTTCTTCAAAGACATCCCAATCATTGACTGCTAAAAAGCCGCCAATATTGACGAGTGCATCTTTTTTTGCGCTCATGGTGGCGCCGTCGGTTAAATTGCAGATTTCCCTGACAATCTCTTTAATTGTCTTGTTTGCGTAACCTTTCTCTCTTTGCTGAATGAAATAGGCATTTTCTGCCACACGGGTCATGTCGTGTATGATCTTTATCTTATGCTTCTTGGTGAGGGTTCTGAGCTCTTTTAAATTTCGAATACTGATGGGTTGTCCGCCGGCCATGTTTACACTGGTAGCGATGCTGATATAGGGAATTTTGGCAGCACCGTATTTTTTGATGAGCCGCTCAAGTTTGTTGAGGTCCACATTTCCTTTGAATGGAAACTCATTTTCAGCATCGTGAGCCTCATCAATGATGATGTCTTCAAACTTACCTCCGGCAAGTTCCTGATGGAGGCGGGTAGTGGTGAAATACATGTTTCCGGGGATGATGTCGCCTTTTTTGATCAGTATTTTGGACAGTATATTTTCAGCACCCCGCCCTTGATGAGTCGGAATTAAATATTTGTAACCGTACACGTCGCGCACCACCTCCTCCAAATGAAAAAAGTTGCGACTGCCGGCATAGGCTTCATCACCCATCATCATGCCGGCCCATTGGCGGTCACTCATGGCAGACGTGCCGCTGTCGGTCAACAAGTCAATGTAGACGTCCTCGGATTTTAGTAAAAATGTATTGAAACCGGCTTCCTTTAGCGCTTTTTTCCTTTGAGCAGGGGTGGTCATTTTTAACAATTCCACCATCTTTATTTTATAGGGTTCTGCCCAACTTTCTTTTACGTCTTTTTTCATAGGATTTTGTGTTTTGATAAGTTTCTTACGTCTTTAAAGTTTTAATAAACCTTAATGTTGAAGATGCAAGGCATGAGATTCATTCTCCAGCTCGATGGCTTTAGGGAACAGAATGTTGTTTTCCAAATGGATATGAAGGTGTAGGTCCTTTTCAAAGTCTTTCAACATGGAATAGCAGACCCTGTAGGTGGTACAACCATCTTCCGGTGCAGTGTAACCATTGCTGAGTAATGACATTTTTCTAAATCTTTCTCCTTCGACATCGTGTTCCTGCATCATCATTCGGATGGGGTTTTGGACATTTCCAAAGCCTGGACTCATGTGCTCATCAGGGTTCACTCTTACAGATACCAGTGATCGCACATATGGGAAAAGTATCATTTCCTCTTTCTTCATGTGTGCCTTTAACTCCAGAGCTGATTCATTGAATTCCTTGTTGATTTCATACAATTCAGGGTGTCTGCCGCCATGAACTTTGCACAGTTTATCCAAAAACTGTATGATTGCCGGACTGTTCTGCAGAATATACCGGTGGTGTTTTTTCTCAATGTAGTCTGCCAATAAATCCAATGGCCATTTTTGAAAATTCATGGCGCTATTACCCGGAACTTTACAAGCCAGCTTCAATTCTTTGCTTAGTTCCTGTGCGGAGATGTTTTTTTGTGTGCAAACTTCTTCAATCGTCTTTCCTCCTTTACAACAAAAGTCAATGCCATATTTTTCGAAAACGCTTGCTGTTCGATAGTCCTCCGCAACGAAATGCCCTATTGTGGGGGAAGTTAAATTTTTCATGATCTTTAATTTTTAGATGATATAATTTCATTTTTCACTGGATGAATGTTCGGTTCTTCAATTTAATCTAAAGAATGATCCTGCAAATTTACTATTCATTTTAATAGTGGATCTTTATGTCCGATAAATGTTTATCATCTAGCGGGATGATAATTATTAGGGTTTGAAATCCGGTGATCAGGAAATTTAAGATGTATGTGGACTTAATTTTATTGAACTTTTGGCGGATATTTTTTTTTAAAAAATCCAAATAAGGCGAGGAATGGATTACCTCGTATGGAAGAATTCAGATTCTAAAGTGGACATGCAATGTAGAATTAAAATTACTTGATCTTACGGCATCGATGTCGTTGCCATTAGTTGCAGAATTTAGGCCTATTGCCATTTTATTTTTCCATGGCAAAGCTGACCATTTTGTCGATATTCATTTTGGTCCCTTCTGCCCAGGAAGCAGCAAATTCTTTAGGATCCATGAGACTATGCACCTTGTTCTTAGCATCCTCAATTACTGCCTCCAGATCATCCCATACAGGCATATGGGTAGAATTTCTTAAATAATTGACCGCACCCAATAAAGTTACTGCATGATCAAATTTGTTTTCATTAATGGAAACCAGTGCCCAAATTTCAAGTGACCAGGCCAATGCTTCGTAGAAGTGCAGACTTTGGCTGAGCAAAATGCTTTCGCGTAAATAATTCTTGGCATCCGCATTTTTTTCCATGACCTCACACAATGCAAATCCGCTTAAACATATGATCACGGAAATCTCATTGTGATCCTCTTTTGCCAAAGCAATGCTTTGACGATAATATTCTTTTGCTTCTCCGGTCTTATTTCCAAAATAAATGGAATTTCGGCCCAATCCACTTAACGCAAGGCTGATGCCGGTAGTCAATCCAATTTTCTTATACTTCTGGAGACTTATCTGAAGTTGTTGTTCTGCCAGCTGATATTCCTTTACAATGGTAGAAACAATCCCTGAAATCAGTAAGGCTGTTGCCACCAATTCATCATCTTTTTGATTTTGTATCAATTCAAGATTTTTTAATAATGTGGCCTGATAGGTAATGAAATCTCTTTGGAGGAATGACATGATGCCTACATTCGTCACCAGTAAGGAGAATGTTCTCTCATCCAGTGGTAAATTCCATAATTGATATTGTTCCCAGGCCTTTTTCAACCACGCATATCCTTCTTTTGTGTGAGCGTTGACCCACCAGAACAGCCATAAGTTCCAGGATATTTCAATTAGTTTTTGTAATTCATTTTGTTCAAGGAGGTAATCCAATACTTGGCGGATATTGGGATGCTCTTTTTCTAGTAAAGACAGAGCTTCTGTTTGATCAATTTTATTTTGTTGAAGTTTGAGCGCTTTCAGTGATCCGATATAATAATCTGCCTGCTGCAGTTTTA